>NZ_LADU01000058.1 GCF_000961795.1 Hyphomonas sp. BRH_c22
TACAGCGGCGAAAAAGGCCTCGATCAGGTCGATCACGCCGTGCGGGGCGGCGAGGGCCTGCTCACCCGCGCTGAGCCCGGCTTCACGCGCCGCGAGCGCCGCGGTGGCATCGGTCCAGCCGTCAAAGGCGATGTGGGGCAGGAGGGCGTCCAGCCACCTGGAACGCAAGACATCGGTCGGCGTATGTGTCATAATACATCTTTGCATCATTTAAGGGGCTTGGCCAAATTGCTTCTTGCGTGATATAGGCGCCCCTTCATGGCTGACAAAGCCGCAGAAATTCGTAGGGGCGACGCCCCCAACCCAATGGAGAAGACCCATCGTACAGATCGTCGTCCGCGATAACAATGTCGAGCAGGCCCTGCGCGCACTGAAGAAAAAGATGCAGCGCGAAGGCCTCTTCCGCGAAATGAAGGCCCGTCAGGCCTTCGAAAAGCCATCCGAGAAAAAAGCCCGCCAGCGTGCCGAAGCCGTGCGCCGCGCGCGCAAGCTGGCCCGCAAGCGCGCCCAGCGCGAAGGCATCGTGTAGGCGTTTTACGTCTCACGCCTTGAAAAAAGCCCCGTCAGAGCGATCTGGCGGGGCTTTTTCTTTTGGGGGTCAGGCGGCGGCGCAATCAGGGTGGGGAGTCATTGATTCCTGCCCGGGACACGGCTCTTCAGCGCGTCACGGATGGACGAGGCAGCGACGGAAAGCCATGACCCTCAAGGCGACGGCCGGGTACCCGCAGACCAGAAAATTCGGTCTACTTGTGTTCGCGGGTCAGGGCGAAGCCAAGTAGTCCAACAGCTGCTGCGGCAAGTGCGGCGGCGGTAATCGGGTGCTCACGAACTTCTTCACCGGCCTCTTTCGCCAGGTTCACGGTTTGCTGCTTGAGACTGTCGGCGAGCTTGGAGGCTGCATGAACAAAGCCGCGCGCCGATTCCGTGATTGCATCGTCACCGTGGTCGCCGATGTTTTTCGTCATTCGGCCCAAGGCGTGAACGACGACCCCGTAATCATCTGACAATTCGGTGATCAGTTTTTTCGTGGAGTTCGTCATGTGCGTATCTCCTGGTATTCACGCACCCAACATACGCTTGGCCGAGTGCCGCGTTGCTGATGCAACCGGGAATATGGTGCAGAAACCGATACTTTGAAAGACACGGCTTCGAAATTTCAGTGAGATGGAGTAGCCCTGATGTTGCCATGACTATCCGCATTGTCTTTGTGCTCTCCATTTTGACAGCGGCCTGCGGCTGCGCATCTACGACGTATGCCGACAAACCCGGTGACGAGCGGCTGCAGAACGCACTCGAGCAGCCGTTTCGCGATGTCAGCTGGATGAGGGAAAATCCGCCGGATATCCTAATCAGGGCGGTTGAAAATCCGTATGAGTGGGCCCGGGAATCCGGGTGCACCGATATCCTTTCCGAAATCGAGGCACTGGACCTGGTGCTTGGGCCGGACCTGGATCAGATCCTGGAAGAGGATGGCGAGACGAACCGTGACGGGAACGCGGTTCTTTCCGGGGCGATAAGCAGTCTGATCGGCCTTCCCTACCGCGGAATCGTTCGAACTATTTCAGGTGCAGGAAAGCGGGAAAGGGAACTGCGAAAGGCTATTCTGGCGGGCATGGTGCGGCGCGGCTTTCTGAAAGGCCTGGCCCTTGATGCTGGATGCAGGAGCCCGGAGGTGCCGCTTTCAGATGAGGTGGTGCACGCCCTAGAGAATGATCGATGACTGAGCCGATTGATTGCCATTGAGACAGGGCGGGCAGAAGCGATCTTTCGGAATTCGACGGCTTGGGGCCAATTCCGGTCAAGGCTGGTTGGAATTCCTGATGATCGTTCTGGCGGGGATTTTTTAGACGGGCATGGGATCAGCCCTTGCGGCCGAGCATGCGTTTGAAGACGCCGGCGAGGTCGCCGATGCCGGCGCCGTGGACGGCACCGGCGCGGTAGATCTTGGTGGCGAACCAGAGGATGGCGAGGGCGGTGAGGGCCATGATACCCATCTGGGCGATGACTTCCCACATAGGCGGATTGTGCGGCATGCGCAGGATCAGGAGGAACGGCGTGAAGACCGGGATCCATGAGGCGATGTCGACAATCGGGGAGCCGGGATCCTGGAAGGCGATGAAGATGGCAAACATGGGCAGCATGAGCAGGATCATCATCGGGCTGAGCAGGGTTTGCGCTTCCTGGATCGTGTCGCAGAGCGAGCCGAGGGCCATGAAGATCATGCCGTACATGACATAGCCGAGCAGGAAGCTGATCAGGCCGGGGATGATGATGGCCGGGTTGGCGAAGGCGGCGAGGAAGGGCGAGAGCAGGCTGGCGCCGCCGGGGATCTGGCTGGTGGCGAACAGGGAGGCCCCGAACGCAAAGAGGCCCCAGGACAGCATCATCGTGGAGGTGACGGCGAACACGGCCAGCAGCTTGCCCGCGAGCAGTTCCGGCAGCCTGACCGAGGTAAGCAGCGTGTCGAAAATCTTGTTGGAGCGTTCCTCTATCGTGCCCATCAGCAGGTACTGGATGATCGAGAAGATCATCAGCCAGAGGAAATAGGCGAGGCCGCCCGCGACATAGACCGGCGCGCGGTCGGCCATGGTGACTTCCGAGCCGGTCGTGGCCTGCTCAACCACGGTGCGGATGCGGTAGGCGGGAACCTGCAAGGCCCCGGCATCGACCTCGGCCAGGAAATCCGCGCCGAGACCGGCTTCGCTGAGCGCATCCTGGCGCGCAAGGCGGCGCATCGCATTGGCGGCCACGGCCCGCAGCGCCACGACATTCACGTCGTCGCTCCAGTATTCGAGGCTTGATCCATCCGTAGACGGAATAAACACGGCAAAGAGCGACTTGTCACCGAGCGGTCCGGAGACGAGACGCTCGCCCATCAGATAGGGGCGCAGCGCGTCGATGGAGGCGGCGGGCGCGGGCACGAGAATGAACTTGCGCTGGGGCGCGGCATTGCCGGATTCAAGTGCTGCCTGGTGTTCGGGCGGCAGATCCATTGTGGCGGCGAGATCGCGCGCCTGCTGGCCGGCGGCTTCATCATCCCGGGCAAATTCAGCCTCAATGGCCGCAGCATAGATGCCGGCCGGATCGACAACGGCGTAGTAACGCACGGGCGAGGACTTGGCCGCGAAGACGGCAAATGTCCCGCCGATGAGCATGAACAGCGGCACGGCGGCGAGGCTGAGCCAGAAGCCCCAGGCCCTGACATAGCCGAGATAGTCGCGGCGGAAGATCAGATAGACATTGCGCATCAGGCCGCCTCCCCCGCTGCGGATTCGCGCAAGGCGGCGGCATCGGCCTCGCCGACCAGCGACACGAAGACATCGCGCAGGCGGGCCTCCTCCGGCGCGAAGCCGACAATCGGCGCCCCGGCATCAATCGCGGCCCGCAGCGCATCCTGTGCGCCGGTGCCGCGCGGCAGGCTGATGCGCCAGGCATCGCCGGGGCCGTTTTCCGGTGCGCGGTGCGCTTCAAAGCCAGCCGGTGCCAGTGCTGCGGCGAGGTCGAAGCCTTCGGCCACGGCAATGCGGGCCCCGCGGCCGAGCGAGGCGAAGGCATCGTCCAGCGTGCCGTCAAAGACCTTGCGCCCCCGCGCCATCATGACGATGCGGTCGCACAGGCGTTCGGCATGTTCCATCACATGGGTGGAAAAGAGGATCGTCGCGCCGCGGTCATGCTCTGTGCGGATCAGGTCTTCGAGAACCTGCTGGTTGACCGGGTCGAGGCCGGAGAAAGGCTCGTCGAGAATCAGGAATTCCGGGCGATGGGCCAGCGTCGACAGGATCTGGACCTTCTGCGCCATGCCCTTGGACAATTTGGAGATGCGCGTGGACTTGAACTCGCCAAGGCCTGACATGTCGAGCAGTTCAATGGCGCGGGCACGGGCATCGCGAGCGGTGAGGCCCTTGAGGCGGGCGAAATGCTCGATCGTCGCGCGCGTGGTCATCTTCTTGTAGAGGCCACGCTCCTCCGGCAGGAAGCCGACGCGCTTCAGCGTGGATATCTCAGGAGGCTTGCCGAACAGGCTGACGCTGCCGCTGTCGGGCTGCATCACGCCAAGCGCCATGCGCAGGCTGGTCGACTTGCCGGCGCCGTTCGGCCCGAGGAAGCCGATAATGGCCCCTTCCGGCACAGTGAGGGACAGGTCGCTGACGGCGGTAAACGCACCAAAACGCTTCGTGGCGTGCGAGATGACAAGGGGCGGCATGCTCATGGAAGCCTCCTCGGCAGGTGAAATCGCGCATCGCGTAGCGATTCCCGATAAAGAACATGGTTCTTCGCCCGGAACGCCTTGCCAAGCCCTTAAAGCCGACGCAGCATATTGGCATGAAGACGGAAATTGCGCCTGCACCTCCGGGATGCCTTCTGCTGACGAAAGATGATGTCGTCAGCACACGGCGTCATGACCTGCTGGAGCGCAACCGCCTTCTGGCGCGTATTGATGCTGCGCTTTCACGGATGGATCATGGCCGGTTCGGTGTGTGCACACAGTGCAACGGCCCGATTCCCATGCGTAATCTGGAAGCCGACCCCGCTCTGGCGCGGTGTCCTGATTGCCGGGAAGACTGCTAGTCCGGCCCGCGTCCTAGAGAAGGACGCTGAACAGCCAGATGAAGCCCTGCACCACGAGCGCGAGCAGAATGAGCAGAACCATGGTCGCCATCCAGCGTCCGCCAAGGTTCAGGAACAGCCCGGCGGCAAAGCCGACGATCGCCATGAGGCCGAGCGCCACCATCCAGTTCATGCCGATGGCCACAGCCAGAACGGCATAACCGATCGAAAGGACCAGCAGCAGGCCGCCCCAGACGCCGCCGGTGATGAAACCGTCCCACGTTGCCTTCTGTGCCTGAATGTCCATTTCGCCGTGATGATATTCGCTGGTCGCCATGAGGCCTCTCCGTGACTCGTATCTGCAGGTCGTATTAGCGAAGGCACCGCAAGGGTCAAGCGCGTCAAAGCGCGCGGGGCCGTTCAATTCAGCTTGCGCTTCGATGTGGCCTGTTTCGGGGGTTTTGGCGTGAAAGCCCGCGGCAGAGGCGCTGCCGGCACCCCTTCCTCTGCGAGGGCCGCTGATTCTTCGGGCGTTGTCGCGCCCCATATCGGGCGGTCATCGGTCTCACCATAGAACATGGCCCGCGCCTCACTGGCGAAATCATCACCGACATAGTCAAAATTCTGCGCCACGTGATCGCGGGCCCTGGCGGCAAATTCCTCGGCCAGCCGCTCGGCGTCAGACCGCGCAGCCGCCTTCCTCGGCGATTTCACCGATGGCGCCATGATCTGCTTGGACACATTGGCGCCGACGCATTCCGGGCATGTCACAAGGCGCTTGCCTGCCAGCGTGTCGAACGCCGAAGACGAGGCGAACCAGGCCTCGAATGCGTGCTCGCAGTCCCCGCAGATAAGCGCGTAACGGATCATGGGCCCCGCCTCAGGCCGCCAGAAGCGCGTCGAGTTCACCCGCGCGATCCAGAGCCATCATGTCGTCACAGCCACCGATATGCTTGTCGCCAATGAAGATTTGCGGGAACGTGCGGCCACCGCCGGACCGTTCGATCATTTCGGCCTTCTTGGCCGCGTCCATTCCGGCATCGATTTCGGTCAGGTCGACCTTCTTGCCTTTCAGCAAGGCAAGTGCGCGGCTGCAATACGGGCAGAATGCGCGTGTGTAGATGGTGACCTTGGGCATTGAGGCAGGCTCCTTAAAGCAATGAGTTCACCAGCTTATATGGTAATATCCGTCTCTCGAACAACGCACGCAAGCACAAGCACATCCACATTCCCGGCACCTGCCTGTTTCAGGGCCCGCGTGCAGACCGAGACTGTCGCGCCGGTGGTTAACACATCGTCGACGAGCAATATCCGGCGGCCTGAAATCCGCGGCGCGGCGCGTTTTGTGATGGTAAATGCGCCTGCGACATTGCGGCGGCAGGCACGGGCCGACAGGCCGCCCTGCGTGGGTGTACGCCGCGTACGCTTGAGTGCATCGACCATGACGGGCGTGCCGGACAGGCGGGAAATTTCCCGTGCCAGCCGGACTGGTTGAATCCGCGCCGCACGAGCCGGGCATAGTGCAGGGGCACGGGCACGATCAGGTCGGCTTCATCGACCAGCGTGCGGCCCGACTGGAGCATCCAGCTGGCCAGGGTTGCCAGCCCGTCACGGCGGCCGGACCGCTTCAGGTCCAGCACCGGGCGGCGTGAGGCGGCGTCATAGACCATGGCGGCGCGGGCCCTGTTCCGGCGCGGCGGGCGGGCGATGCAGGGTGCACATACGGCCCCGGGGCCAAGGTCGAATCCAGGCGGGGTGCCGCAGGTGTCGCACACGGCCCGGTGAGAAAGTGGATCTGGCCGAATTCTTCAGGCGCGAGGGGCCCTTTTCCAATGCCGCGCGGGCCCGATACCAGCGAGCGGGGCGGCCATAGCGTGTCTGCCAGGCCGCGCAGAAAGCCCTTTGCGCGGGCCTGACGCCGGTCCATATCGCCTAGCATGACCCCTCCTGCCCCTCCCAAAGCCCCGCCGCGCCTGTTCAACCGCGACCTGCTGGTCCGCCGCCGCGACCGGGCGGCACGGCACTTCCAGGAGTTTGCCTTCCTCAAGGCCCGCGTGTCGAGAGACATCGCCGACCGGCTGGACGATACGACGCGGACGTTCCGGTCGGGGCTGGAACTGGGCGGGCATGACGGGGGCGTTGCAAGGGTGCTGGCGGGTGGCGGCAAGGTGGGGGCCATGCTTGTGACCGATGCCTCGCCGGGCATGGTGGCGCAGGCAGCGGCCCACGGCCTCGACGCGGAAGTCGCCGACGAGGAGGCCCTGCCCTATGCGCCGGCGAGTTTCGACCTCGTCGTCTCGGCCCTGTCACTGCACTGGGTCAATGACCTGCCCGGCGCGCTGGTGCAGGTGCGCAGAGTGCTGGAACCGGACGGCCTGTTTGTTGGCGCGCTGCTGGGCGCAGGCACGCTCGGTGAAGTGCGGACCTGCCTGGTCGAGGCGGAAACCGAGATCATGGGCGGCCTGGCGCCGCGCCTGTCACCGCTGCCCGCGCTGTCGGACATGGCCGCGCTGATGCAGCGGGCGGGCTTTGCCCTGCCGGTCGTGGACCGGGACAGCGTGACGGTGCGCTATGATTCCCTGTTCGGCCTGCTGGCTGACCTGAAGGGCATGGGCGAGCGCGCCGCCTTTGCGCCCGGCATGGGCCAGCCCCTGCCCCGGCGCGTGCTGATGCGGGCCGCAGAGCTTTATGCGCAGAATTTCAGCGATCCGGACGGCCGGGTGCGCGCGACGTTTGAAATCATCTACCTGTCAGGCTGGTCGCCCGCGCCGAACCAGCCAAAACCGCTGAAACCGGGCAGCGCGACAGCCAGCCTCGCAGAGGCCGTGCGGAAGCAGGCTGGCCGCCAATAGCAAACCTGGGTGGCTCAAGGGGTGTTGGCGTCTTCCAGGGCACCGGCCGTTTCGTTGAACGAATTCGCCGTGGATGAACCGACAGCGGTGACACCGCCGACGATGGCAATCGCGATCACGCCGACGATCAAGCCGTATTCCAGCGCTGTTGCCCCCCGCTCTTCAGCGGCAAACCGGGCAAGCAGAATCTTCAGTCCCATCTCCGACCCTCCCAGGTCACTTTCCGGAGAGCTGGCGGAACAGAGGAATGTCTGCCGCCGGCGCCGGATAATCGTGCAGGGATGAAGGCGCGACCCATGCGAAGGATTGGCCTTCCCGCGGGTGCACGTCGCCGGTCCATACAAGACACCGGAAGAGTGGCATAAGTAGGTGAAAATTCGGATAATTGTGACTGGCAAAACTGATCGGTTCGAGGTCGTTTTCGTCAACCGTAATTGACAATTCCTCGTGCAGTTCGCGCACGAGCGCCTGTTCCGGCGTCTCGCCCGGCTCGACCTTCCCGCCCGGAAATTCCCATAGGCCGGCCATGGCCTTGCCTTCCGGTCTCTGGGCCAGCAGGATCTCGCCCCTGCTATTGTACAGCGCTGCCGCGACGACCAGCACGAGCGGCCGGGTCATGTCCGGTAGGCGCCATTGATATCGACATAGCCGTGGGTCAGGTCGCAGGTCCAGACCGTAGCCGCGAACGCGTCGACGCCGAGGTCAACGCGAATGGTGAATTCCGGTTTCGCAAAGACGGCGCTGGCCGCCGCTTCGTCATAGTCCGGCGCGCGGGCGCCATGGCTGGCGACCTGGACATCATCGAACCAGATCGCGAGCTTTTCCATCACGATAGGCTCGAGCGACTTGCCGACGGCCATCACGACACGGCCCCAATTGGCGTCCCCGGCGGCCATGGCGGTCTTGATCAGCGGGGAGTTGGCAATCTCGCAGGCGACGATCTTGGCCGAGAGTTGCGACACGGCGCCTTCGACGCGGACGGTAACAAACTTGCTGGCACCCTCGCCATCCTTGACGACCTGCAGGGCCAGATCGAGGCAGGTGGCGTGCAGCGCGTCTGCGAAAGCGGGGAAACGCTCATCCTCGCGGGTATCAATCGGGGGCGCGCCCGTGGCCCCGGTCGCGAATACCATGAGCGTGTCGGATGTGGACGTGTCGCCATCGACAGTGATCGCGTTGAACGTCTCGTCGGCAATGTCTTCGAGCAGGTCCTGTAGCAGGTCTGCATCGATGGCGGCATCGGTGAAGACATAGGACAGCATGGTCGCCATGTTCGGCGCGATCATGCCGGAGCCCTTGGCAATACCGGCAAAGGCGGTGGGCACGCCTGCGAGTCCGACTGTCCGGCCGGACGCCTTGGGATAGGTGTCGGTGGTCATGAAGGCACGGGCACAGGCCTGCCAGTCGGGAGCGGCCAGCTTGGCGGCGAGGTCCGGCACGAAAGCGCCGACATAGTTCGGGTCTGGCAGCGGCTCGCCGATGACGCCGGTCGCGGCGAGAAAGCAGGTCTCCTTCGGCACGCCGAGGGCTTCGGTCAGCGCCTTCAGAGTCGCCTCATTCTTCTCCACGCCCTTTGGCCCGGTAAATGCGTTGGAATTGCCCGAATTCGCGATCAGGGCCCGCGCGGCGCCGCCGCCTTCGCCCAGCGCCTCACGGCACCAGAGCACATCGGCCGATGCCGTGTGCGACACGGTATAGACACCGGCGCAGGTGGTGCCTTCGTCAAACGCGAACAGGAACACATCGTCCCGCGTGATGCCCCGGCGGGCATAGAAGCCACGCGATCCGGTGGCCGCGCGCACGCCCTTCACCTCCGGCAGGACAGGAAAGCGTGCAGGCGCAAACGGGGACGGTTTCAGGTTCACAGTTCATTTCCTTCAGGAACGGCCGAGGAGTCTTCGGACAGGGGCGCCGGCTTCTCATCCAGTGACAGCGGCGTGGGAGTGGCGCCCGGCGCGCCGGGGCCGCCTTCCTGAATCGTGGCCTTGGTGCGCAATTCGCGCAGAATCTTGCTGATCTCGTTCAGCGTCAGGAAGGTGACGATTTCGGGCCGCATCTCGTCGCGTGTCTTTGGCGCACGGGTCCGGCGGTCCTTGACCTTCAGAATGTGCCAGCCATCGGCGCTCTGGAACGGCTTCGACACGTCGCCCTCCTGCGTGTCGGCGATCATGACCGGAAACGGATCGGGCTGGTCATTCGGCGAGACATAGCCAAGATTACCATTCTCCATGCGTGTCGCCGTATCCCTGGAATGGGCCCGCGCCATGCTCTCGAAGCTCGCCCCGTCCTGAATCTCGGCATACACGGCCTCAGCCTCTTCCTGCGTGTCGAACAGGATGTGCGCGATCGCGACTTCATCGTTCGACTGCTGCAGGGCCACCTGTTCGGCATACATCCTGTCGATGCTGGCATCGGTCACCTCGCGGGCGACCAGGTCTTCAACCAGCAGGTTGCCGAGGATGCGTTCACGGGCGATCTGCAGGCGGCGCTGGGCGGCGGGTTCCTGGTCGATCTTGCGGCGGAGCGCCTCCTGGGCCATCAGCTTCTGGTCAATCAACTGATCGAGCACCGTCTTGTATTCCGTGCTCTTGTGATCGAGCGGCTGGCCGGCGGGGATAAGGCCGCGCGCAACGGCCTCCAGTTCCACGTCGCTGATATAGATTTTCTCGCCATTCACGGTGGTCGCCGCAGCGCCTTCGACCTGGACCGGAATCTCGGCTTCGTCGCCGCTGCCGCAGGCGCACAGGACAAGCAGGGCCGCGCCGCAGGCGAGCCTGCTGATTCTGGCCGTATTTACCTTGAAAAACAGCACGCTTATCTCCCATGATCGCTGAGGGCGTCGCATTGACACCCCTTTGTCGGCTTCTTAAGTCTGACCCTAACTCTGGTCGAGACCTCCCGACCAGTGTAAGCGCTGCGGAAGAACCCGCAAATGTCCTGCCATATGTCGCTGTCGGGATTAAGAGTTTAGTTTGCCCAGATCGATTGGTGCCGCCTGATATGCTTTCCGTTGCCCGCAAGATTTTTGGTTCCGCCAACGACCGCAAGTTGAAACCCCTCCGCGCCCGGGTCAACCGCATCAACGCCCTCGAGCCCATGATGGAAGCGCTGTCCGATCAGGCGCTGAAGGGCAAGACGGCCGAGTTCCGCAAACGGCTGGCCGATGGCGCCACGCTGGACAGCCTCCTGGAAGAAGCCTTTGCCGTTGTCCGCGAGGCCTCGCGCCGCGCGCTGGGCATGCGCCATTTCGACGTCCAGATGATGGGCGGCATGATTCTGCATTCCGGTGCCATCGCCGAGATGCGGACGGGTGAAGGCAAGACGCTGGTGGCGACGCTGGCGGTCTACCTCAATGCGCTTGAAGGCAAGGGCGTGCACGTCATCACGGTGAACGACTATCTCGCCAAGCGCGACGCCGAATGGATGAGCGGGATCTACAGCTTCCTTGGTATGACAACCGGCATCATCGTGCACGGCGTCACCGACGAGGAACGCAAGGCCGCCTATGCCGCCGACATCACCTACGGAACGAACAATGAGTTCGGGTTCGATTACCTGCGCGACAACATGAAATACTCTCTGGAGCAGATGGCCCAGCGCGGGCACCATTACGCCATCGTCGACGAGGTCGATTCGATCCTGATCGATGAGGCCCGCACGCCGCTGATCATTTCCGGCCCGACCGACGACCGTTCAGAACTCTACATCGCGCTCGACAATCTGATGCCGCGCCTCGAAGACGGCGATTACGAACTCGACGAGAAGCAGCGCTCGGTCACCTATACCGAGACCGGCACCGAGAAGATTGAGAACTGGCTGACCGAAGCCGGCCTGCTGGAAGGCTCGATGTGGGAGCCGACGAACATCTCGTTCGTGCACCACGCCAACCAGGCCCTGCGCGCACACAAGCTGTACAACAAGGACAAGGACTATCTGGTCAAGGACGGCCAGGTCATGCTGGTCGACGAATTCACCGGACGCATGATGGAAGGCCGCCGCCTGTCGGAAGGCCTGCACCAGGCCATCGAGGCCAAGGAACGCGTCGATATCAAGCCCGAGAACCAGACGCTCGCCTCGATCACGTTCCAGAACTATTTCCGTCTCTACAAGAAGCTCGCCGGCATGACCGGCACGGCGCTGACCGAGGCCTCCGAATTCCACGACATCTACAAGCTCGAAGTGGTCGACCTGCCGACCAACAAGGAAATTCAGCGCATCGACGATGACGATGTCGTCTACCGGACGGCCAAGGCGAAATATGCCGAGATCGTCAAGGAAGTGAAGGAATGCCAGGCCAAGGGCCAGCCGATCCTCCTCGGCACCGCGTCGATCGAGAAATCGGAAATCCTGTCCAGCCTGCTGACGGCTGCGAAAATCCCGCACAAGGTGCTGAACGCGCGCCACCACGAACAGGAAGCCTTCATCGTCGCCAATGCCGGCGTGCCGGGCGCCATCACGGTGGCCACCAACATGGCTGGCCGCGGCACCGACATCCAGCTCGGCGGCAACCTTGAAATGCGCATCGAGCAGGACAAGGCCGCCCGGGAAAAAGAGCTGGGCCGCGAACTGACCGAGAGCGAGCTGACAATGCTCACCTCGCAGATCAAGGCCGATATTGAAGTGAAGAAGAAGCGCGCGCTGGATGCCGGCGGGCTCTACGTGCTCGGCACCGAGCGCCATGAAAGCCGCCGCATCGACAACCAGCTGCGCGGCCGGACGGGCCGCCAGGGCGATCCGGGCCGTTCGAAATTCTATATCTCCATCGAAGACGACCTGATGCGGATCTTTGCCGCCGAGCGCATGGACGCCGTGATGCGCCGCCTCGGCATCAAGGAAGACGAGGGCATTACCCATCCCTGGATGAACAAGGCGATGGAAACCTCGCAGCGCAAGATCGAGGAACGCAATTTCGAGATCCGCAAGAATGTCCTGAAGTATGACGATGTCATCAATGACCAGCGCAAGGCCATGTTCGAACAGCGCATGGAATTCCTGCGTGCCGATGACGTGTCAGACACGATCGCGGAAATGCGCGACCATGTGATCGATGCGCTGGTGCTGCGCACGATGCCGGAAAAGGCCTATGCCGAACAATGGGACATTGCCGGGCTGAAAGAGGCCCTGCAGACCGATCTCGCGCTGGACCTGCCGGTCGCCGAATGGGCCGCTGAAGAAGGCGTCGCCAACCAGGAGATTGCCGCGCGTATACGCGAACATGTCACCAAAGCCTATGACGGTCTGGCAAACCAGGTCGGTGCAGAGCAGATGCGCCGGATCGAGAAGCAGGTCCTGCTGCAAGTGCTGGACCTGCGCTGGCGCGAACACCTGCAGCAGATCGACCAGCTGCGCTCGGTGATCCACCTGCGCTCCTACGGCCAGCGCGATCCGCTGAACGAGTTCAAGGAAGAGGCGTTCAACCTGTTCTACGCCCTGCTCAACGAGTTGCGCGCCACCGTGACCCGCTCACTGATGCATATCCGCGTGCAGCCGCCTGAACAGCGCCGCCCGGCCCCGCCGCCGCCCCTTCCGCCGATGCGTGAAATGCACCTCGACCCGGATACGGGCGTCAACGAGATGTCGCCCGAGGAACCGGCCGGCAATACCGGCCCCGGCCCGGCGCTTCACCAGGCCGAGGATGACTGGTCGAACACGCCGCGCAATTCGGCCTGTCCGTGCGGCTCTGGCAAGAAATACAAGCATTGCCACGGCGCCCTGACGCCGCAGCGCGCCTGATCCGTCAGGCCGCTTCGGCGGGCTCTGGTCCCACATAGGCTGATTGCGGGCGGATGAGACGCCCCGTGAGGCGCTGCTCGCGGGCATGGGCGAGCCATCCGGCCGTGCGGCCTGTGGCGAACACGGCGGTGAAGGCATCGGGCGGGAAGCCCAGCGCTTCGAGCAGGAGCGCGGTGTAGAATTCCACATTCACGTCCAGCGGCCGGTCCGGCTTGTGCGCCTGCAGGATCCTGAGGGCCGCCGCTTCCACGGCTTCGGCGAGCATCAGCCGGCCTGGCAGGACATTCGAGCCTTCCGACATGCGCCTGACGGCCGCCTTGAGGGCGTCGGCGCGGGGATCGCGGACCTTGTAGATGCGGTGGCCAAAGCCCATCAGGCGGTCACCGCGCGCCAGCGCTGCCTCGATCCACGCTTCGGCATTGTCCGGCCGGCCGATGCCATCGAGCATGGCAATGATCGGACCCGGCGCGCCGCCGTGCAGCGGGCCCTTGAGCGCCGCGAGCCCGGCCAGCACCGAGGATGTCAGGCCCGACCATGTCGAGGCGACGACACGCGCCGCGAAAGTGGAAGCATTCAGGCCATGATCGGCCACCGTGACCAGATAGGTGTCGAGCGCGCCTGCCACTTCCGGCGACGGCATCTTGCCGGTCAGCATGTGCAGCATGTCGGCGGCATGACCCTGTCCGGGCCTTGGCGGCAGGGGGCTCAATCCCCGGCGGCGGCGCAGGATCGCGGGCAGGAGAACGGCTGGCGCGGCTAGCAGGCGCAGCGCGGTATCGATATCCTCGCCATCGTGGATCCGCGCGATCAGGGCGCGCATGCCGTCCATGGGCGGCAGGGCCAGGATGCCGTCATCTATGCGCTGGACAAGGGCGAACGCCTCTTCCCGTGCCCGGCCCAGCCGGGCGGCAAAGGCGCCCGCATCCGGCAGGTCGTCGAACAGGCCGGTGAAGAGCAGCCGGGCCACCTCCTCGAAGGGCTTGTGCCCGGCAATCTGGTCCAGCGCGTAGCCCTTGATGACCAGGACGCCGTTGGCGCCATCGACCGATGACAGGCGCGTTTCAGCGGCGACGACATTTTCCAAACCCATGCTCATGGTCAGATCTCCTCTTGTTTCCAGATGGGAGATCGGCGCATATGGATACATCGTCAATCTTGATCAATATAATCAATATAAGGCCCAGACCATGGCGTGGATCAGTTCCGACGAGGCGATACGCCTGCTCGGCGTGCGGCCGCAGACGCTCTACGCCTATGTCAGCCGCGGGCGGCTGGAGGCGCGGCCGGACCCGGACGATCCGCGCCGGTCGCTCTACAGCGCCGAGGATGTCGAACGGCTGGCTACACGGAAATCAGGACCTAAACGCGCCGCCGAGATTGCCCGCGC
Organism: Hyphomonas sp. BRH_c22; assembly: GCF_000961795.1. Lineage (GTDB taxonomy): Bacteria > Pseudomonadota > Alphaproteobacteria > Caulobacterales > Hyphomonadaceae > Hyphomonas. The sequence continues at coordinate 14,521 of NZ_LADU01000058.1, forward strand.
CTCCATCGCCTGGGGCGAACCGGTCCTGACCTCTGCCCTGACCGTGATTGCGGACGGACGCCTGTGTTATCGCGGCGTGGATGCGATCAGGCTTTCAGATACGGCAACACTGGAAGAAGCTGCGGCCCTGTTCTGGGCGGCGCCCTATGCGCCGCGCGCGACGCCCCCCCCTGCAGCCGATGGACCGCTCAAGACCCGCCTGTTCCTGGCGCTTGCGGCCCGTGCGGGCAGCGATCCGCATGCACGCGGCCGGGCGCCT
>NZ_LADU01000124.1 GCF_000961795.1 Hyphomonas sp. BRH_c22
CGCATCCGCCATGTCGGGTTCCTCGCCAACACACAGCGCCGAGACGCCATTGATCGCATCAGGGACCTGCTCGCAGAGCGCATGCTGCCCTCGCAGGACCCGGAATCCGGGCCAACGCCGGAGCCTGCACCTCAAACACCCGAACCGGAAAAGTGTGCCTGTTGTGGTGGACGGATGATCCTGATCGAACTGATCACCCCGGCGTCCCGCCTGCGACGACGATCACCGCCAGAAAGGATCGACACCTCATGAACGCCGCCTCACGCGCTCATCTTTGCCAGCTTGCGTTCGCCACCATTGGCGGCGACGGTCAACTGCGCTCTGGCCGAACCCATCCTGGCAACATCGCCCAACCTGGCCCGCCAAAACAGGGCCAGACACGCGACATCCGCCTTGTTCGACATCGATCCCGACGATCGAACGCACTCGCGCTCTGAAGACGAGAAGCAAGCGCAGTCTTTAAATCCCCATAGCAGTCCACACCGTCCGCGCGTCAGGCATTGAGCCTTCCACGACGCCCGCCATCATGCGTGGTGCAACCGGCTGTGCAAGGCGGGCGTCGTGGAAACCTAAACAGAAGCAGTCATCAGGAATCGGATGCTCAGCGGGCAAACTTTGGCCCGTTTCCGCCGGTCGGTAAAAGCCAAGCAACCGGTCGCTATGGGGGAATGACGGACACCGGCAATTTCTTACAGTTTGCTTATCGAGTTTCCGCCATCCGCGATCATGGCGCTTCCGGTTACGAAGGATGCGTGATCAGAAAGCAAGAAGAGCGCGGCGTTAGCGATTTCGGACGGCTCCGCCATGCGCTTCAGCGCGTGAAACCCGCGCACGACCTCATGAAAATCGGCATCATCCCCGGCCATTGGCGTCATCGTACCTCCTGGTAGGAGTGCATTGACGCGAATGTTTTCAGGACCGTGCTCCGCCGCAAGCACCTGGGTAATGCCGATGAGGCCAGCCTTTGCAGCGGCGTAGGCCCCCATGCCGGGCAAACCAATCGTGTGTCCGACGAATGAGGAGGTGAAGACGATGGAACCGCCACCGCGTTTGCGCATAGCCGGAATTTGATGCTTTGCCGCGTAGAAGCCGCTGTTGAGATTAACCGCTATCACTTTATGCCAGTTGCTTTCTGCCATGTCGGGGATTGGTCCCATATCACCCGTCACACCAGCATTGTTGAAAGCGCCGTCGAGCCCCCCGAAGCGCGACTCTGCAAGCTTCACCAGGTCTGCGGCATAGGCGCTGTCTTCGACGTCCCCTGCCAAGAAAACCGCCTCGCCACTGTTGGCAGAAATATCCTTTGTGATTTGCTCAAGTCGTTCGACGCGGCGGGCTCCAAGAACCACTTTCGCGCCTTCGGCCGCAAAAATCTTAGCGGCTGCGGCTCCGATACCGCTGCTTGCGCCGGTTATGATGATTGTCTTTCCGTTGAGAAGCATTCCCATCTCCATTGATTGAGGATTAGGAGGTGTCTGACGATATCGAGGTGCTCAACCCACCCGATTCTTGCGCAGTTTGTTGTTTTGTTGGCGGAGGAAGTCAGTCGTTTTTTGCTGCTGCAGCAATAATCAAAATGGGGCACGAACGGGCCTTTCGCCGCAGAGCCATCGATTGACTGTTTCCGGCGAGTTCCAGCCAGATGGCCAGGTCTTCTCGAATGGGCGTTGTTGGCCCACAACGGTCGTTCAACACAAGAAGCCGAATGACGGTGCTTGGCGAAGTCCGGCCTGGTGCTGGTGAGGTAGCCGGATGACCGGATCCAGTTCCCCCTGCCGATCGCCGAAGATAATGATCCGTGCCGACTTGGCCCAATTGAGACAGGCACTGGTGGGCCTCCGAACGGCGTATCTAACGGGAAGGAGTTCTGTACCAATTGGTGAAAGTCACGCGCATCAGCCAAAACACCATCAGTGCCAGAACGGCGACAATCGGGGAGGTGAGGAAAAATGGTGTGCGCAGGACTTCCGGCAGTACGTCATTGTTGCCGAGAAAGAAAATCGTCACTGCGATGAACAGAGACAGACACATCCGCCAGAGGTGGCGCGCAATCCGATGCTTGCCAGTGCAGCCGCCGCGCCGGATCACAGCAACATCCTGCGCACCAAACAGCACCGCGAGAGCGGCCAAGATGAAGAAAGCGGCGGAGGAAACATCGCTCTGCAACGGAGCCCCGCGGATTGTTTCTGTCAGGCCCAATCCGAGTGCGGATGCGCCCGCAATGAGAATGAAAAGACAATTCGCCAGCTCAAACCGCTCCGTTTTTCCTTCGCGGCGCATGACTGTCGCCCAGCCGCTGGAGAGCAAATAGAAGGCCATCACGCTCAGAAAAAAGGTGAACAGAATTGAACGCGTGACGCTGAAATAGAGGCCACTTGCGATCAGTAGGAGCATCGCGCCAAAGAACAGGTTTCCGGCCATCCTGTGCAGACGCCGCCCCTTCGCGGCCGCCAACGCACCCGCACCGGAGATGACGGCCAGCGTGCCCATCAAGAGGTGTAGCAACCCAATGAGTGGAAGATCAGACATGTTAGTGTTCATCCTGATAGTATTTTGGGTGGCTCATGCCGCTGAAGGCATCAGTTTGCGCGACTTGCGGGACAGCATCACGACACCCGCCCCAAGAAACCAGACGATCTGGCTGAGCCCGAAAACAGCGTTGAGCGGTTCGAAATCGGGGTAGATTGTCACGATGCCGGCAAGCCCGATCGCAAGGCCGAACAGGTTCAACGCCCTGGGCAAACCGCGATGTCGCAGTCCGGCCAGACTTACCAGCGTGATCCAGACGCCGCCGACGAACTCAGTTCCCCCGCCCAAAACATTCTGCACAATGCCAACGGTGAGCCAAACCGTCGCGGCGCGCTCGGGATCAGTTTCAGCAAGGCGCGTGACACTGTCCGCGCCAAGGATGGAGAGCATGCCGCTGACCAGAACGATGGCGGCCCAGATGATGCCGACCGCCGTCGCCGTCTGCATCACAACAGGCGCGTGCGCTTTCAGCCGATCATTGAGTGCGAGCAGGAGCACGATAAGAAACAGGCTGGCCAGAACGTAGCTGACAAGCATGGTTAGAAACAGCTGAAACGCATGGTCTGCGGCGAAGGCCACGCTGCCTGAAGGTCCGGAATAGCCCGATGAGTCCAGCACGAAGATGAACATCGCAAAGCCGATGAGGTAACAGGCTGCCATAGCGATGGCGGAAAAGCCGCCAGCTTTCTGAAATTCGTGTGTCATTTTCAGGCCCTTTCTGTTGTAGACCGTATGATCTTCAATTGCGGGATTTGCCTGATGCCTGTCGTCCGTCCCCAAAGGCCCGGACACACCGAGCCACCTTCGGCATTTGAACGCAGGCCTGACTCCGCTAGGAATAGTGCCTCCGGAGAATAGCAATTGCCCAATCTCGACGTCTTCGCCCTGATGGTTGCCGCGCTGGGACAGATAGGTCTGTGCGCGACGATCCTGCTCGCGCGTGCAGGACAGAGCCAGACCTACATGCCGCTCAGCGCTTTCTTCGTCGCGCTAGGGGTCGTGATCATGGATCCAGTCGTCGCGGTGTTCGCGCCTGCGTTGAGGACGCAGGCAATTGCCCTGACCCTCCCGGCCTATTTGTTGCTCGGTCCGATGCTGTGGTTGTATATTGAGGGGCTGACAGCTTCCGTGCCGTGGCAATGGCAGCGTCGCCATCTCTGGCATTTCCTTCCATTTGTGCTGGGTCTGATCGTCGCCGGAATGTTGATCGCGCAACCTCTCGATATCCGCGAGCAGATGTTGTTCACCGGCGAACTGCCACCGGGTGGACTTGTTGTGATAATCGCTCTCTCCGCCTTCGCTCTAATCCTGCTGTGGCCAGTACAAGCAGGCTGGTATGGTATTCGGGCGATCCGGCGCCTGCGCACCTACCGTCATGAACTCCGCAACTTATTCGCCAGCAATGAGAGCCGTGAACTGTACTGGCTGAGTTGGCTCATTCTTGTACTTGGCGGCGTGTGGTTGTTGGCGTTTGCTGCAATCATTGCCGAAAACTTCTTCGGCCGAGTCATTATCGACCGTCGCGCGGGGGCCGTTATGGCCCTGCTGCTCACCTGGACCCTGGCGGTCTGGGGGCTGCGGCAGAAGCCAGGCTTCGAAGGGCGGTATCTCGGCGACGCTTCAGACGAAGTCCCGGAAGAGGTCACAGACATCACCTCCAGCCAGAAATACCAGCGCTCAGCCCTTGGCGAAGAGCAATCCGTCCGGATTGCCGCAAAAATTGATGCCGCGATGAAAAGCGATCAACTTTTCCTCGACCCCGCGCTCTCCTTGCACAAGCTAGCCCGCCACGTCGGGATTTCTCCGAGCTACATTTCGCAGACGCTTAATGAGACCATCGGGAAGAGTTTTTTCGATTATGTGAACCAGATGCGGGTCGAATACGCGAAACCGCTCATCATTGAAAGTAAAGAGACCATTCTGGCAATTTCTCTGCGTGCCGGCTTCAATGCGCGCTCGTCATTCTACAAGGCCTTCAAGCTGGAAACCGGCCATACACCAAGCGCATTTCGCAACGCCGACCAATCCTCACAAGAAGCAGTGGACACGCCAATTCAAGAGTAGCGTCAAGTCGCTCCAAAATGGACACTCACAAGTTGGCACCGAACACCGACTCTTGGCGAGTTTCCGACATTCAATACTGCTCCGCCCAATGTCTCCTGACGAGATAATCCAGCCTTTCCAAACGAATCCTAACGATGTCGCTAAGCTTCACCAACTCTTTCTCCGAGAGGGCAGGGAGTTCGACATTTGCAATTCCAATAGAAGATCTGTCCCTCATCTCGATATCCCGCGCGTCCTTCCACCTGGGAATGTCCATCCAAGTCCCTTCGCCTTTGGCTCCAGGACAAGGCTCTGCCCCCGAAGGCGTTCCAGATCGCGTCGCCATGGCACCAGCGCGAATGCCTTTTCGTTGCCGATGAGGGACATTCGCCCCTGGGCAAGGTCGATCCTCCGCTCAAACCGGCCCTCGAAGGACTGGCGCTGCGTGAGTGACACGACCAAAATATCCTTTGCTGGCGTCACTGAAGCGCTGATGCTCTGGCACCGCGCTGTCGGGCAATACAAGGCCGATCTGGACCGGGCGCTGTGTTGCGCTGGAGGGCTCAGTTGCCACGCTCGACGCAGCAAACAGGGCCATGAGCAGTATTTGATTGTGAAACCTGGAAACATCCTGGCGTTGGCGTTTCGGATCGTTGATCCCGACAGGAAGAAAATGTTGACACACCTCTCATTTGTGGGATTTATCTCAATTATCGACGTTTCAGTTCGCTCTGCAATACGGCCGCTAGCCGCCCAATCCTAGGGAGTTCGCGGGTTCAGCAGCGTTTGCGACAAGCGGCTCGGCAAAACACAGACCGGAGTGGGAGTTCCAGATGCGGCCCGTGAAAATTGTCCTCGGTGCGCTCGCGCTACTCCTCGGCGGCGCCATCCTATGGTCGCTTTGGATCTCGCGCCCGATTTTTGATGAAACCCGCGAATTCGCTCTCACCGCGTCGGTCGCCGATCCGCTGGAAGCCCTGACCTTCGCACGCACCCCAGATGCCCTTATCCGCGTCACCTCAATTGGCGACACCGGCGTGACCGGTATAGATCTGACCGCCGTTATCGGGGTCGACGAGACGTCTGACCTCCTCCAACTCTATTCTGTGCTTGGCTATGACGCCCTCGCTGGCGTTGACGGGCCATCGGTCACCGCCGCGAACACGGCGCTACGTGCGCCTATCGAGTACACCGCCCCCTTTATAGCTGCCGGCACAAACTATGCCGAGCATGCCGAGGAAGTGCTGCTCGACGACCCGCCTTTCCTCTTCCCGAAGCTGTCTGCCCCGACACGCTGGGATGCCCCGGTCCATTTCGTTCCGCGCCTCGATTATGAGGCGGAACTGGCAATGGTCCCGCTGACAGACATCGAAGACCCCGGCGACGCGGTCGAGTACGGCCTGGTCTTGTGCAATGACTTTACCGATCGCTGGACGCTCATTCGCGAGTTGCGGCTCAGCAAACCGATGGGAACAACCGGCTTTGCCAGTGCCAAGGGCCGCGAAACCTTCCTGCCCTGCGGAAACCTGTTCGTTATCCCACGAACGCAGGACTTTCATCGCTCCATTGAACTACGCCTTTATGTCAACGACGCTTTGCGTCAGCATTTCGTTGCCGATGACATGATCCTTAAAGTCGGCGACATTGTCGCGCAGGCCTTCGCCCAGCAGGATTGGATCTATTGGCGGGGTGAGGAAGCGGTTGAGTTGCTCCCCCACGGAACCATTCCCTCTGGCACGCTGATCCTGACCGGGACAGCTGGCGGTGTTGTCTTCAAACCGGCCAATATCTGGGCGCAATGGCTGTATCTGGAGCGCGGCGACATTGTGCGCACCGAGGCCGACGGGCTGGGCTACCTCGTTAATGAAATTCGCTGATCCCTCGGAGGCCACCATGAAGCTGTATCACAACCCGATTTCAACCTGCTCGCAGAAAGTACGTCTCGTCCTTTGCGAGAAAGGGATCGAGGTGGAGGACGCCCTCCTGGATCTGCAGCGCGGGGACCAGTTTGATCCCACCTATCTCAAGCTCAATCCGAATGGGGTCGTCCCGACACTTGAGCACGCCGGCAGCGTGATGACCGAGTCGACGCTGATCAATGAGTATATCGACGACGCCTTCCCGGCGCCGTCCCTGCGGCCGGCCGCAGCCACCGGGCGGCACAGGATGCGCCTGATGACCAAGCGGGTGGATGACGCCCTTCATGGCGCGTGCGGTGTGCTCACCTATGCCATCGGCGCGCGGCCTACCCTGTTGGCCCGCCCCGAGGCCGAGCGCGAAGCCATGCTGGCCAAGATCCCGGACGCGGCGAGGCGCGAGACGCGGCGGAGCGTGATCGAACGCGGCGCCGAAGCGCCCGCCTTCGCCTCGGCCATGGACATCCACCACGCCGTGCTTGATCATGTCGAACGCGCACTCGATGGAAGCCCATGGATCGCCGGAGAAACCTTCAGCCTCGCAGACTGCGCTCTCGCGCCTTATGTCCTGCGCGTTGACCATCTCATGCTGGGCGAACTTATCGAGACCCGTCCCAATCTTGCCCGCTGGTATGATGCGGTGCAGGCGCGGCCGAGCTGGGCTGGCGCGGTGACACAATGGTTGCCCGATGCCGTGGTCGATGCCTTTCGCAGCGCCGGGCAAGCCCTGAAGGCCGAGTATCCACGCGTTGCCGGCCGCCGGGACTGACAACCTGGCCTCATAAGTCCCTGCCAGGCCAAAGAGCCAGACGGAGTATCTCAATGACAGATCCCCTGCTAATTGACCAGGACGGCGCCGTCGCGATCGTTTCGATCAATGATGCACCCTTCAACCGTATGTCGCTTGAATTCATGGATGCCCTCGAAGAGCACGTCACCCGGATCGGCTCAGACACGTCCATTCGAGCCGTTGTCATGACCGCAGAGGGGCAGGATAATTTTTCAGTCGGGATGAATCTCAAGCAATTGCCTGAAGGCATTGCGCGTATGGGAAGTGCCGATGCTGTGTTCGACCAGCGCCTCCGGATCATCCGATCAATTGAAACCATGGAAAAACCATGGATCGCGACGCTCTTCGGGTTCTGTCTTGGCGGGGGTCTTGAATTGCCGCTTGGATGTCATTTTCGCCTCGCCGCTGCAGAGGGAGCGCAGATCGGCCTGCCTGAGCTTGACCTCGGATCAGTTCCTGCCTGGGGTGGTAGTGCACGTTTGACCAAATGCGTTGGTGAACATCACGCACTGGACATGATCCTGCGGGCGAAGAAAATTTCAGGGCCTGAAGCGTTTCGTATCGGCCTCGTCCACGAAGTGTGGTCGCTAAAGGACTTGAAGGCGGCAGCCGTGCGGCTCGGTCACGAACTTGCGGCCATGCCCGTTGGCCCAGTGCGCAGTATGCTTGGCCTGATCGTCAATGGCCAGGACAGACCCCTTGAGGAGTTGCTGACCGCTGAGCGGCAGGCCGTCAAAGACAATCGCAACACGTCCGATTCCCGAGAAGGGATGGCAGCGTTTCTTGAAAAGCGAAGGCCCCTGTTCCATCGTGCTGAATAACGTGCGCACGCTATCTGAACGGTGTGTAGTCCGAGCGAGGTGGCGACCAACGACCAGACCAAACATCCGCCTTTCGTTGACGAGCCCACACATGCTGTCGCTTCGCGTTTAAGGCACCGACCATGAGTTGGGGTACGCACTCATTGCGCGGAGTAGAACTCATCTGATTGAGATGGCTTTTTTGAAAGCCTCTCGGTTTTCAATTCGGCCTATATAGGATTTCAGAGCCGTCATGCTGTCGTCGACCGAGCCAATCCGGTTGCTCATGAAGCAAGCATGACCGAGCATAATATCTGCAGCCGAGAAGTCACCGGCAAGATAGTCCCTGCCTTCCAGAGCCGCATTCACAGGCTCGAGCACCTTGGTGAGCAAGCGGGTGGCCTGGGCCAGCGCCGTTTGATCCTGCCGATCAGGGGGTAGCAACAGCGTGTTGACCACTACAATGTTCACCGGTGGCATGACCATGCCTTCACAATAGTGAAACCATTGCAGGTAAGCCGGAAATTCCGGGTCATGCGGTGCCGGCTTGAGACCGCCGTTCTTGTGACGCTCGATAATGTATTCGATGATTGCGCCGGACTCGAATATCCGGACATCACCGTCCTCGAGCACCGGGACACGGCCAAGCGGGTGGCGGCTGCGATGCGCATCGGACTTGAGGTCCTTGGGGTGGAAAGCCATCTTGTTCAATTCGTAGGGCAGTCCAAGTTCCTCCAGAAGCCAGACAATCCGTCCCGCGCGGGAATTCGGGGCAAAATGAACCTTAAGCATAGTGTCTTTTCCTTGGGCCTGGGTATTCATCATTTGGTATAATCCGAATGCCGCAAACAATTGGCATCGGTCAGTTTCCAGTGTTCAGCGATGTGACGGCTCATCTGTCAGAACGCCTAGGCGCCTCCTGCCGAGAAGCGTGTACAGCAAGGCAAATTCGTTCCCTTTCAGAAGGCCGAGCTGCGTATCCGAAAGTTGGAGGTCTTCCATTATGGTGGGTGACAGGATGCTGATGAGCTGGCGGGCGACGACGTTCATTACCGTGACAGCGGTGAGGGGGACGAGCATCATATTGCGATATCCGGCACCCCCGCTCGCGTGCAGCCTCTCCGCCGTCATTCCGGTCTGCAGGTCGCTTCGATTGACCCGAGGCCCTCGACTTCGCAGCGTACCACATCGCCGGGCTTGAGGAATTGCGGCGGTTTCATCGCCCCGCCAACGCCGCCCGGTGTGCCGGTGAAGATGACGTCGCCTGGCTCGAGGGTCATGGCTTGTGAAAGTTCGGCGACCTGTTGCCAGACATTGAAGATGAGATGGCGCGTGTTGGACGATTGGCGCACCTCGCCATTGACGCTGCATCGGATGTCGAGCGCATGGACATCGCCCGCCGCCGCGCTGGTTGTGATCCAGGGGCCGAAGGGGGCATGCGTATCGAATGACTTGCCGAGCGAGTATTGAGGTGTCCGCATCTGCCACATACGTTCGCTGACATCATTGCCAACGCAATATCCGAAGATGTGGGATGGGGCGTCTTCGGTCGAAATGTGGCGTCCGCCCTTGCCAATGACGGCGACCATCTCGACTTCGTAATCGGTGGTGAAGGAGCTGCGCGGAATCTCGATAGGGTCGAACGGGCCATTCACGGCGGTCGCCGCCTTGGTGAACCATATCTGGTGGGGTGGCATATCCATGCCTGACTCTTCGACATGGTCGGCATAGTTGAGACCTATAGCGAAGATCTTGCCGGGGCGCGGGACAGGGGCAAGCAGCCGCACACGATCGAGCGCAATTCGTTCGCCTTGCTGCATCAGGGCCATCACCTTGTCAGAATGCGCTTCCCAATCGTCGATCAGCGCGATCATGTCCGCAGCGATGCTGGACAATGAGACGATCTGGCTGGCGTCAACGAGGACGCCTGGTTCGGCTTTTTCATGCCGCAGGAAAGTCAGGAGATGCATTAGAGTATCCTTCTTGTTGTGTTGGGCGCGGCCTTGGCGACGCGGTTTAGTCCCGGATCTGTTCGGCCCAGGGCGCGCGGTCTTCCTCGCCGCCGAAAAAGTCCGGATCATCGACCACGTCCTGAAGAGGCAGAGCGATGTCAGCGCCGCGCGGGAGAGCCGCAAGCTCTGCGGTAAGCACCGCCACCTGTTCGGGATACGCGCCAGCACGATCGTCCTGTTCGCCGGGATCCTCGGTCAAATTGAACAATCGGGGCGGCGTGTTGGCGATCAGGACAAGCTTCCAGGGATAGCGGTAATAGGCGATATCCGTGGCCTGATGGGTCTGGACAGCATAGCCAAGCGCTTCGACCGCCCCTGCGCCTGAAATTGCAGGCCAGGCGCTGCGCCCGTCCAGCGGATCGGTTTCATGGGGAATCCCGGCTGCATCGATCAGGGTAGGCAGGACGTCCTGCACACTCACGAACGCCTCTTCCCGGTCCGCCTCAAGTACGCCGCGCCAATAGACCAGAGAGGGAACCCGGACCCCGCCTTCGTGGACCGAGCCCTTGCCACCCCGGAAAGGCGAATTGTCCGATCCGCCCTGGGTCGAGTTGACCTGGATGAATTGGAGGAAGCGTGGTGTCATGCGAACACCAAATCGTTGGCCCAGCTGCTCCATGACCTGCTCTGGTGACAGATTGGCGGGCGGCGCGGGGGCCGGAATCAGTCCGCCATTGTCGCTGAGGAACCAGATGAGCGTTTCATCGATCAGGTCTTCTGCTTCCAGCGCGGCCACGATCTCACCGACAGCCGCGTCGAATTCGCTGACCATTGCGGCATGCACCCGGCGCCTCGGATCAGTCATGTCGCCATAACTGGCGATGGTCGCTTCTGGTGCTTCATTCGGCAGATGGGGGGCATTGAACGACGCCATAAGAAAGAGCGGACGGGCGCTGTCACGCTTTTTGATGACGCGCACCGCCTCAGCAGCGACCAGATCGGTGACATAGCCCTCTTCGCCTAGGCTCTCACCATTGCGCTGCAGGTCGTAACCCCCGCCATGTACATGGTCCCAATAGCCGATGCCGCCGTGCAGGTTCCCGTAGAAATAGTCGAAGCCCCGACTGTTAGGGTGATACGGTCGCCGGTTTCCGCCAAGGTGCCACTTGCCCAGCAGTGCCGTCTGGTATCCCGCTTCCTTCAGATATTGAGGCAGGATCCGCTCGCTCAAGGGGAGGCCGTTTTGCATGTTCTTGGAGATCGGTGCCAGCACGCCGAGGCGCAGCGGTGACTGTCCCGTCATCAGTGCGGCACGAGTCGGACTACAGGTTGGTTGTGCATAGAAGCGGCTGAGCACAACGCCTTCAGCGGCGAGCCTGTCGAGATTGGGTGTGCGGATTTCGCTGCCATTGAAGCCGACATCATTCCAGCCGAGATCGTCGGCCATGATGATCACAATGTTCGGATAGAGCGGCTGCTCATCGGTGGCGGGCGCGAGCTCCGGAAGACCCGCGCGCGGCGAACAGGAAGCGATCAGCATCAGGCTGGCCAGCAGGATCGAAAACAAACCAGTCGAACGTGCAATCATGGACACATTTCTCATCGGCCTACATCAGCCCCGCATAGGAGCCGCCATCCAGCTGGATGTTCTGGCCCGAGATGAACCCCGCATACTCACTGCAAAGAAAGGCGCAGGTGGCCCCGAATTCCGCTGGCTGCCCGAACCGCTTCGCCGCGATGGACTGCGCAATCTCCTCCCGCGCCTCCTCATAGGTGATGCCTTTGAGCTGGGCCGTCAGGCGCGCCATGCCCACCTGCCTCTCGGTGTCGAAACGCTCCGGTAACATGAAGTTGATGGTGACATTGTCGGCGGCGACCTCCGGGACGAGCGCCTTGCAGGCGGCGGTCAGTCCCGTGCGCGCGGCCGTCGACAGGCCCATCGGCGCGCGCGGCGATTTCACCATGGCACTCGTAATGTTGATGATGCGGCCGAACCTGCGGGCCTGCATGCCCGGCAGGAGCCCCCGGATCAGCATCAGCGCAGGCAGCATGTTGGCCCCGATCGCGGCCAGCCAGGCCGCTTCATCCCAGGCCTCGAAACGCCCCGGCGGCGGCCCACCATTATTGTTGACGAGGATGTCGGCTTCCGGACAGGCTGCAAGCAGCTCTCCTCGTCCCTCCCTGGTGTTCAGGTCAGCGGTCAACGCCCGGACCGGATTTCCTGTCTCGTTCTCGATGGCGACGCGTGCAGCCTCCAGCGTATCAGCGTTGCGGCCATTCAGGGTCACGTGCGCGCCTTCGCGAGACAGGGCGAGCGCGCAGGCATGGCCAAGTCCCTTGGAAGACGCGCAGACCAGCGCCTTGCGTCCATTCAGCCCCAGTTCCATCACGCAGCTCCTGTTAATGTAATGCATGCGGGGCCAAGCAGGGCTTCGATCGCCGCGCCCATCGCGCTGCGGGCGGCCTCATCGAACGTCGGTGCGACGTGCAGGATATGCCGGTCGGGTCTGACCAGAATGGCCCCCTCGGGCGAAAGTCCCATCCGGTCGGCCCAGCTGCCTTCGGCGAGTGTAAAATCCCGGCCTTCGGTCACCGGCGTCACGGGCTCTGCAGTCCGATCGGTCACCAGCGTGCCGACATTGGCAGCAGGACCAGTGATCAGCGTCAGCCCGGAACCTGAAACGAGGTCGAGGACCGACCCAGCACCAGCAAGCCCGCAATGAGGCAGATAGGCACCTGGGATTGCGCGCGGATGGAACGCGCTGATCGGGAGATGGTCGTCGATCGTGCGGTGTTCGCCATAGATGTATCCAAGCTGCAGACGCAGGCTGTCAAAATGATCCTTCTGGTAAGCCACGGCCGCGTCGATTTCCGCCCGTTTTGCAGGGTCGGCGAGTTTTCCGGCGAGCGCATCGGCATCGAGATCACGGCCGATATCCTGGCCGAGTGCCTGGAGCAGCACGCGCAGGCGCATCGCATTGGCAACGCTCTGGCTGGTATTGGTTTGCGCAACCTGGCGCCGCTCGGTTTCATAGGTGTCCAGCAATGCCGAGCTGGCCTCGCCGCGCTCAACGGCAGCGATCTTCCAGACAAGGTTTTCGATATCGGCCAGGCCGGTATTGAGGCCGAGCCCGCCGGATGGCGGGAAACGGTGCGCCGCGTCCCCGGTCAGGAAAGTATTGCCGGATCGGTACTGCCCGGCGACCTGCGCTGTCATGATCCAGGGGCTCGTTCCTTTGATCGTGAAAGGCACCTCGGCACCGATGGCCTCGCGCACGATGGCCTCGCACTTCGCCAAATCGAAATCGCCGGGCGACTGGGTCGCCGGATTATAGGCATGCATCAGCACCCAGGTCCGCGCGATGTCGTAGGCAATCAGCACGCTGCCCGTGCCCATGCCGAACAGGAAATAGAGGATGGCCGGCTTCTTGGCGATGACCGGGCGCAGATCGGCTTCGAAGTGGATTGTAATGTTGTGCGCGAGAGCATCAGGCCCCAGCATCTTGATGCCGGCTGCTTCGCGGACCCGGCTGGCGGCACCATCGGCCGCGATCAGGTATCGGCTGCGGATCGCGATGTCCTTGCCGGCCGCGTGATCGCGCAGGTGTGAGACCACGCTGTCCGCCAGCATGTCGCAGCCCAGCCACTCAAGTTCTCTCTGCAGGCGAACATGCCGGGCACCGATCAGCGAAGTTTCGAGAATGTTCTCGAACTTCGGTTGCTCGATATTGATCAGGGGCCAGGGTGTGAAGGCACGAACGGCCTCATCCTGGCGCTCATAAGGCAGGCTGCCGATCTCATGGCCGGACAGGTTCGTCATGAAGCGGACATGCGCGCCCTCTGCAGGGGGCGTCATCACCTTGTGGATCTCGTCAATGGACAAGCCGACGGCATGACAGATTTCCAGCGATCGGGAATTCAGCGCATGCGCCTTGGGCGCGCCCACTCGACCTGAATAGCGTTCGGCGACCAGCGCCCCCAGCCCCTGCCGCTCACACAGATGGGCGCCAAGCAGCCCGACCGGGCCACCCCCGGCGATCAGGACAGGAATATCGATCGGGGTCATGAGATCACCCTGGCGCTCGTGCGAACATAACTTGAAGGCATGTCGGGCCCCCACTGGCTGGCTGCGCCCTGGTCGATCCCGAGACTGCCCGGGGCGACGCTGGCGTCGAACTGGTCGCCATCGGTCCAGTGCTCATGGATCTGTCCCCAGGGATCGTTCCAGTAGTCGAACACCTGACTGCCCAGCAGGTGCCGGCCAATGCCCCATTCCGGCGAACGCTTCTTGGCGCTGAGATGTTCATGTCCGGCGAACACATCGTCGATATCGCAGACTTCCCAGGAGACGTGATTGAGCCCCGGCACGCCGCCGCTCGTCATGTCGCTGGAGAAGAGGATCGTATGATGATCCGTCGGCTCGGCGCCGCGATCACAACGGTTGAAGATCGCCACCGGCATGCCGGGTGCCAGCTCGACCGCATCCGAGACAATCAGTCCGAAGCGGGCATTGTACCAGCTGAACATTGCCTGTGGATCAGGAGCGTTGAGCTGCAAGTGTCCAAAGCGCTTGACCCGGCTGGGCCCTCTGGGGATGCGCTGCGGCGCGCCGATCCGCTCGAAACGTGTGCCCATATTCAGCGCGCGCGGGTTGGCGGTGTCGAGCGGCTGGGCCGGTTCCTGGCCGAACACGACCTCGACCTTCAACCCGATAGGATCGGTGGTGACGGTCCGGAAGCCGCCGCCGGGCGACTCCAGGGGTTCTACCGGCGAGAACCCCTCGCTGCCGGCAATCTTCTCGAGATCATCCCGGGATCCGGCGACAAAGGCAAACCCGCGAAATCCCGGCTCGCCAAGATGGGTGACATGCACGAAGGGCGCTGGCCCCACACCGCGCATGTAAAGCGTATCCTCGGTGCGCTGCGCGCGCACCATGCCGAAATCGATCAGGAAGGATTCCATCCTGTCGAGATCGGGGGCCTGCAAACGCGGGAACGCGACGTCCCGAACCTTGATGATAGGTGTCTGGCTCATGCTAAGTCTCTTTCGTTAGTGTGCATACGTATGAAGTCCGGCGGATCATTCGCCGAAGAAGCGGTAGCTGAATTGCAGCAGCACGCTGCGCGGACGACTTGCAGGCCCTTGCAGCTCGCCGGCCGAGACACCGGGTACCGTGCCGCCCACGGGCACGACACCGCCTGATCCTGTGAGGACGATCTCATCGGTCAGGTTTCGCCCGATCAGGTCGATCGACCAGCGGTCAGTTTGACCCATCAGGCCAAGACTGGCATTGAACAACCAGAATGCATCCTGCTCGGCGCGCGGATCGTAGCGATTGTTTGTCTGATACGATCCTGAATAGCTGGTATTGCCGTTAAGCCTGTAACGCAGCGAACTGGTCAGTCGGCCTTCATAGGCCGCGCTGAGACTGCCGGACCATTCAGGCGCGCGCAGGAGCGGCAGTCCTTGCAGGTTCTGCGCGTTGCCGCTCCCCGGCGCGACTGCTATCACTCCCCCCAGCTGGGTCAGGAAATCGCATCCGGCCATTTGCCCAGCAATCTGCGGCCCATTGCACGGGAAGAATACATCCTCAGTGTACTCGGTGTCATTGAACGACAGACCACCGGTGATCGTCAGGCCGTCAATGGCGTCGGGCGACCAGATGCCATCAAGTTCGAAACCCTCGGTTTTTGCAGCACCCGTATTCACCACGCGCGTAGAAATGCCGCCGCCGGCAAAGTCGAACGTCGAGAGCTGAAGGTTGTCATAGGTGTAACTGAACGCCGCTGCATTCAGGCGCAGATTGCCGCGCGGCGAGGATTTGATACCGACCTCGAAGCCGTCGACCGTCTCTTCGGCGAAGCTCTGATCCGAGGGGATAGCTGCCAGTTGGGACGACCCGTTCACCGAAGTGTTGAAACCGCCGGACTTGAAGCCCTCCTTGTAGGCTGCAAACAGCGTCACCCGTTCATGCGGGCGCCAGGCGATGCTGACCTCGGGCGACCAGTTATCATAGGACACTTCGTCAGGGGACGGCTGGAAAGCGCCGGTCGGAACTGCGGGCGGAGCGAAACTGGCAGGCAGGACCAGACCGAACCCGCCCGGCGACAGCGCACCCGTGCCGCTGAGGGTCCTGGTCTCGCTCGTATAGCGGGCACCGGCACTGATCTCGATTGTCGGGGTCACATCCCACAAGAGCTGGCCAAAGGCCGACTGCGAGTCGGAATCGACGCTCTGGTCATTCTCGAACAGCAGGCGTGCGCCCGGCGGAAAAGGGGGCGCAGGAGCTGGCACGAGCAAAGCCTGTGCGATGTCGAATGAGCGATCGTCGAAGAAAGCCCCGATCATGAAATTGACCGGACCTTCAAACGTGCTGGTAAGCCGGATTTCCTGCGACAGCGAGGTCTGATCCTGGTCGAAGCCGGAAACGAAGATCGGTGCGAGCGTCGGCAAGGTGTTGCCGTAATTGCTGTATCGGAGGTCCGAATACCCGGTCAGGCTGGTCAGCGTGAGACTATCGGTCAGTTCCACCGACAGCTCCAGCGAGGTCAGCAGCATGCGGGTCTCGCCCTCCGGCTCAGCGCTGAACAGGGGAGACAGCGCGGCGAGCGCAGGGTCTGGATCGCCTGTGACGAAGACCTCATCCAGCTGGCAGTTATCAACCGGCCCGTTGATGGGACCGGGGAGCCCCGACCCTTCGCAACCGAAGCGCTGCTCGATGCCCTGAGGGGCACCCTCGCCGGTTCCATAAGCGAGCTTGAACCGGGACGTGAAGCGATCGTCCGGCGTCCAGTTGAGCGTCGCCCGCCCAAAGAAGGTCGAGGTTTCCTGCGCATCAGGACGAACCGCTCCCGGCGCAACATTCTCATACGGGCCGTCCTCATCGGACGCGCGCAGGTAGAGCCGTCCGCCCAGCGTTTGCAGGATAGACCCGGAGATTACGGCCTCGCCAAAACGCTCGGCGGCACTGAACTCGTACCCGCCCCCAAGCTCGAACAGGAATGTGTCGGTCGGGTCGCTCGTGCGAAGCGAAAGGATTCCGCCGGGGCTGTTCTTGCCGAAGAACAGGGCCTGCGGGCCTTTCAGGACGTCGATCTGCTCCACGTCATATTGCCCGAATCGCAGCGCCGTCGCATTGCTGAACTGGACCCCGTCAATATTGATCGACACGGCCTGGTCGCTGGAGGCGTTGAGCCCCCCGGTCGATATGCCCCGCAGCGTGATCAGGCCCTCTGCGCCGCCACTTTCATCGATCACGAGAGACGGCGTCAGGGCCGAGATGTCCTCAAAGCCTTCCGCGCCGAAGGCGTCGATCTGGTCCTTGCCAAAGGAACTGACGACAACCGGGACATCCTGCAGCCGCTCCTCGCGGCGACGGGCTGTGACCGTGACAGTTTCCAGTGTCCGCGCCGCTCCATCGGCCTGGATCGCCTCGTCGGACGCGCCCTGAGCCAATGCTGCGCTGGTCGGCCATAGAGCGAGTACCGCGGCACCCGCCAAAAGTGCGCGCTGGCGTGCAAGATCGTGTTTCAAGATATCCTCCCTGGCGCTGGTTGTTTCCAGCTTTTCGATGCGTCCCCGCATGGGGCACATCTGTAACCACAATATGAGAGAACTCCCAATTATGAGTCAATACTCATATTTGGGATACTGTTCAAAACATTCAAACCACGGTAAGCTTCATCATTTCTGAAGGAGACCCACTTGCAGACGTTTACGATGTTTGCGCCGGAAGCGGCGAGCCTGGGCAAGAGCGCAAGAACGCGCGCACAGCTGATGGACGCCGCCATTGCGGTGTTCGCCCGCCATGGCATCGAAGCGGCATCCGTGAACGAAATCGCGCGGGCTGCTGGCCTTGCGAACGGTACCTTCTACGTTCATTTCCGCGACAAGGACGAGGTGGTGTCCGTGGTATCGCTTGCCCTGGCGGCCGAAATAGCACGTCAGCTCGACGAAGACATGCGCGATATCGAATGCGCGATCCAGCGCGTCGTCTGCGCAACGCGTCGTTTCCTTCAAATCACCCGCGAACAACCACCCCTTGGCTGGGCGTTTCTCAAGGCGTGTCAGGTGTTGCCTGACCTTCGCCAGCAGGTGGGCGTCTACATGCGCCAGGACATTGCAAGGGGCGTCAAACAAGGCGTCTTCACAGAGCCTGTCGATGACTTCCTGATCGATTGCGTCGGCGGGCTTGTCCTTTCAGCCCTGCTATCGTGCCTGTCGGGCACGGCCGCCGCCGATGCGGGCGCCCGAACAGCGGAGATGCAGCTTCGCCTGCTTGGTATCGACAAAGAAGCGGCCAGGGCAGCAGTCGGGCAGGCGCTCGACGCCCACCCAATCTGAAAACAGGTGCTGTCAGTCTAATGCGAACCAGTCTCGGATTTTCGCGGAGCAGCAGGAGCTATGCGACAAGAAGATCGCGCCACTCGCGAAGCGCGGCGTCTCGTTTTTGTTTGAACCGGGTTCTGGTGTTGATGTGCCTTTCAAAGTTGAAGTGATTGTGCACTGACGAATGGACTGAAACGAATTTCTGCAAACTTCGCATCCGCCGAAATCGAGACATCGCCCGCTCTCGTCTTCGGAAGGGCAGGTGTGAATTCTCGGCGCGATTGTTCAGATGGCGAGCCGTTTCCTGGCGACGTTCATTCCCGATGACTTTCATCGCGGCCCGGTAAGAAGGGCACTTGTCCGTCACGACGATGTGCGGGCTGCCATAGCGCTTCATTGCTTTCTTCAGGAATTTCAACGCAGCGGCTTTATCGCGCTTCTTGGTTACATAAGATTCGAGAACTTCGCCTTCGTGGTCGACAGCTTGCCACAGGTAATGCCTCTCGCCTCGTATCTTTACGAAGACCTCGTCTAGGTGCCACAACCATTGGGGGCTACTTCTCATCGACTCTGAGCGCCGCCTCCTGATCTTATGCGCAAAGTATGTGCCGAACCGATCAACCCAGAGACGGATGATTTCGTGGCAGACATCGATGCCGCGCTCGTGAAGAAGGTCTTCAACGTTCCTCAAGGACAGCGGGAATCGGACATACATGAGTACGGCTAGCTGGATGATCTCGGGCGAAGTCTTGAAGTAGCGAAACGGGTTCTTGGCCATCTCCTGAGGCTAAACACTTGGATTGGTCATCTCAAGCCCGGTTCTCCTGACAATGCCCCATAGCGGCGCGGTACCCGTCGTCTCAGCTGGTAAAGGCCGCCAAGCATGAAGATCGACACACGTTCACTCCGTCATTGTGCAGCAAAACAAGCCAGGACGCATGCAAATGGGCGCAACGGCGCGCATAAAAACCAGTGTATTCTGGGAATTATGGGATTTTCAGGGGCGGAATAGTGGCGGAGAGGAAGGGATTCGAACCCTCGATACGCGTTAACGTATACGCCCTTAGCAGGGGCGCGCCTTCAGCCGCTCGGCCACCTCTCCAGCGCAAGCTAGTCGTCTAGTGAAACCGGAGCCGCACCGCAAGCCCCGGTCGCCATCTAACGCATGTTTCCTAGACGTTGAACCGGAAGTGCAGGACATCGCCGTCCTGGACAATGTATTCCTTGCCCTCGGCCCGCATCTTGCCGGCTTCCTTGGCGCCGGCTTCCCCGCCCGACGCGACAAAGTCGGCAAAGGCGATGGTTTCGGCGCGAATGAACCCCTTTTCGAAGTCGCCATGGATAACACCTGCAGCCTTCGGCGCGGTCCAGCCACGCCGTATGGTCCAGGCGCGGGCCTCTTTCGGCCCGACCGTGAAGTAGGTCTGCAGGTCGAGCAGGTCGTAGCCAGCGTGAATGAGCCGCGTCAGACCCGGTTCTTCGAGGCCAAGCGCCGCCAGGTATTCTGCGCGGTCCGTCTCGTCGAGCAGGGCGAGCTCGCTTTCGATCTGGGCGGAAAAGACCACGCAGCCGGCACCTTCTTCCCGGGCGCGGGCGACAACCCGTTCGGAATGCGCATTGCCCGTGGCGGCGCTGTCTTCGTCGACATTGGCGACAAACAGGACCGGCTTGGACGTGAGAAGCTGCAGCATGTTCCAGGCGCGCAAATCATCCTTGGCGATTTTGGCTTTCCGGGCGGGGCGTCCTTGATTGAGTTCGGCAAGGGCCAGGTCGATCAGCGCGACCTGCGCCTTGGCGTCCTTGTCACCGGACTTGGCCTTCTTCTCGACGCCGACCTTGCGCTTTTCAAGACTTTCCAGGTCGGCGAGCATGAGTTCGGTTTCGACCACTTCGAAATCTGCAATCGGATCGACGTGTCCGCGCACATGCGTGATGTCATCGTTCTCAAAGCAGCGCAGCACGTAGATGATGGCGTCTGTCTCACGAATATTGGCGAGAAACTGGTTGCCGAGACCCTCTCCCTTGGAAGCGCCCTCAACCAGACCTGCAATATCGACAAAGTTCATGCGCGCCGGAATGATCTCCTTCGATCCGGCAATCCTTGCCAGTTCGTTCAGACGGGGCTCGGGAACGGCCACTTCACCCACATTCGGCTCGATCGTGCAGAACGGGTAGTTGGCGGCCTGCGCGGCAGCTGTCTGCGTCAGGGCGTTGAAAAGCGTGGACTTGCCCACATTGGGCAGGCCCACAATTCCGCATTTGAAGCCCATTCCGGCCTCCTTTTCTTAACTGTCTGAGCGCGGCCTTAGCGCTATTTCGCAGTGAAAAACAGGGAGTTTTGTCGCCTGAAAGCGGAATTGGGTGGCCAAGGGGCAGCGGACTGCTATTCTCGGCACGAGAGTTGCAGGAATGACCCCATGGCATATGACGTCTTTCTGGTTTCCGCGAGCGAAGATCGCGATACGGCGAAGCTGATCGCACGGCGGCTTCGCGCCCTCAAATTCAAGGTCTGGTTCAATCAGAAACAGGTTGACGAGACTTTTGATGCCAAGGACGCCCGCAACGCGACGAACTCCACCTCCATGCTGGTCCTCTGGTCAGAGAATGCCGTAAAGAGCGACTGGGTGCGTGCGGCCGCGTCAGTGGGGCATTCCCGCCCCGGCACACTGGTCCAGATGGGCCTCGACAAGACAATTCCCTACGAGCCCTTCCGCACAGGCAAACGCCATTCGGTCGTGGGCATGACATCGCGCAAGACGCCTGACGGTTTCTACAAGGCCGTAGAAGCGCTGGGCGCGAATGACGGCCGCACCGACCTTCGCGAATGGATGGGCTTTGGCGCGAAGGACGAAGACGAACGCGCTGACTGGCTCGCAGCCCACCCGCATGACCCGCTGGCGCTCCACGCGAAGGCGCAACGCGAAAAAGAGCTTGGTATGAAGCCTGCCCCTGCGCCTGAAGCGCAGGGCGCTGCAGCGCTGGCGGCGGCCTCCCTGAAGGGGCACACCAACGGAAACGGACACCGGCCGGTTGCAGGCATGACCATTGCGGCGGCTGCCGCACGGCCTTCCGCAGCGCCGGTGACGGAAACCGTCGAAGATGCAATTGTCAGCTGGGGCACGATCGTGGCCATTTCACTGGCCATTCTGGGCATGCTGATTCTGGCATGGTTCTTCCGCTCGCAGCCCATCTCACCTGAAATGCGTGTGGCAATGCCCGCGATCAGCAATGGCTCGCAGGCCACTGTGACCTGCCCTGTGGGCCAGGTGCCGCGATCCCTGATGAATGATGTGCTGCAGCCGGGGCCGATCATCAACGATACGGACGATTAGGCCATTCGGGTTCGCCTGAAATGAAAAGCGCCGCCGGATGATGTCCGGCGGCGCTTTTCATTTGATCTGCTTCTGAAGGACTAGCTGAGGGCGCGGTCGATCTCGCGGGCAGCGGACTCGAACTGGTCAACACCGGTGTCTTCACTGAGAATGCGGCGGGCCGCCGAGATCGCGGCATCGGCCGCAGCGCGGCGGACCTGCTCGGTTGCCTCGGTTTCGGCGCGAGCAATCCGGGCTTCCGCAAGCGCCTCACGGCGCACCATGCGGTCAGCGATGTCCTTGCGGGCTTCGGCCATGATCTGCTTCGCGTCGGCCTTGGCCTGATCGATCATGGCCTCTGCTTCCTTGTCGGCATCCTGTTGGCGGCGTTCGGCAAGGGCGAGGGCCTCTGCCGCCCGCTCGCGCAGGCTGCGGGCTTCTTCCAGTTCCTCTGCAATCGCGGTGGAGCGCGCGTCAAGGCCGCCCAGAACGGTTTTGAATGCGCCCATGCGGGCAGCGATCAGCAGGAAAACGACCAGCGCCAGAAATGCCACGAAGGTGACCGGGTCGCTCGCCGCATAGGCAAGGCCACCCATGAAGCCTTCGCCGTGGCTGTCTTCAGCCGCCATTGCCGGAAGAGATGACACCGCGAAAAGTGCACTCAAAAGGATGAGGTGTTTCATCGTCCGCATCTGGCTACTCCATTGCCGCCGTGACGGCTTTTTTCAGTTCGGCCTTGGTGGCCGACACGCCGAAGCGGCCCACAATCACGTCAGCTGCATCGACGGCAATCTGCTCGACGTTCTTCATGGCATTCGCGCGAAGGCTGGTAATGCGCGCATCGGCCGCTTCCAGTTTCTTCTCGAGCTCTGCATCGACCCGCGCCGTCTCAGCCGCCATCTCGGCGTTCATCTTGTCCCGGGCCTTGTCGGACGTTTCGCGCGCCTTCGCCTTGGCCTGCGCAATGCGCAGTTCAAGTGCCTGCTGCGCTTCGGTTGCCTGATCGTTGAGGCGGCCAGCCTGGTCAAGGTCGGACGCGATACGGTCAGAGCGCTTTTCGAGCGTGTCCGACAGTTTCGGCAGGATGACCCGTGACATGGCGAGGTAGAGAATGCTGAACAGGATCGCCAGCCAGAACAGCTGCGATGGCATGTGCCAGGTTTCAAACGGCGGGAACGGCGCTTTGCCGTCCGTGCCGTGTTCTGCCCCTTGGGCCGCAGTTTCTGCAAGCAATGCGATCAGCATCGGAAAATCCTCGGTTTCGTGTCCAGTCGTGGGAGCCGGCGACACGGCCGCCGGCCCCAAAAAGCAGGTTCTGCCTAGACGACGAAGAGGATCAGGATGGCAACGAGGAACGACAGGATGCCGAGCGCCTCGGAAAGGGCCATACCGATGAACAGGTTGCCGGTCTGCTGGGGAGCAGCCGATGGGTTGCGCATGGCGGCGTCGAGGAACGAGCCGAAGATGTTACCCACACCGATAGCGGCACCGATCATGCCGAGCGTTGCGAGGCCTGCGCCAACGTATTTGAGGCCGAGGGTGATATCGCCTTCCATGGGGATCTCCTTATGGGAATGCTGTAGTTCTACAAAGTGCCGCTCGTGAAGCGTGTTCCGTCTGCGGCGTCAAGCGGTTTGGTGAGGCCATGTGGCCGCACCGGCGAAGTGGGTCCCTAGTGCGCGGGGTGGAACGCGTCGTTCAGGTAAACGCAGGTAAGAATGGCGAAAACGTATGCCTGAAGGCCCGCAACCAGCAGTTCGAGGGCGTTGAGGGCAACGCCCATGGCAAACGCGAACGGCGCGATGATCACATAGGCGCCGCCGGCAGCGATCAGAGCAACCGTAAATCCGGCAAACAGTTTCAGCATGATGTGTCCTGCCAGCATGTTGGCGAACAGGCGCAGGGACAAGGTCAGCGGGCGGGCAAAGAACGAGATGACTTCGATCGGGATCAGGATGATATAGATCGGCCATGGGGCGCCCGATGGTGCGAACAGTTTGAGGAACTTGAAGCCGTTCTTGTAGAATCCGAAGCCGATGACGATGGAGATCACCAGCAGCGCGAGGGCGCCTGTCACGATGATGTGGCTGGTGGTGGTGAATGCATAAGGTACCATGCCGATCATGTTGGCGAAGAAAAGGAAGAAGAATAGCGTGAACACGAAGGGGAAGAATTTCAGGCCTTCCTCACCGGCCGCTCCGCGTACCATGTCTGCGACGAACCCGTAGCCGATTTCCGCAAGCGACTGCACGCGCGAGGGGACCAGCTGTCCCTTGGACGCGGCAATGCCGAAAAAGGCGATGGTCAGGATCACGCCCAGGGCCATGAAGCCTGATGCGTTCGTGAACGACAGGTCGACGCCGCCGACGTTGAACTCAAGCCATTTCGTGATCTTGAACTGGTGGATCGGATCCAGTGCGACGCTAGGCATAAACAGGTTCATCCGTCCTTATTCCCGTCTTCCGGAGCCTCAAGCTCCTGTGTGTGTTTCAACGCCCGAGCATTCAGCTCTTTATAGGCGCGTATGATGGCCCGTATGCCTGCCGCGAAGCCCAGGGCCCCCATGATCAGCAAGCCCCAGGGCTTTGTTCCCGCGAACACGTCGATCCAGTAGCCCATGAAGCCACCAACAAAGACCGAGGTGCCGAATTCCGCACCGTATCGCAAGGCGTAGGCCCCAGCCGAGTGATTTCCTTCGTCAGCCCTGGTCTCACGTCGCTTTGCCGCTTCACGTTCAGCCCGGGCCGCCCTTGCCTTGGCGATCTCGTCACCAAGGCCGTCTGGACCTTCACTGGACATGTTTTTTAGCGCTCCGCAGCCGCGAATCCCTGCTGACGGGGAGACCCCCCGAATTTGGCGCAAACTATGAGGGGGGCGAGGGCAAGTCAACCGCGATTGCAGAAACGCACTTCCTTGTTTTTATTGAATATACTGGTTCACGCTCTGCGCTACTCCGCCGCAACGAGCTGTTCGGCGGCTTCGAGATCGACAGAAACCAGTTTCGAGACGCCCTTTTCCCGCATGGTGACGCCGAAAAGACGGTCCATCCGGCTCATCGTCACCGGGTTGTGGGTGATCACCACGAACCGCGTGTCGGTGCGCTGGCGCATCTCGTTCAGCATGTTGCAGAAACGGTCGACATTGGCGTCATCGAGAGGGGCATCGACCTCGTCGAGCACACAGATCGGCGCCGGGCGGGACAGGAAGACGGCAAAGATCAGCGCGGCGGCAGTCAGCGCCTGTTCGCCGCCCGACATGAGGGCAAGCGTGCCGAGCTTCTTGCCCGGCGGCTGGGCGTAGATTTCCAGACCGGCATTCAGCGGGTCCTCGGCATCAATAAGGCGCAGCTCGGCCTGCCCACCCTGGAAAAGGGCGGTGAACAGGGCCTTGAAATGCTCGTTGACCGTTTCGAACGCGACAAGCAGGCGCTCGCGCCCTTCGGCATTCAGGGCATCGACGCCCTCGCGCAGCTTGGCGATGGCTGCTTTCAGGTCTTCCTTCTCGTGGACCTGGCTGCCGAGGCGTTCTTCGAGTTCGGTGGCTTCCTCTTCGGCGTTCATGTTGACACCGCCGAGCTGGTCGCGCTCGCGCCGCAGGTCTTCGACCTTGCGCTCGGCATCCCGCGGGGTGAATTCTCCCATTTCGTCTGCATCCAGCCCGGCCTCGGCAATGGCGAGCAGGCCTTCGGGTGTGCGCTGAAACGAATGGCGCGCGATCTCGACGCTTTCCTCGAGGCGCCCTTCGGCGGTTTCGAGTTTGACTTTCCACCCGGCGAGGCTCTCGCGCGCTTCAGACGCTGCGATGGCCGCCTGACGCGCGGCGTTTTCGGTTTCCCGGACCGTGGCTTCCTTCTCGGACAGCTGGTCTGCAATGCGCTTGCGGTCGCTTTCCAGCCGCTCGACATCTGTCGACATGGTTTCGATTTCGGCCGCCAGTTCTTCGGGACGCGCCTTTGCGGCAATCGCTTCAGCTGCAGCTGCGGCGCGGCGTTCCAGCAGGCGCTCGACACGGTCGCCCGCAGCGATGGCGCGCACTGTCCAGGTTTCAATGTCGCGCTCAAGGCCAGCGCGCCGTGCGGCGGCCTGCTCGCGGCCGCGCGTGATGTCTGTCAGGCGCCCGCGGGATTCAATTTCGTCATCGCGCGCTTCGGTGACACGAATACGCGCCTGCGTGAGGCGGGACTCCAGCGAGGCTTCCTCATCCGCAGACGATTGCGGCGACATCAATGAGAGCGCTTCCTTCACCACAGCGAGGTCGGCTTTGGCACGGTCGAGGGCTTCGCCGGTCGAGTCGCGCTTCATCGCGGCGCGTTCAGAGGCTTGCGAGGCTTCCGTCACGCGGGTGCGCGCTTCACTCAGCGCGCGTTGCGATGGCGCAATGGCCTGGCGTAATCCCCGCAGCGATTCCTCGACCGAGAGGCGCGCGTCGCGGGCGCTGGTCAGAACCGCCGTGCAATGTTCAAAACGGGCCCGCAGAGGTTCGATCTCGGCCAATGCCGCTTCCAGCCGGGCCTGCTGCTCCAGCCGAGCCGCTGCGCTTGCCGGAGCGTCCGGTGTGCGTGTGAAGCCGTCCCAGCGCCAGAGGTGTCCCTCGCGCGACACGAGGCGCTGGCCCGGCTTGAGCTCCGCCATGAGCCGGGCGCCATCAGATGCGCTGACAACACCGCACTGAGACAGGCGCGCGGCCAGTTCGGAGGGGGCCTCGACAAATGCGTTCAGGCCCGTCGCACCCGATGGCAGGGCCTGGGCGGCCGCACTTGCGCCGCTCCAGAACATGGCGGCGTTCCGGTCGGTCGGGGCCTCGATATCATCTCCCAATGCGGCAGCGACAGCCTTTTCGTAACCGTCTTTCGTGCGGATCCGGTCAATCACGGGCGGCGCGCTGGGCCCATCGGCCTTGCGCAGCAGTTTCTGCAATCCCGCGATTTCGGCTTCCAGTGCGCGGACATCCTTGTCGGCAGCATCGCGCGGCGGTTGCGCAAGGGCCTCGTCTTCCCGGGTTTCGTGAAGCCTTGCTTCGGCGGCCTCGACTGCAGTCTCGGCATCGCGCAGGGCCGTCTCTGCCAGCGTTTCGGCGTCCTTGGCGTCCTTCAGTTTGCGTACCAGCGAAACGGCGTCTTCCAGGCCAGCCATGTCACTGGTCAGGCGATTGATTTCAGCCGTGATCTGGTCGCGGCGGCGTGTCTGGGCACCGACGTTTTCTTCGGACGCCTTGCGGCGGGCACGCACTTCGGAGAGTTGCCCCTGCGCCGCGTCTGCCGCTTCTTCTGCCGCTGCGAGGCGGGCGCGGGCATTTTCGAGCGCGGCGCGGGTTTCGGCCTCGATCTCGTCATTGCGGGCTTCGTCCATCACCGGCAAGGCAGAAAGTTCATGCCGCGCGTTATCGGTGGCGGCTTCGGCTTCGGTCTTCGCCGCCTGTTCGCGTTCAAGGTCCTCGACCAGACGCGCGGCTTCCGCTTCGAGCCGCGCAAGGGCATCGGCAGCGACCTTGCGCTCGGTTTCGAGTCTGGCGAGCGCGATCCGGGCCTGGCCAAGTTTGGCCGAGGCGACGCTTTCGGCTTCGCGGAGCGGTCCCAGGCCTTCGCTGGCTTCGATGCGCTGGCGTTCGCACACGGCATCCTGGCGGGTCAGGTCTTCTACGGCGCGGCGGGATTCTTCGAGTTTCTCGCGCGCAATCTCGCAGGCGATACGGGCTTCGGTCCAGCGCAGATGGGCGACGAGGGCGTCGAGGGCCTGGATCTCGTCCGACAGGCGGCGGTACTTTCGGGCCTTGCCGGCCTGGCGTTTGAGGCTGGCGAGCTGGCGTTCGACTTCGGCGGAAACTTCCGTCAGGCGTTCGAGATTCGACTCGGCGCCGTTGAGTTTCAGTTCCGCCTCATGGCGCCGGGTATTGAGGCCTGCAATGCCGGCGGCTTCTTCGAGAATCCGGCGGCGGTTCTGGGGTTTCGAGCCGATCAGCTCGGATATCTGCCCCTGGCGGACGAGGGCTGGCGAGTTGGCGCCGGTCGATGCGTCGGCGAACAGGAGCTGGATGTCCTTGCCGCGCACCGTGCGCCCGTTGAGCTTGTAGGATGTGCCGGCACCCCGGCGCAGCTTCCGGACGATTTCGAGCGTGTCAGACGAGTTGAATTCAGGCGGTGCCGTGCGTTTGGAATTATCCAGAACGAGTGTGACTTCGGCGGTTTCCCGCGCCGGGCGGTTCTGTGCGCCGGAGAAGATGAGGTCATCCATCTCGCCGCCGCGCATGGCCTTGGCAGAGCTTGCGCCCATGGCCCAGCGCAGGGCCTCCAGCAGGTTTGACTTGCCACAGCCGTTCGGTCCCACGATCCCCGTCAGACCCGGTTCTACGGGTATGGTTTGCGGATCGACGAACGACTTGAAGCCGGCGATGCGGAGTTCTGTTATCTGCATGCCGGCCTCATATCCTTATTGTCCTGCCGCGTTTGCGAGAAGCCCGTCAAGCTTTGCGGAAAAGCCCTCCGGTGAACGAATGTCGCCTTCGAAACGGGCCATCTCGCCGTCGAATATGAAGGTCGGTGTGCTGTCGACGCCGTCTTTCTGGGCCTCGTCATAGGTCGTTTTCAGGCGCTTCCGGATCGATTCATCGGCCATGCAGGCATCGAAGGCTGCTTCGCCATTGATCCCGTGACGTTCGCCGATGGCGACCAGGGCGGCTTTGAGTACGCCATTGCGGGCCGCATCCGTGATGCCGCTCTGGTGTTCGAAAATGTCGTCCAGCACGTCGAAGTATTTGTCGTCACCCGCGCAAAGCGCCATCGCATAGGCCGGGACGTCGATATCGTGGATGGGGTATTCCCGGAAAATGAAGCGCACCTTGCCGGTGGACACGTACTTTTCCTTGATTTCGGGCAGGACCGTATCGTGGAAATATTTGCAGGCGGGGCAGGTGGGCGATGCGTATTCGATCACTGTGACCGGCGCATCGGCTGAGCCAATGACGTGGCCGATCTTCGCAGGATCGTCTCCGCTCTTTGCGGCCGTGCCCGGGGTTTCGCCATTGCCACAGGCAACAAGCGCCAGCGCCGACAGGGCGGCCAAAGCGGTTCGTCTGGAGATGCGTTCCATCATCATAACCTTTGCGTTAAGAATTGAGTCGTCTTGGTTGCCAAATCGTTAATGCCGTACAAGGGCCCTATTGAGGCAGCTTTTCCAGCTCGGCATTGAGATAGGTTTCAAAGGCGTCCGCCGAGTGCACGTCACCGTCCGCCACCTTGACCTGGCCATTCACGATGAATGTGGGGGTGGCCCTGACGCCAAAGCTGTCACCCGTCATCATGGTGTCGGCGATGCGCTGGCGAATCGGACGGTTGGCAAGGCAAGCATCGAAGGCCTTCTTGTCGGCGATGCCGTGGCGGGCTGCGATATCGAGGAACAGGGCTTCAAGCTTGCCGTCCTTTGATGCGTCGAACACGTCATTCTGGTGTTCGAACAGGTCGTCGAGGACATCGAAGAACCTGTCGTCGCCGGCGCAGTTGGCCATGGCATAGGCCGCCACGTCGATGTCATTGAGCGGGTATTCACGGAAAACGAACTTCACCTTGCCGGTCGAGATGAACTTCTCTTCGACCATGGGCATGACATCGTCATGGAAATGCTTGCAGTGCGAGCAGGTCGGCGAGGCGTATTCAATCACCGTCAGGGGGGCATCCTCGGCGCCCTTCACGTGGCCCAGCACGGCGGGAACAGTTGTTTCAGCGGGCGTCGGCGTTTTGTCATCACCTGTTGCATTGCCACAGGCGGCGATCATCAGAGCGAGGACCGAGATGAGAGCGGAGGGGCGGGAAACAAGAGCCATTTGAGGGGCCTTCACATGGAATTGGCTATTTGGCCGGACCGGTATCCGGCGTGGGCGAAGCGGGATCGTCTGCGGTTAGCACGGCTGCCCCCAATGCAACAATCGCCGCGCGCAGGGCAGTGTTCTCGATTCTGGCGGCGCTGTCTTCCAGTTGCCTGCGCTGGGCACTGGTGAGGGGAACGGGCCGCCGGCGTGGCCTGGCAGGCTCGCTTGTGGCCAGGGCGCCCTGCACGATCTTGATGGCGATAATGTCGCCGCCGGCCGATACCGACACGCGCTGCCGGATCGTCTCGACCTGGTGCTGTACCAGCGGGGCGGCCTGGGGAATGACCCGCAGGGTGAGAACGCGGCCGTCCTTGCCGCCAGTGATCTTTTCCGG
Source organism: Hyphomonas sp. BRH_c22 (assembly GCF_000961795.1). GTDB lineage: Bacteria > Pseudomonadota > Alphaproteobacteria > Caulobacterales > Hyphomonadaceae > Hyphomonas. The sequence continues at coordinate 29,864 of NZ_LADU01000124.1, forward strand.
GCGGCAGAAGGGGTAGAGCTTCTCGCCGACGATCTCTCGCCACCGGCGTTGCAACAGCTGCACGGCGGGGAGCTTCTTCGCGCCGACCTTGCGGCCGAGCCGCTCCGCCGCGAGGCCGATCTGGGGGATGCCCGGATGCACCTTGCGCGCTCGCTGATAGCGCAGGCGGACGCGGGCGCGCGCCTCTTCAAGGGGATCGAGGGTTGATCTTGTGACCATTCGTCAAGACAAGCACGGCTTGATGGCGAGGAAAAGACGAACGTGGTTCCCAAGGCGAAACTAGCCACACTCCCGGAGCGGCTGCTGGCCTGGTATGAGGGGCATGCGCGCGACCTGCCCTGGCGTGTTTCGCCAGCAGGTCGCGCGGCGGGAATCCGCCCTGATCCTTACAGGATATGGCTTTCCGAGATCATGCTGCAGCAGACCACGATCCCGCACGGGACGCCGTATTTCCACAGGTTCGTCACGCGCTGGCCGGATGTGGAGGCGCTTGCAAATTCTCGTGATGAAGAGGTGATGAGCGCCTGGGCGGGGCTTGGATACTATGCGCGGGCCCGCAACCTGCTCAAATGCGCCCGCGAAGTGGTGGCATTGGGCGGCTTTCCGCAGACCGGGCCGGAACTCGTGAAATTGCCCGGGATTGGCCTCTATACGGCAGGGGCCATCGCCGCGATTGCGTTTGACCAGCAGGCTGCAGCTGTCGACGGCAATGTGGATCGCGTGTTCGCACGGCTGCTGGCGCTGAAGGGCGAGTGGCAGGCCGAGAAGAAGGTGATCGCCAAGGCTGTGCGGGCCCTCGTGCCTGCGGAGAGGCCGGGCGAATTTGCCGAAGCCCTGATGGACCTTGGCGCCACGGTCTGCACGCCGACACGTCCGGATTGCGGCAACTGCCCGCTGTCAGAGCTGTGCAGGGCGCGGGCGGAAGGGGCGCCGGAACGGTATCCGGTGAAGCCTGCGAAGGGCGTGACGAGGGTGCGGCAGGGGGTGGCCTACGTGCTGGTGGACGGGGAGGACGTGCTGCTTGTGCGGCGCCCGGACAAGGGCCTGCTGGGCGGCATGCTGGCCCTGCCGAGCACCGATTGGCCAAAGACCGGAATCCCTGAAGCCGCGCCGCCCGCAGATGCTGACTGGCAGCCTGTCGGAGAGGTGCGCCATGTGTTCACGCATTTTGCCCTGACCCTGAGCGTCAGGCGCGGCGCCCTGAATGGCAAACGCCCGGACGGGGTGTGGACACCCATCCGGGACGTTGAAGGCTTGCCGACCGTCTTTGCCAAGGCCTTCCGGCTGGCAGTGGAGCGAGACTAGTTCAGGCCCATTTCTTCACGGTAGCGGCGGCGCAGGAGGTCGATCGGCGCAAGGTTCCGCTTTGGGTCTTCGAAGTGCCAATAGGTCCAGCCATTGCAGGCCGGGGCCTGCTGGACATGCGCGCCGAGGCGGTGGATCGAGCCGGACACGGCGCCCGTGGTGAGGGAACCGTCGACCCGGATGCGGGCCTGGTAGCGGCGCTGCGGCGAGAACAGGCGGTCGCCCGGCTTCAGCCAGCCATTGTCGATGAGCGCGCCGAACGGGACGCGGGGCAGGGACTTCTTGCTGCGCTCGGTCTCCAGCATGTCGCCTTCCAGCGGCGTGATGGCCGCAATGCGGGCGCGGGACAGGCGGACATAGTCGGGATCGCGCTCGATGCCGACGAAATCGCGGCCGAGGCGCCGGGCGGCGGCGGCGGTTGTGCCGGTGCCGGAGAAGGGGTCGAGCACGACATCGCCCGGCCGGGTCGTGGCGAGGAGGATGCGCGAGAGCAGGCTTTCCGGCTTTTGAGTCGGGTGGGCCTTCTTGCCCGCTTCGTCCTTCAGGCGTTCGCCGCCCGTGCAGAGCGGGATGACCCAGTCGGAGCGCATCTGCTTGTCTTCGTTGAAGACCTTGAGGGCGTCATAGTTGAACGTGACGCGCGAGGCTTCGGACTTGCCGGCCCAGATCAGTGTTTCGTGGGCATTCTGGAAACGGGTGCCCTTGAAATTCGGCATCGGGTTCGACTTGAGCCAGATCACATCATTCTGGATCCAGAAGCCCTGGTCCTGCAGCACGGTGCCGACCCGGAAGATGTTGTGATAGGAACCGATGACCCAGATGGCGCCATCATCCTTCAGGACGCGGCGGCATTCCGACATCCACTCATGCGTGAACAGGTCATAGGCATCGAAGCTGTCGAACTTGTCCCATTCATCATCCACGCCGTCGACGATTGACTGGTCGGGGCGTGTCAGCCCGCCGCCCAGTTGGAGATTGTAGGGTGGGTCGGCGAAGACCAGGTCGACAGACTGGTCGGGCAGGCGCCGCAGGATGTCGATGCAGTCGCCCTGCATGATCGTGTTTCGTTTCAATTCCATTTGGCCAGCCCCATGCGACGCGTGTTTCGTGAAGCCGAATCAGTGACGGACGCCGGTTTCCGAAACCCTAATAGTTGCGGAGCCGAATCAGTCCTGTTCGTTTTGATACCGAAACTAACCGATTTGAAGGGCTGTGGATAACCCTGTGGATGCTTTTGTGGAATTACCGGGCACGGGCTGTTGAAATCCCGGTTGTGACGGGCCTATGGGCGGCTCGGGCGAACGGAGCCCTACTCGGCTGCGACCATGTCGAACTCCTGCTTCCAGCCGGCCATGACATCGCGATTGTCATGGTCCCAGGGATGGAAACCGGGTTTGAACCAGGACAGCCAGATGGCCCAGCCCGCGCCGAACAGGGCCGGCTTCTTCCAGAGGAAGTCCTTCACGGTGCGCCGGGCGGCCTCGGGCTCGTAGCCATCCGCGACGAGCAGCATGCTGGCATATTCCGCGATATTCTTCGTGAACTGCTGGGTGATGAGCAGCATGGACAGGCTGCGGCGGAAATAGCGCTTGAGCGGCGACCAGTCGCGTGTGGCTTCCATGAAGACGTCATAGGCGACGGCCTTGTGCTCGGTCTCTTCCATCGCGTGCCAGCGCCACAGGCGCTCGAGCGAGGGCTCGGTCTTGCTGAACAGCGGTTCGCCATCAATTTCGAGGTCGAGCATCAGGTCGGCCATCATGGAGGTGAAATGTTCGAGGCAGATGGTGGCAATCAGCATGCGCATCGGGCCGCCGGAGCGTCCGAAGGCGATCTTTTCCGCGATGGCCGCCTCGATTTCGGCGACGGGATATTTCTCGCGGTCGATCATGTTGTTGAGCATGTGATGCTCGCGCGAATGGATGGCTTCCTGCGCGATGAAGTCTTTCACGTCCTGCGCCAGCTTTCCGGTGACCTGTCCGCGATGGGCCTTGACGGCATCCATGAACAGGCGCTCGCCGTCAGGGAATGTCAGCGACATGGCATTGAAGACGGCGGTCGCCACGGGGCTGCCGTCGAGCCAGTGATCGGCGCGGGCCCCGTCCATGTCGAAATGGAAATCGCGCGGCAAAATCGTGATGTCTTCGGGTGTGCGTTTGTTCGTCATTGTGCATACTGCCCTTGAAACGGAAATGCGGACTGGCTTCATGTGCCTACATAGTGTTACTGACAAAAATGTCAATAAAAAATAAACCCAAGCCCCGGATCCGCCGCTCTCCCGAAGAGTCGCGCAGCAATATCCTGTCGGCGGCTGAATCGCTGCTGGTGGCGCAGGGGCCGCAATCCCTGCGGCTGGCCGATGTGGCCAAGGCGGCCGGTGTGGCCAATGCCACGGTGCTGCACCATTTCGGCTCGATCGACGCAGTCCAGAAGGCGCTGATGGAGCGGATGATCGCAGACCTGGTGGCCGGCATCATGGCCGTGAACGTGCCGCAGGAGGATCCGGCAGCCGCGCGCGAGGCGGCCTTGCGGACCCTGTTTGACGCCTTCGAGACACGCGGGGCGGCGCGGCTGGCGGCCTGGCTGGAGCTGACCGACGAGACGAGCCGCCTGACCCTGGTGCGCGAGGCCGTGCAGGAAGTGGCGCAGACCAAGATGGCCAAGACCAACCTGCCGGCAGATCTGGTCGAGGACCTGATCCTGCTGAGCGTGACGCTGGCGGTTGGCGTCGGCCTGTTCGGGCCATCGCTCGGCCAGCTGATCGGCAAGCCACCAGAGCGGGCGCGGGAATTGACCCTGCAGATGCTGCTGGCGAACCTGGAACGCCTGTCGCCGTAGCCTTTGAGGGGTGTGCGGACTATCGAAAAACACAAGGAGGAAACGGTTATGGATCTGAAATTGAAGGGCAAGAATGCCATCATCCTGGGTGGCACGCGCGGGATTGGCCGGGCGATTGCGGACACGCTGGCCGGCGAGGGCGCGAACGTGGCCGTCTGCGCGCGCAATGCGGACCAGGTGGCCGAGGCGGTGAGGGAACTGGGGGCGATGGGCGTGAAAGCCACCGGCGCAGCCGTGGACATTACCGACGGCGCGGCGCTGAAAAAATGGATTGCCGACGCGGGCAAGACGCTGGGCGGGGTGGATATCCTGATCTCCAATGCAGGCGCGATGGCGCAGGGCAATGATGAGGCCGCCTGGAAGCAGAATTTCGAATTGGATATCCTGGGCGCGGTGAATGCGTTCGAGGCGGCGCAGCCCTTGCTGGCCAAGGCGGCGGAGGCCTCCGGTGATGCGGCCTTCGTGATCATTTCGTCCGTGTCGGCGGCGCAGTCTGATCGCGGCGAGTCCTATGGCCCGATCAAGGCGGCGCTGATCCACATGGCCAAGGGCCTTGCCCGTCAGCATGCCGCCATCGGCATCCGCGTGAACACGGTGTCGCCCGGCATGGTCTATTTCGAAGGCGGCATCTGGCACACGGTGAAGACCAACATGCCGGAATTCTTCGAGCAGGCGAATGCGCGCAACCCCACGGGCCGGTGCGCCACGCCGCAGGAAATTGCCAATGCGGCCGTGTTCCTGGCGAGCCCGCTGTCATCCTATACGACGGGGGCGAACCTGATCGTGGACGGCGCGGTTTCCAGCCGCGTGAACTTCTAGATACGTCAGCCAGCACCAGCGCCCGGCATGGCGGGGGCCATCCGGTGCAGTGCGGGCTGAATTCGGCTTGGGGGCGGGGGCTAGGACGTGTCCGGCGCCAGCGGCGCGCTCGGGAAGACGTGCGGGCCTTGCGGGGCGCGTTGCTCCGTGAAGGGGCAGAGGCCCTGCGGCGTGATATTGTCCGACAGGTCGCAGGCGAGGGCGGGCGCGGCCCATGCGGGAACGCGCGGCGCATCATAATGATAGAGCGCGGGGCGTCGCCAATCGCGTTGATGTAGAGATTACCCCGGCGCGAAGGCATGATGCACGCATTATGCGCCGGGAACGGAGGGTGTGGGACAGGTTTTGCGGCAGGGGCCGCAGGGATTGCAGGATGCAGGGTGTGGAGTGGGGGAGAGGGGGCTGGCCGTATCAGCCGCCGAGCGTGGCGACGGCGTAGATAGCGGCGAGGGCGATGGCGGTGGCGGCGAGGATGCGGGGCCAGGGGGCGCGTGATGGGGGCTGGGGGGCGGCGAAGTTTGCCTCAGGGCGGTGGCCGGTGACCATGGGGCGGACAAGATTGTCGCGTAGCAGGAAGAGGTAGGCGGCGATGGCGGCGACATGGAGCGCAACCAGCACGAGCAGGACATTGAAACTGGTCTCGTGGATGTCGGCGAAGAGGCGGCCGGTTTCGAACGAGACAAGCGTGGCCAGCGGGCCGGATTCCAGCCCGTCGACATCCACCGCGAAGAGGCCTGTGGTGATCTGTGTGGCGAGGGCGGCCAGCATGGCGAAGACGCTGAGCGAGCCGGCGGGATTGTGCCCGAAATGGGGACGGTGGCGGCGGCCGGCGAGGTCACGCAGGTAGGCCGCGAGCGTGGTGGGCCGTGCGAGCATGCGGGAGAAGCGGGCCGTGGCCGGGCCAATCAGGCCCCAGACGAGCCGGTAGACGATGAGGCCCAGCAGGATGAGGCCGAGGCGGCGGTGCCAGTCCATCATGCCCTGTTCGGCCGTCCACCACATGGCCACAATGCCAAGGACGAGGAGCCAGTGGAAGAGACGGACGGTCCAGTCCCAGACGAGGACGCGCGCGGCGGGCGGGGCCATCGGCGCTAGTCGTCTGCGCGATAGGTCTGGTGGCAGGCCTTGCAGGTGGCGCCAGTGGCGGCGAAGGCCTCGGTGATGGCGGCGATGTCACCGGCGGCAGCGACCGTGCCCAGCGTGGTGGCGGCGGCCTGGAAATCGGCGAGCTTCGTGTCGAAATCGGTGCGCGTTTCCCAGATGACGGGCAGGGCATCTGTCTTGACGCCGGAGGCGGGGCCGGAGCCTTCGGGGAACCAGTCTGCCATGCCGGACGTCTCAGCGGGCACGCTGGCAGCGGCGGCCTGTATGGCGGCGAGGTCGGGTTCGCCGGACTTGAGATTGTCGCTGATCGTCTTGAATGCCTTGCCGACGGCCTTCAGATGGGTCTGGCGGGCCTCGACTGTTTCGGCGGCGGTCAGGCCGTTGGAGAGGGGTGTCGTGGCGGCTTCAGCGTCAACGGGCGCGTCGCCGGTTCCGCAGGCGCTGAGCAAAGCGAGGCTGGCGAGGGCAGCAAGGGCGAAGGGGATCTGGCGGTGCGTCATGAGGCTCTCCGTGCATGTGATAGGCCCATTGGTACGGAATCGCGGCGGCCTGTGCAATAAATTCCGGGGTCTGGCAGCCGGAATTTGCGTGCGTGCCTGCCGATGAGGCGTATTTTACTCACGATCTGATTTGTGTTCTGATTAGTATATAAAACGAATCGGGGGGCGGCATGAAAGGGATCTTGCCCATAGGGCTCGGTCTGGGTGGGGCGGTGATTGCGGTTGGGGCGGGAATCGGGATATGGATTGCGAGCGCAAGGCCGGATGCCGGGACCATGCCCGGCGCAGCCCACGCGCATATGGCAATGATCATGCAGCACGCAGACGAAGCGTCCTGGCGTATAGACTCGATATTGCCGACGCCGGAATATTGCACCGGCCTGTCGACGCGGTTCGTGTTTCGCATCTGCGATGGCGAGCCGCTTGATGGCCGTCCGTGGCCGGACTGGAAGCATGATGCCGAGCCGGCGGAGCAGGCCTGTATCCTCGGCCTGTTCCACCAGACCAATGCGCATGCCTATCGACTCAGGCAGGAGCAATATGTCGGCCTGGTGCCGGGCAATGAGCGCGTCTCTGCCTTCGTGTCAGACCTTTGTTCGGCCGTGACGTGGGCGGATGACATGAGCCGGGGTGACGACAAGCCGCTGCCGGACCTGATCCGTGCCTTCTATGCCGACCGAGCCGAATCCATGGTGACGCCGAGGCGGTCGTATTAGGGCGGTGTGAGCGCGGTTCTTTGCCTGCTCAGAACACGCCCATGGCGATGCCGGCGGCGAGGGCGGCGGCGAGATCGCGGCACCTGGCGAGATCGACTTCGGGGATGGTTTTTTCAGCGAGAATGTCTTCCGGCGTCTGGGCATGGGTGCAGACGATGAGCGGCGGCTGGACCTGTTTGAGGCGCCAGCCGGTGGCGATGCGGGCGGCCTGCTTGACGGCGCTTTCGCCATCAGACCCGGCGCAGACCATGAGGCCATAGGGGCGGCCTTCGATCTGTCCGAGGGCGGAGTAATAGCAACGGTCGAAAAATTCCTTCATCTCGCCGGACAGTGCGGCGAGGTTTTCCGGCGCGGCGAACAGGTAGCCATCGGCGGCGAGCAGGTCTTCCGGCGTGGCGTCGCGGGCGCGCCTCAGGATCGTTTCTGTCTCATCGCTGGCGGCGGCGCAGGCGGCCTCGGCCATCTGGCGCGTGCCGCCGGTGCGGGAATGGTAGACGATGAGGAGCTGGGGCATATCCGGGCAGGGTCCATTGGCGCAGCGCCAAGGCTAGCAGAAGGCGCGCGGGGGGAACAGGTGACTGCGCCCCCCGTGCCCTGCTATTGCATGGGCAGGTCCATGGCATCGAGGGAGCGTTCCAGGACGACGGTGCCGAGATGTTCGCCATAGAGGCGCATGGCGTATTCGAACATGGGCGTGCCCACTTCATTGAAGCCGACGCCGCAATTGCCGGAGGCATTGAGGCCGGCCGTCAGCATGAGCGAGCCCAGAACGCTGGTTGCCTCTTGCTTCTTCTCCTGCAGGGCCAGCAGCATGAGCTGTTTCATCTGGGAGATGTCAGCCTCTGTGGCGTGGCTGATCATGCAGGTGGCGACCTGTTCGGACCGGTCCTCGGCCCATGCGGGCGCGGCGGTGAGGCATGTGGCGGCAAGTCCAAGGCAAAGGGTGCGGATCATGGGAGGCTCCTGAATTGACCGGCGAGGGGTAGGCCGGGATCGTGTCAGGATTGAGATGGCACTGCGCGGATGAATGGGCGGTGAAGGGTGGCGTGGATTACGGATTTGTGAGGTTTGGGCGTGAGAAAGCGTCTCCGAAGCGCTCATGCTGAACGAAGTCGAAGCACGGGCGCGGGCGGGGCGGGTATGCGCTGTTGCGTTCATCCTTCAACTTCGCTCAGGATGAGTCTGGTGTGGGGGGGCGAGGACGAGTCCGGTTCATGTAGGGTGTCCGGGTGGGCGAGTTTGTGGAACTTTCCCAATTCCCGGATGGGCGGCGCGGTTTGCGATTTCGACAAGGTCTTGAGCCGGGTCCAGTCACCGAGAATGAAGGCTTCCGTCTTCGCCCGGCTCCAGCCTTTCATCTGGCGTTCGAAATTGACCATGCTGCCAGGGTCCGGGAACGCGCCAGCCCAGATCAGTTCAACAGGCCGGCGCCTGAACGTGAAGGCCTTGGGATCGATGCCTTCATTGTGCGCCCAGACGCGGTTTTCCACGTCGTCTCCCCTGTGGGAGCCGACATAGTATTTCCCGTCCGCACACAGCAGAAGATAGACCCAGAACGCCATGGCCGTCTTATAGCGCTCAGGATGAGTTCAGTGTGGGGGGCTAGCCCAGATTCTCCGCCGCCTCTTCCGCGAAGTAGGTGATGATGCCGCTTGCCCCTGCGCGTTTGAAGCACATGAGGGATTCCATCATGACGCGGTCGCCGTCGATCCAGCCGTTCTGGGCGGCGGCTTTTATCTGGGCGTATTCGCCGGAGACCTGGTAGGCGAGGGTGGGCACGCCGAAGGTGGCGGAGACGCGGTGGACAATGTCCAGATACGGAAGACCCGGTTTGACCATGACCATGTCGGCGCCTTCGGCGAGGTCGAGCGCAACCTCGCGCAGGGCTTCGTCGCTGTTGGCGGGGTCCTGCTGGTAGGTTTTCTTGTCGCCCTTGAGGGACTTGGCCGAGCCGATGGCGTCACGATAGGGGCCGTAGAAGCCGCTGGCATATTTGGCGGCATAGGCGAGGATCATCATATTGGTGAAGCCTTCCTCGTCGAAAGCCGTGCGGATGGCGCCGATGCGGCCATCCATCATGTCTGAGGGGGCGACACTGTCGGCCCCGGCGGCGGCGTGGGCGAGGGCCTGGATGCACAGCTTTTCGACGGTGGCGTCATTCGGGATGGTGCCGTCGGCATCGAGCAGGCCGTCATGGCCGTGGCTTGTATAGGCATCGAGGGCGACATCGGTGATGAGGCCGATTTCGGGGGCGGCATCCTTCATGGCGCGCAGGGCGCGGGGGACGAGGCCGTCAGGGTCGAGCGCGCCGGAGCCGGTCTCGTCTTTCCCCTCGGGGCCAATATAGGGGAAGATGGCGATGGCGGGGATGCCGAGCGCGCTGGCGCGTTTGGCCGTGAGGGCGGCCTCGGCGACGCTGAGCCGGTCTATGCCCGGCAAGGAGCCGACGGGCACGCGGCCTTCGCCATCATGCACGAATATGGCCCAGACGAGATCGGCGGGCGTGAGCGTGTTTTCGGCGACGAGGCTGCGGATCCAGGGGGACTGGCGCAGGCGGCGCATGCGGGTGGCGGGGAAGGATTGGGGGAACTGGGTCATGGGCGGATAGATGCGGCAAATCGGGGGCCGCTACAACCACTTCACCTTGCGTATCATGAAGCAGCGCTGCGACACATCGAGGCTGGCGGCCTGGACGCTTTCGAGGTCGCGCATCCAGCCGGCCATTTTCGCCTGCGGAATCTCGCGGAAACCGAGGCTGCGATAGTACGGCCCGTTCCATGCGAGGTCGCGGAAGGTGGACAGCGTGATGCAGCGCAGCTTGCGGGTGCGCGCCTCGCCGGCAACCCGGGCGATCAGGGCGCGACCGAGGCCCCGGCGGCCATGGTCCGGGTGGACGCTGATCTGGTCGAGATAGAGCGTTCCGCCGCGCTGGGAGGTGAGGGCAAAGCCGACGGGCCGGCCCTTGCGGTCGCGGGCGACGAGCAGGTCGTTCTCCTCAAGGGCGTGTTCGAAGACTTCCGCGGGGACATGGTCGGCGAGGGCCTCCTCGGACAGGAGCCCGGTATCGGCAAACAGCCCGCCAGCGGCCAGATCGACCGCGATCAGGGCCGGGATTTCATCCCTGGCCGACCGAGTGATCGAATAGTCTTCGGGGAGGCTTTGCATTGACTCTCGCTGCGGCTGTTTGTCATTGGTCTGGTTTCTAGTCAGTCAGGGACGAAAAGCCAATGAGCGCAATGTTTACCGATGAGCAGGCCATGATCCGTGACATGGCGCAGAAATTTGCCAAAGACCGCCTGCTGCCGCATTCGGAAGCCTGGGACCGGGACAGCCATTTCCCGGTCGATGTGATCCGGGACGCGGCGGAACTCGGCTTTGCGGGCATCTATGTGAAGGAGGATGTCGGCGGATCGGGCCTGACGCGGACCGATGCGGCGCTGATCTTCGAGCAGCTGTCCTATGGCGATGTGTCGACGGCAGCGTTCATCTCGATCCACAATATGGCAAGCTGGATGGTGGACACGTTCGGGTCTGAGGCGCAGCGCAAGGCCTGGCTGCCGCGGCTGACCTCGATGGAGCTGATTGCGAGCTATTGCCTGACCGAGCCGGGCGCGGGATCGGACGCGGCGAGCCTGAAGACGAAGGCGGTGAAGGATGGCGACGATTATGTCATCACCGGCACCAAGCAGTTCATCTCCGGCGCCGGCACATCGGACGTGTACGTATTGATGGCGCGCACATCGGATGATGGCGCAAAGGGCGTGTCGGCCTTCATTATCGAGAAGGATACGCCGGGCCTCAGCTTTGGTGCGAATGAGCGCAAGATGGGCTGGAAGAGCCAGCCGACGGCGCAGGTGATCCTCGATGGCGTGCGCGTGCCGTCGGCGAACCGGATCGGCGAGGAGGGGCATGGCTTCCGCTTTGCGATGGCGGGCCTCGATGGCGGGCGGCTGAACATTGCGGCCTGCGCGCTGGGCGGGGCGCAGCTGGCGCTGGACAAGGCGGTGGCCTATGCGAAAGAGCGCATGCAGTTCGGCAAGGCGCTGGCGGAATTCCAGTCGATGCAGTTCAAGCTGGCCGACATGGAGACCGAACTGCAGGCGGCGCGCGTGATGCTGTACGAGGCGGCGGCGCGGCTCGACGGCAAGACGCCGGATGCGACGCGCTGGTGCGCGATGGCGAAGCGGTTTGTCACGGACACGGCGTTCAATGTGGCCAATGACGCGCTGCAGGTGCATGGCGGCTATGGCTATCTGGCCGACTATGGCGTGGAGCGCATCGTGCGTGACCTGCGCGTGCACCAGATCCTCGAAGGCACGAACGAGATCATGCGGGTGATCATTTCGCGGGATATGTTGAAGGGGTGATTGGCGGGTAACTTTGACCGCCGATACTGAGCGTCAAGAAATGGTGTTTCTCAGAACCCTTCGGACTTCGCTTTTCGCCAGTAGACGATGGCAAAGGCGGTCACGACAAGCGGGACCATGAGTCCAAATTCATCGATCCACATCTGTGTGGCCTCGGTTGTCACAGTGAGGGGCGTGAAGATCTTCTGGATGAAGATATTATGGGCGGCGTGAAACATGACGGCGGGCCAGAGGCTGCCGGACTTGAATGTGAAATACGTCATGATCACGGACATGCTTGTTATCATGAGCGTGAAGCATGCGACCTGGAACAGGGGGTCACCGCCGCCATACTTGATGACAATGGGATAGTGCCAGGCTGCCCATATCAGGCCGCTGACGATGGACACGGTGCCAAATGGCATGACTTTGCGAAGTTCCCAGACAAGAAAGCCGCGCCAGCCAATCTCTTCCCCGGCAATTGAGCCGAGGGATTTGATAAACTGGACGCTGGCCAGCAGACCGATCATGACAAGCATCGACAAGGCAGGCGCATTCGGCGGAAAGCCAAGTTCCGCAGACCATTCGGAAATGGTCTCAGGATTCAACGGCACCCCGAGACCGAATGTCCAGATCAGGCCATAAGCCAATGCGACATAGATCAACGGAATCAGGTAGGCCTGAAAATTGCTGCGCCAGTTTCCCCACGCCCATGGCAGGCTGGAGATTGTGCGGCCCCTGATCTTTTGAGTCACCAGGGCGGCGATCGCCGGACACACCATTAATGTGCCTATGTAGAGGCTGGTGGGGTTAAGCTCGAGGATCGCATAATGCGCAATCGCGCTGAGGCAGCATACGATTACCAGGAATATCGAAATCGTTATCCAGGCATCACGGCGATCTGTCGGTGAATATGTCATTGGCAGAGGCATATCGATTTTCAATAAACTGTCCAGTGCCTTTTATAAGAAGGTCGCTTTCACGCGACGGTCTCGACGCTGGTGCGACAATGAAGAGGATGACAGGGCTCCTGTGTCGTTGAGGATGAAGGGGCATTGCCCGCCAAGTTCAGGGCTGTTTCCAGAGCTGTCCACCGGAAACGATTTGAACCTTTCGGCCAATTGCGGCAGCGTAGGAACAGCCAGCGATTCCCGGAGAGAATTCATGCGTCTTGTTGCCTCGCTATTGCTTGCGGTTTTTGCCGTGTTTCCGGTGGCGTGTGCCGCGCAGCCGAAAGCGGCGGTTGCCGCAGAGGCGCCGGGTGGGGCGGACTGGGCGAGTGCGACAAGGGGGCTGACGCTGAAGGCGGGCTTTCTTGATCTCTATGTGGACGCCAAGCGCGGGCGCGTGCTGGCGGCGTTTCCGGCGCCGGACGCGGAAGGCGTGTCGCTGCGGGCGATTCATGCATCGTCGCTGACGGCAGGGCTCGGGTCCAACCCGATTGGCCTCGACCGCGGCTATTTCGATGGCGGGCAGATCCTGGCGTTCCGGCGCATTGGCAAGAAGGTGATCGCGGAGAAGGAAAACTGGACCTATCGGGCGAGCGCCGACAATGCGCTGGAGCGCAAGGCGGTGCGGGAATCCTTTGCGCGCTCGTTCATCTGGGCCGGGGAGATCATTTCGGAATCGCCTGAGGGCGCCTTGCTGGTGGACCTGTCGGGCTTCCTGACGCGCGATGCGCTGGATGTGCGCGGCGCGCTGAAGGGCCATGACGATGGTGGGGAGTTCTCGATCGCGGAAGACCGGTCGATGCCGGACGTATCGCAGGCGCTGAGCTTTCCCGACAATGCCGAGTTTGATGCCTTCCTGACACTGACAAGTGATACGCCGAAATCGCAGGTTGTGGCGACGGCGGCGGACGGACGGGCCTTCACGCTGGTGCAGCACCAGTCGCTGGTGCGCCTGCCGGACGATGGTTATCGCCCGCGCATGTTCGATCCGCGCAGCGGGGCGATTGATGTCGGCTTCTATGATTTCTCCGCGCCGCTGTCTGGCAGCGTGCGCCAGTCATTCGCGCGCCGTTTCCGGCTGGAGAAGCAGGACCCCGCGGCGGCGAGCAGCCCGGCAAAGGCGCCACTGGTTTTCTATGTCGATTCCGGCGCGCCGGAGCAGATCCGGCAGGCGCTGATCGAGGGCGCGATGTGGTGGGCCGATGCCTTTGCAGCGGCGGGCTTTCCGGACTCCTATCGCGTGGAGGTGCTGCCGGAAGGCGCGCACCCGCTGGACGTGCGTTACAACATGATCCAGTGGACGCACCGGCAGACGCGGGGCTGGTCGTATGGCGGCGGCGTGTATGATCCGCGCACGGGCGAAATGCTGAAGGCTAATGTCATCCTGGGCAGCCAGCGCGTTCGGCAGGATCGGATGATCTTCGAGGGGCTGGCCGGCACGGACAAGACCGGCACCGGCGCGGCGGATGACCCGGTCGAGCTGTCACTGGCGCGTATCCGCCAGCTGTCTGCACATGAGGTGGGGCATACGCTGGGCTTTGCGCATAATTTTGCGGCTTCCAGCAATGATCGCGCCTCAGTGATGGATTATCCGGCGCCGCTGGTGACGGCGCGGCGCAATCGCACGCTGGATTTCTCGCAGGCCTATGCGGTGGGCATCGGGGAATGGGACAAGGCGGCGGCCGCCTGGCTTTATGCGCAGTATCCGGAGGGAAGTGATGGCAAGGCTGAGGGCGAGGCGGTGCTGCTGGCGGCCTATGAAAGCGGGCTGCGGTTCGTGGATGATGCGCAGGGGCGCAGCGTGGGAACGGCTCACCCGTATGCAAGCGTCTGGGACAATGGCGGCGATCCTGTGGCGACGCTGAACGAGACCATGCACGTCAGGCAGATTGCGCTCGGCCGGTTCGGGCTTGGCAATATCGGGGCGGGAGAGGGCGTGCCGAAGCTGCGCGAAGTGATCGTGCCGCTTTACCTTTATCATCGCTACCAGGTGAATGCGGCGGCAAAACTGGTTGGCGGGTATGATTTCCGCTATTCCGTGCGCGGAGATGGCGGCGAGACGGGCGCGCCGGTACCGGCGGACCGTCAGCGTGCTGCGCTGGCTGCGCTGGTGGCGACGCTCGATCCGGCGGTGCTGGACCTGCCGGACGCGACGCTGAACCTGCTCAACACGCCGCTGGATGCGTTTTCCGGTTCAGCCTCCGGCGGGGAGTTTTTCCCGGGCGCGACAGGCGCCATGTTCGACCTGGTCACAGCGGCCGATACCGCCGCGTCGCAAACGCTGGAAGCGCTGTTGCATCCGTCACGGGCGGCGCGCCTGATCGAGACGCAGCGGCGGGATGCAGGGGCGCTGAGCTATGAAGACGTGCTGGCCAGCGTGGAGGCGGTGGTGTTCGCCGCACCGGCCACGCCGCGGCAGGGTGATATCCTGCGCCGGGAGCAGGTGCGCTATGCCTCGCTGCTGATCGACCTGGCGGCGAATGGCGGGGCGACGCCGGAAGTGGCCGCGCGGACGAATGCCTATCTCGGCGCACTTGGCGGGCGCATCGCCGTGAAGGGGCAGGGCGCTGATGCCGCAACGCGCGGCGATATCATCCGGCGCATCACGGCTCATCTGAGCCAGCCTGCCGCGCCAGCCTCTCCGGCTGTGCCGGTAACCGACGTGCCGCCCGGCAGCCCGATTGGCTCGGACATGGGCGAGTCATGCTGGCATTGTGATACGGTGGTCGCGGCGCCGAGGCGCTAGGCGGCGCCTGATGCGCCTGCTGGCCCGGCGTTTTGGGAGCGCTCATCCTGAGCGAAGTCGAAGCACGGGCGCGGGCGGGGAGGGGGTGCGCCGCCTCCTTCATCCTTCGACTTCGCTCAGGATGAGTACGGTGTGTGGGGCGAGGGTTTTTGGCGGGTCTGGCTAGTCGATCTTGAATTCGACGCCGATTTCGCGGCCGCTTTGCCAGCGGCGGATGCAGGTGCGGGGGCGTTTGAACTGGGGCATGTGCATGACGAACTGCTCGGGAAGGGTGGTGCCTTCCGGTGTCACGATGCGCGCACCGCCGGGGGATACGTCGCGAATTTCGCAGGCCAGACGCTTGAAGAGGCCGAGCCGGATCATGCCGTTCTCTGTCAGGCTGGTGCGGCTTCCCCTGCGATTCATGGTCGTATTCATCGTCGATCCTCTCGGACGCAACGGTAAGCGATTGTGCGTCCAGAAGGTAAGATGACAGAAACTGGTAAACGGATATTGCTGTGATAAGTGCAGTTTTGAAGCATTCGAAAAAGAAACGAAAAAGGACGCGCCGATGACTGAAGATGTTCGGATCACCGCCCGGAAACGACTGGGGCGTATTACGCTGACGCGGCCCGCAGCCCTGCATGCGCTGAATGCCCCGATGTGTGAGAGCATCCTGTCGGCGCTGGAGCGGTGGGCGGGCGATCCGACCATTCATCTCGTCATGATCGAGCATGAGGAAGGTACGCGGGGCTTCTGCGCGGGCGGGGACATTCGCATGCTGGCCGAAAGCGGGGCGGGCGATGCAAGTGAGGCGCGGGCCTTCTTCAATGTGGAATACAGGATGAACGCGGCGCTGGAGGCGTTTCCCAAGCCCGTGCTGGCGATCATGGACGGGGTGACGATGGGCGGCGGCGTGGGCCTGTCAGTGCATGGATCGCACAGTGTGGCGACCGAGCGGACCGTGTTTGCCATGCCGGAAACGGGGATTGGCCTGTTCCCGGACGTCGGCGGGGGCTGGTTCCTGCCGCGCCTGTCCGGCGCGCTGGGCACATGGCTGGCGCTGACAGGGGCGCGGCTGAAGGGCGCGGACGTGGCGGCGGCGCGTGTGGCGACGCATTTCATGCCGTCCGAGCTGGTGCCCAACCTGAAGAAGCAGATCGAAGGGGCCGATTTCTCGGTCGATGCCGCCGATCTGCTGAACGAGATCCTGCGCGCCGTGAGCCATGCGGTGCCGGCGGGGAGTTTCGAGGCGCACCGGGAGATCCTCGACCGCTGCTTCGCGCCGGACACGGCTGAAGGGATCATCGCCGCGCTCGAGGCCGATGGCAGCGACTGGGCGGGCGAACAGGTGGCTGTGTTGCGCACCAAGTCTCCCGAGACCGTGAAAGTGGCCTTGCGCCAGTTGCGCGAAGGGGGGCGGCTGGAGCGTTTCGAGGACAATATGCGGATGGAATACCGGATCGGGTGGCGCAAGGTGCAGAGCGCGGACTTCCTGGAAGGTGTGCGGGCGGTGATCGTGGACAAGGACAATGCGCCGAAATGGTCGCCCGCGCGCCTTGAGGATGTGACGGAGGTCGACGTTGCGCGCTATTTCGAGCCCCTTGGCGCGGACGAACTTCAATTCGATTGAGACTGGACAAGCCGTTTGCAATTCGGCCAGAAACCCCTTGGGCAGCTGAGGGAGACAAGCATGCGCGGAGAGGTTCTGAAATCCGATGGCCCGGATGGGGCCGGCCTGATCCTGGGTGAAGATGGCATGCGCTATCAGTTCTCGCAGGTGCAGGTGCGCAATGGCGCCGTGCTGCAACCGGGCCGGACGGTGGATTTCGTCGGCATGGGTGAAGAGGCGCGCGACATCTATGCGCTGGGGGCGGCAGCCGCACCGGCGCAGCCTGCGCCCGCCCAGCCGGCCTATGCGGGCGCGGCGCCGATGATGCCGACGGCGAGCTATGCGGCAGCGGTACCGCTGAAGGGTGACGGGCTGTGGACCTATTTCACGCGGGCCCTGACAAAGAACTATTTCCAGTTCAACGGGCGTGCCCGCCGGTCTGAGTATTGGGGCTATACGCTTTTCGTCATCCTGACCTTTATCGTGGCCCTGGTCGTTGACGGGATCCTGAGCGTCGCGTTCTACGGGACGACCGAATATGGGGATCCCCAGTTCATTCCGATCCTGACGATACTGTTCGGGCTCTACCAGATCATCCCGTCCATCGCTATCACCGTGCGGCGCCTGCACGACCAGGACCTGAGCGGCTGGCTGTACCTGATCAGTTTCGTTCCCTATGTCGGTGGCTTGATCCTGCTCGTCTTCATGATCCTGGACAGCAAGCCCGCGCCGAACAAGCATGGGCCCAGCCCCAAGTATATGGGCGTAACGACGGCCGATACTTTCGCCTAGTTCTGCCGCGCGTCCAAGTTTACCAAGTATTCACCATGCATTGATGGCCGCCCCCACACGCGGGGCGACCAAAATTCGCGTGCAGGGCGTAAAACTGGCGTGATTTGGCGGTAAAACACGTTACGCGGCAGTAACGGTTAATGCATTTGACCATTTGTTAACATTCTACACTTGAAGCGGGAGCATGATTATCAAATAATTAGGATTGATCGCGTAAATCTACTCAAACTACAACAAAAGTTGAGTGATGGTGGAAGTAATGATGATCTCCGATATGCAGGAAACTGCACCCCTTTCCGTTGGCGAGTCTTTTCTCAAGTCTCTGTCCCTTCTTGAACAGGCGCATCGCCGTCTTCACGACGTCGTCAAGGACGACCTCGAGCGCGGTGGTGAACGGTCGCTGACCGGCGTCCAGGCCCTGCTGATCTACGAGATTGGCGATGACGAAGCGCCCGCTTCGGTCCTGCGGGCCCGCGGTGCCTTTGCCGGCACGAGCCTGTCCTACAACGTCAAGAAACTGCAGGAGGGCGGCTACCTGATCCAGACCCGCTCTGAAGACGACAAGCGTACTGTGACGCTGCGCCTGACCGAGCGTGGCCTCAAGGTGCGCGACCGTGTCGCCAACCTGTTCGAAAAGCAGGCAACGGCCCTTGAGCCAACGGCGAGTGTTCGCCACGACGACCTGTCGCAACTGAACAAGACCATTTCGCGCCTCGAGCGCTTCTGGTCCGACCAGATCCGCTTTCGCCTCTAAGCGGACAACGCGATCATTCGCGTCCCCTGAAAAGCCCTCGCCACCCTGGCGGGGGCTTTCTTTTGGGCGAAAGCCGGTGATGGCGCTTGACCTCAACCGAGGTTGAGGCGGGATAGGTCACGCTCCACACATCAGGGAGCAGACATGACAGTTGAAGACGCCACGATCCGGATTGCCCGGCCCACCGATAATCTTGATGCCCTGTTGCCCTTCTATCGCGACGGGCTGGGCTTTGAAGTCCTTTACGCGTTTCGCGGGCATGGTGATTTCGATGGCATCATGCTCGGCCATCCGGGCGCGCCGTATCATCTCGAGTTCACAAGGGCGCATGGTCATGCGGCCGGACGCGCGCCTACCGAGGACAATCTGCTGCTCTTTTACCTGCCGGAGCCTGAGCGGTTCGATGCGGCCGTGCAGCGCATGCGTGGGGCGGGGTTCAGCCCGGTGCGCGCCTTCAATGCCTATTGGGACGTGAAGGGGGTCACATTCGAGGATCCTGACGGCTATCGCATCGTGCTGCAGAACGCGGCCTGGGACGTCTGATGCAGCGATTTCCGTCGGCGCCAGAATCTTCTGGGCGATCGCGGATCTTTCCCTTAGGTTTTCAACCATGCGGGGATTGGGGGCTGTTCTTGTTGGCGCGCTTGTCGTGGCCATACCGGCCGAGGCCGGGCCATGGGCGCGTGATGCCGGCGGCTTCTATGTGCGCGGCCTCGTCTCGGCGGAAACGCTGGGCGGACTGGATGGCATGCGGGCCGATACCTATGGCGAATACGGGCTGACCGACCGCCTGACGCTGACGGGCAAGACCGAGGCGGTTTTCTATGAAGACAGTATCGGGGCGATCGACCGGCAGTCCTATCGCGTGTCGCTGCGGCGCCAGCTCTGGTCGCGCAAGGGATTCACGTTTGGCGCCGAGGCGGGGGCCGTCTATGGCAACGCGATTGCCGGCACGTTCGGCTGCGATGAATGGGGCGGTGAGGCGCGGGTCAGCGGCGGCTATTCAGGCGTGCGCAAGTCGCTGGGATTCTATCTGTTCAGCGACGTCGCGCTGATCAGCCATCAGGATGGATGCCTGCGCCGCAGGGCGGAATTCGGCTATGGTGCTGACGTGTCCGACCCGATATTCGTGACCCAGCAGGTCTGGCTGGAGCGCAGCAATGACAGCGCCGACTTGAACAAGTTCGAGAGCCAGGTCGGCTATCATTTCGGGCATTTCGACGTATCGGTCGGATACCGCGAGGAATTTGGCGGGATCTATGAGGAGAATGCCTACCTCATCGCGCTGGCGACGCGCCGCTAGGGCGCGGGCGTCTCTTCCGTTTCCGGGGCTTCATAGCCGGTTTCCAGCATAAGGTAGGCGATCAGGGCAAGCCGGTCTTCAGGCCTGCGCACGCCGGCAAAGCTCATCCGGTTGCCCGGCAGGAATGCGCGCGGATTGGCCAGCCATTCATCGAGATGGCCCGGCTCCCAGATGAAGTCGGCTTCCATCAGCGCGTCAGAATAGACAAAGCCTTCCAGCGTGCCGATTTCGCGGCCAAACAGGCCGTGCAGGTTGGGGCCGACCAGGTTGCCGGCGCCCTCGGCAGTGAGATGGCAGGAGACGCACAGCTTGAACGTGCGCTTGCCGAGCGCGTAGTCCGCGGTGTTGTAAGGGGCCGGGAGGCTGGCGAACTCGGCGTTCGGTTCGCCGACTGGTGCAGCAGCGGGCGTGGCGACTGGATCCGCGACAGGCGTTGCGGCAGGGGCGGGCGCCGCTTCTGTCGCCGGCGTGGTGGCTGCAGGTGTGCTCTGAGTTTCGGCCTCTGTGCCCGAACCGCCACAAGCGGTCAGGAAGGCAATGACGG
The DNA here is from genome assembly GCF_000961795.1 of Hyphomonas sp. BRH_c22. Classification (GTDB taxonomy): domain Bacteria; phylum Pseudomonadota; class Alphaproteobacteria; order Caulobacterales; family Hyphomonadaceae; genus Hyphomonas. Next base: position 50,169 of record NZ_LADU01000124.1, read on the forward strand.
AAAACGCGGCGGCTGACTTGAGCAGTGGCGGCATGACGCAAGAATCCTTTTCAAACGGGTCTCAGCCCATTGTGTGCCTTCGCCGGGACCGTTGCAACCGTCCGGGCTCGCGACACATTGCACGACTGATGCTGCCCGCGACAAAGCCTGCGGGCTGGTCTACTATTGTTCCATGCCTGATTCCGTTCGCCCGAAGCCCCAGATCCGCCGGTTGCCGCCCGATGTGGTCAACCGCATCGCGGCTGGCGAAGTGGTGGAGCGCCCTGCCGCCGCCGTGAAGGAACTGGTCGAGAACGCGCTCGATGCCGGGGCGGCGCGTGTGGCAATTGCCATTGAAGAGGGCGGCCTGAAGCGCATCACCATCGAGGATGACGGATGCGGCATGTCGGCTGACGACCTTCTGGTGGCGCTGGAGCGGCATGCGACGTCCAAGCTGTCGCCGGGCGCAGACGGGCGGGTCGACCTGTTGAACATCCACACGATGGGGTTCCGGGGAGAGGCCCTGCCATCGATCGCATCGGTCAGCCGGATGACGCTGACCTCGCGGGCGGCGGGAGAAGATGCGGCCGACGTGTTCGTCGAGGCGGGGCGGATCGAGGGGCCGCGGCCGGCCGCCTTCACCGGGCGGGGCGAGACGGGCACGCGGATCGAGGTGCGCGACCTGTTCCATGCCACGCCGGCGCGGCTGAAATTCATGAAGGGCGAACGGGCGGAGACGATGGCCGTGTCCGATGTCGTCAAGCGGCTGGCCATGGCCAACCCCACTGTGGCGTTCAGCCTGGAAAGCAATGGGCGCAGCCTGTTCCGCCATGCGGCCGAACCGGAGGGCGAAGACGGGCAGCTGGCGCGCCTTGGCGCGATCATGGGGCGCGACTTCCGCGACAATGCCGTGGCGATTGATGCCGAACGCGAGGGGGTGCGGCTGACCGGGTTTGCCGGCCTGCCGACGCTCAATCGCGGCAATGCCCAGATGCAGTTCATGTTCGTCAATGGCCGCCCGGTGAAGGACCGGATGCTGAACGGGGTCATCCGCGCGGCCTATCAGGACTTCCTGGCGCGAGACCGGCACCCGATGGCGGCCCTGTTCGTGGATCTCGACCCGGAATATGTCGATGCGAACGTGCACCCGGCGAAGACGGAAGTGCGTTTCCGCGATGCGGGGAATGTACGGGGATTGATGATCGGCGCGCTGCGCCATTCGCTGGCGGCGGCGGGGCACCGGGCCTCGACGACCGTGGCTGGGTTTGCGCTTGGCCGGGCAAGGCCGGAGGCGCCGATGCCGACGGGTGCGCTGTTCCAGTCGCGGGCAGGGTCCGGCGGAGGGCATGTTGCGCCCATCCAGCGGGCCGAAACGTATGAGCGCAGGGGCCATGCCGAAGCGCCGTCGGAGCCTTATGACTATAGCGATGCCCCCACGGCGCGGGTGGAATACGTGCCGGATGCGCCGCAGGCGGACTTTCCGCTTGGCGTGGCGCGGGCGCAGCTGCACGAAACCTATATCGTGTCGCAGACGGCCGATGGTATCGTGATCGTTGACCAGCATGCGGCGCATGAGCGGCTGGTCTATGAGGACATGAAGCGCCAGATGGCGGCGGGCGGCGTGAAGCGGCAGGCGCTGCTGATACCGGATGTCGTGGAGCTGACCGAGGACGAGGCGGCGCGCGTGCTTGAGCGGGCAGGCGAGCTGGCCGAGCTGGGGCTGGAGATTGAAGCGTTTGGCGCTGGCGCGGTATGCGTGCGGGCGACGCCGGCCCTGTTCGGCGAGATGGATGCCATTGGCCTGATCCGCGACCTGGCGGATGACTTTGCGGAGTATGATGCCGGGCTGGCGCTGAAGGAGCGGTTCGAGGAAGTCATGGGCAACATGGCGTGCCGCGGATCGGTGCGGGCCGGACGGCGCCTGACGGGTGAGGAGATGAACGCGCTGCTGCGCCAGATGGAGGCGACGCCGCATTCCGGCCAGTGCAATCACGGGCGCCCGACCTATGTGGAGCTCAAGCTGGCGGACGTTGAGCGCCTGTTCGGGCGGCGCTGAACCGGGGGGGAGGGTGACATGAGAGCGGCTGAGGCGATCAATATAAATGATTTGCGGACACTGGCCCGGAAGCGCCTGCCGCGCATGGTGTTCGACTATATCGATGGCGGGGCCGAGGACGAGCTGACGCTGCGGCGGTCGGTGGACCGGTTCTGCGATTACGAATGGGTGTGGAATTCGCTGGTGGATGTATCGGCGATCCGGACGCAAACGCTTGTGTTCGGCCAGCCGAGCGCGCAGCCCTTCTTTGTGTCACCGACGGCGGCGTCGCGTCTGTTTCACCCGATGCAGGGCGAGCTGGCGACGGCCCGCGCGGCGCAAGCGGCTTGTGTGCCTTATTCCGTATCGACGCTGGCCAGCCATACGATTGAAGACATTGCAAAGGCCGCGCCGACGATCCCCAAGATCATTCAGGTCTATGTCTGGAAGGATCGCGGCCTGGTGCGCGACTTTCTCGCGAGGGCCAAGGCGGCAGGCTATACGGGCTGTGTACTGACGGTTGATGCGACGGTGGCCGGGCAGCGCGAGCGCGATCCGCGCAATGGTTTTTCCATTCCTCCGTCCGTGAACGTCAAGACGGCGACGCAGGCGCTGGCGCGCCCCGGCTACCTGTTCGATCTGGCCCGCTCACCCAAGATCGGGCCGGCGAACTTTCAGGGTGTGGACACGGGTGGACGCGATGTCATGGGCGTGATCAACGAGCTGTTTGATCGCACGATGACATGGAAGGACGCCGAATGGATGGCGCAGGAATGGGGCGGGCCATTCGCGGTGAAAGGCATCAGTACCGCAGAGGATGCACGCAAGGCGGTGGATTCCGGGGCCAGCGTGGTGTGGCTATCAAACCATGGCGGCCGCCAGATCGACACGTCGGTTCCGGTGGTGGACCTGGTGCCGGACGTCCGCGCGGCGGTCACGGACAGGATCGAAGTGATCGCCGATGGCGGCGTGAGGCGGGGCAGCCATGTGCTGAAACTGATCGCGCAGGGGGCGACCAGCGTGGCGCTGGGGCGGGCGTGCCTCTACGGGCTGGCAGCAGGCGGCGAGGCGGGTGTCACGCGGGCGCTGGACATTCTTGCGGCAGACGTGGCCCGCCTGCTGGCCCTGCTGGGCGTGCCGGATATGAAAGACCTGGACGG
>NZ_LADU01000071.1 GCF_000961795.1 Hyphomonas sp. BRH_c22
GTCAGGGATGCGATCATCCTGATCATCTGCCAGTGTGTCGAGGATGGCTTCAACGCCCATCCGACCCTTGGAGGCTACGATCCCAAACTCAGCCAGATAGCCACGCAATGTGTTGATCAGCCTGGTCGACAATCGCACCCAATGATCTCGCACCCCGTGTAGAGCAAGAAGGGCTTGCTGATCGGGTGTCTTGATAGGCACGAACCGCATCGTCGGTCGCGTGACCGCTTCGCAAATCGCTTCGGCATCGCGCATGTCATTTTTCTGGCTCTTCAGGTAAGGCTTCACGAACTGGGGCGGCATTAGCTTAACCTCATGTCCGAGCGCTCTGATCTCTCGACCCCAGTGGTGCGCTGTCGCACACGCTTCCATGCCGACCAGACATGGCTCCAGCTTGCTGAAATAGGCGAGAACTCTCGACCGGCTCAGCTTGCGACGGACAACAACTGCGCCCTCAGCATCAATGCCGTGAACTTGAAAAACGGACTTGGCCAAATCCAATCCAATAACTGTGATAATCTTCGTCATAGGCGTGCTCCTAATGTTGGCGGTGTGGATACCTTCACATTACCAGCTCAGCAGAGCTGGGTGGGGCACGCCGTCCACAGCATCAACAGCGGCCACGTCTGCCCCCATCGCCTGATAATACAGCCTCTGGATCTGCCGCGTCACCGGCCCCGGCCGACCATCGGCCACCGGCTTGCCGTCAATCGCAACAACCGGCGCGATCATCGCCCCCGCCGACGTCGTGAACGCCTCCTTCGCCTGCTGGGCCTCATCCGGTGTGAAGGCACGCTCCACGAGACGAATGCCCGATCCCTCCAGCAGGTCGAGCACACCCGCCCGCGTGATCCCCGGCAGGATGGAAGGCGACAGGTCGCGCGTCACCAGATGCCCCGCATCATCGACGATCCAGGCATTGGCCGAGGCCGCTTCCGTCACCCGGCCGTCCTCCACCATGAAGGCCGTATCGGCCCCCGCCTCCCGGGCCGCGCGATAGGCCAGCGCCTGCGACAACAGCTGCGTCGTCTTCATGTCGCGCCGCTTCCAGCGCGTATCCTCCAGGAAGATGACCTTGACCCCGTCGCGCGCCGCAGTGCCGATCAGCGGCCGTGCATCGGCATAGAGGAACACGGTTGGCTCAAACTCCTCCGGCCCGGCAAAATCGCGCAGGCCGTAGGACCCGGCCGTCACCTGCAGGTAAATCAGGCCTTCGCCCAGGTCGTTGAACGCGATCAGGTCGCGGTGGACCTTGCCCCACCCGTCGCCCGACAGGGGGTTTGGGATGCCAATCCCGGCCAGTGTGCGGCCGAGCCGCGCGATATGACCCCCGAAATCCACCAGGTGACCGCCATAAACGGCCGTCACCTCATAGGCGGCATGGGCAAACAGGAAGCCCCGGTCAAAGGGAGATATCCTAGCATCCGCTGCAGAACAGAAGGCGCCGTTGAGGTAGGCCATGGTGCATATTGTCATTTTTGTCACGCTGTTACGGTTGCGTTATTGTGCGCCGCAACAAATGCCTTGCATCCTCGCGAACGTGACGCCAAGGTGCCGCGACCCGGGGGCTTTGTGAAGACACGCAATAATTGTGCGCATACAGCCCCCTGACCTGATTTTGGAGGATTGGTATTTCAATTATGGGCAGAGAACAGAAAGACATTTACGCGCTGGGCGAGATTCCTCCGGAATTCCATGTGCCGAAATTCATGCATGCGTGGGCCATCCGCCGCGAGCGCCACGGTCGTCCGTCGACCGCAATGCAGCTCGAACAGGTTCCCGTGCCGGACATCGACTCCGACGAAGTGCTCGTCCTCGTGATGGCTGCAGGCGTCAACTATAATGGCATCTGGGCCGGTCTGGGCGAGCCGATTTCGCCCTTCGACATCCACAAGCAGGACTATCACATTGCCGGCTCCGACGCTGCGGGCATCGTCTGGGCTGTCGGCCGCAAGGTCACCCGCGTAAAGCCCGGCGATGAAGTCGTTATCCACTGCAACCAGGATGATGGCGACGACGAGGAGTGCAATGGCGGCGACCCGATGTTCTCCCCCTCCCAGCGCATCTGGGGCTATGAGACGCCGGACGGGTCCTTCGCCCAGTTCTGTCGCGTGCAGGCGCGCCAGTGCATGCCGCGCCCGAAGCACCTCACATGGGAAGAAAGCGCCTGCTACATGCTGACGCTGGCGACAGCCTATCGCATGCTGTTCGGCCACCGTCCGCACATCGTGAAACCGGCCGACAATGTGCTCGTCTGGGGCGCCTCGGGCGGCCTCGGCAGCTTCGGGGTGCAGCTCTGCGCGGTGACAGGCGCCAATGCGATCGGCGTGGTCAGTTCCGACGACAAGAAAGACCACGTGCTCGGCCTCGGCGCCAAGGGTGTGCTCAACCGGAAGGATTTCAATTGCTGGGGCCAGCTGCCCACAGTGAACGGGCCGGAATTCAGCGACTATATGAAAGAGTCGCGCAAGTTCGGCAAAGCCATCTGGGAATTCACCAACAAGCAGGATGTCGACATCGTGTTCGAACATCCCGGCGAGAGCACCTTCCCCGTCTCAGTCTTCGTGGTGAAGCGCGGCGGCATGGTCGTCATCTGCGCCGGCACGTCCGGCTTCAACCTCACCATGGATGCCCGCTTCCTCTGGATGCGCCAGAAGCGCGTGCAGGGTAGCCACTTTGCCCACCTCAAGCAGGCAAGTGCGGCCAACCAGCTGGTCATCAACCGGCGGATTGATCCCGGCATGTCGGAAGTCTTCCCCTGGGACCAGATCCCGGCGGCCCACGACAAGATGCTCGACAACAAGCACCTGCCCGGCAACATGGCCGTCCTCGTCACCAGCCCCAAACCCGGCCTGCGCACGGTCGAAGATGTGCTGGAAGTAACGGGCCAGGTCTGAACGGCTAGGCAATCCAGGCGCGGGTGGCGGCGTCCACCCTCCCCCGCGCCGCACATCCCGGTCCCGCCTCCCGGGAACGATCTATCGCAGCATCCGTTGATCCGGCAAAAGGAGAACCGGATATGCCGCGCAAGACACTCGACCGAGAAGCACGCCCTCACACGTCGCCTGCCGAAGCCGATCAGATCGAAACAGCGGCCCGGCACCGGCGGACCCAGATGCTGCCCGGCAAGGGCCCGCATGCGCCGGAACGCGACATAACCGTCGATCATTTCAAGGGCAGCGACAAAATCATCCTCGGCAGCAACCCGGAGGCGGCCAGCTATACCCGGGCCGACCGGGACACCGACGAGGACCCTGGCGATCCAGATTCATGAAGCCTGCGGACACAGGCCTCAGGCAGCCTGCTGTTCGGCTATGCGGATGAAGTAACCCACGGCCTCTTCCAGTGAAGCCTTCACCGGCGCGCCGGCAATGATCTCCTTGGTCACCGCCTCGAGCCGGAAGGCGGCATCCGAGACAGCGCTGAAGCCGAAATTGCCGGCCGTGCCCGCAACGGAGTGGGCGAGCGCAGCAATCGCCTTTGCCCGCATGTCCGGGTCCGCTATCCGCAACAGCGCGCCCAGCTTGCCCGGCAGGTCCATGATGTCCTGGCGGCACTCGTCTTTCAGCCGCGCGATGGCCGCGTCTGCCTTGGCCGACCGGAGGGCATCCTCTTGGCCCTTCTCGTGCAGCAACTGCGCGATCAGGTCATTCAATGCTTTCATGTCAATCGGCTTCGGGAAATGCGCATCCATGCCGGCCGCCCGGCATTCTTCTGCCTGGCTGGCCATCGCATTGGCTGTCAGCGCGACAATCGGAATACGGCTCGCCGCGCCTGTCATTTGGCGGATACACCGTGTCGCGGTCATCCCGTCCATATCGGGCATCTGGATGTCCATCAGTATGACGTCAAACATCGCGCCTTCAACCAGCGCCTGAATGGCGCCGGCCGCCGAGGCAAAGCTCGTCACATGATGTCCCGACGCCGCCAGTCCGGCCTCGACCAGTGCCCGGTTCATTTCCACATCATCGACAACCATGATCCGTGATCCGGCGGGCACCCTGCGGTCCGGTACCATGCCGGATGCATCGGCTGTTTCCGAGCGGCGTTCCGGGAAGTAGGGCAACGTCAGTATTGCGTTCGTTCCCTCGCCTGGCGCGCTGATCAGTTTGAGATCGCCGTCCATGAGTTTGGCCAGTGAGCGGCTGATCGACAGGCCCAGACCCGTCCCCCCGAAACGGCGTGTGATCGAGCTGTCGGCCTGCGAAAACCCGGTAAAGACATGGTCCAGCTTGTCAGCCGGAATGCCCGGGCCGGTATCAGCCACGATCACGCACAGCCGTCCTGACTTCAGTCTTGCATCCAGCCGGACGTGACCGGCTTCGGTGAATTTCGCTGCATTGCCGACAATATTCGTCAGTATCTGACGGACACGCGTTTCATCGCCGACCACTAGCGCCGCCACATCCTCCGCCACCTGATAGGAAATCCGCACACGCGGATTGGGCCGCGCCGCCGAGACAAGGCTCACAACCTCGTCGATCACCGCACGCAGGTCAAACGGGCGCATTTCAACATCCATGCGTCCCGCATCGATCTTGGAAAAATCAAGCACGTCGTTGACGATCCCCAGCAGAGAGCGGCTCGCCGACACGATCCGCTGGACATAGGCGGCCTGATCATCCGACAGGGGTGTTGTCTTCAGCATGTCAGCAAAACCCATGACACCGTTCAGCGGTGTACGGATTTCATGGCTCATGTTCGACAGGAATTCCGACCTTGCCACAGCCGCCGCCTCGGCCAGCAGCCGCGCCTCTGCGAGGGCCTTTTCCCGTTCATGCCGCTCGCTGACATCCCGATAGGACGAGACGACTTCAACCGGCTTGCCCAGTTTATCACGAATGACCTGCGGGCGTCCTTCAAGCCAGATGACGGACCCGTCCTTGAGACGCACCCGGTATTCGCGGGCCACGGAAGGGTCAATGTCTTCGCCCGTAAAAAGCGCGCGCGTCACGGCGATCGCGAACTCCCGGTCTTCCGGAACGACAAAATCGACTGGCCGCATGCCAACCGCCTTTTCCGGCGGCGTGATGATGGACGCAGACGGCGACGCATAGCTGATGATCCCGTCGGCGCCGAACTTGAGCACAATATCCGTCGAATGCTCCGCAAGCAGCCGATATTGTTCTTCCTGCGTCGCGAGCGCTTCGTAGAGTTCGTGCTCCTGAGTGATGTCCTTGAACACGCCAAAGATGTTCTCAACCTTGCCCGATGGTCCGAGGTTGCACTTGGCAATCGACCTGACGCGCCGCCGGCTGCCATCAGACCGGCGGATGATTGTGGCCTCAGTATCCCAGTCCTCGCCGGTTTCCAGACGTTCCTTGATCAGGTTTGAGACCCGTTCGCGATCATCCTCGCAGTAGAAGTCCAGCGCATCGCCCAGTGTCGGGTTAAAGGTTTCGGGTGTCACGCCATGAATGCGGTACACTTCAGGTGACCAGAAGACGGCGCCGATGTCCGAACGCAATGTCCAGTGGCCAACCTGTGAAATGGCTTCAGCCAACTCCGCCTGCGCCAGAAATTCCTTTTCACGGGCCATGCGTTTCAGGAACCTTCGGTTTGCATACCGCGCACGCAGGGTCAGGCGGCGACGCTCCGCTACGGACGCGCCGAGCGAGAGCGCCACGTAGAAGTTTGCTGCCAGGAAGGCCTGAAGCACAAGCATGTGAAGGACAAATCCCCCATCTGCCAGCACGGTCGGCCCCCTGCCGGCATAAGTGAACCCAATCGAGATCACGGTCACTGCCAGCAGTGCGACCGCTGCCCCGCGCGCGCCGTGACGGAACGTCAGCGGCACAAGCACCGGCGGCACCAGGAAAAGCAGCGGATAGATCGACTGCGCGAAAACGCCCGTCGTCACGACGACCACCAGCAAGGCTTCCAGGAAAGACTTCCAGCCAGCTTTCACACCTGAAGACTCACGCTTCGCCATGAGCGCCCAGAGAAGCGGTGCAAAAAGAAGCAGGCCAAGCATGTGGCTGAAGAACCAGAGCAGGGGCGCCTGCCCTGCCAAGGCCGCGCCTGTTACCGCGAGCCCGGCAAGCGCGATCGGTGTCGACACGCTGCAAGCAACCAGCGTAGCGGCAAACAGCTTCATGATGCCGGACTTGCGAATAATGTCGGGTCTGGATTTCCGGCAGAGCATCAACGCAACAATGAGAACTTCAACGCAATTTGCGGCGCTGAGGATGACGCAGCGCAGCCACGGATCACCCATGATCAAATTGGCCAGCAGGCTGCCGAGGAACAGGCAGCCAAACAGCGACGGCCATTGCGCACGCGGCCACTTCAGCATCACGGCCAGGAGGGTCGCATTGACAGGCCAAATGGCCGCGATGTCACCGGTACCGCGCGTCAGCTGTGCTGCGCCCGTAATGATCAAACAGGCGGCAAGTGTCAGCAGGATATGGGCGATTCCTGGCCGACGCACCAGGTCAGCCACCCCGGCACGGCCGTGCGGCCCGACCGGAACGCCGGAATGAGGTGCAGTATGCGTCATGCGCTAGGGTCTTTCAGGGCAATTCCTGAAAGACCCTATTCACTATAGAATTTAAGATCTCTTACGCGAGCGGTGCGGCGGAGTGTACATTTTCCACCGAAGAATGATCGCCGGGAAGCCTTGTCTCCTGTTCAGGATTTCAGCATGGCGTAGATTTCATCCTTGAGCAGGATCCGGCGCTTGCGCAGCTCGGTCTCATGGGTCTCGCTGGCCGGCTGAATGCCTGACTCGTGCCGGTGAATGTGCCGGTTCACATCATGATACTCGTCCGCCAGACGCGCAAAATGCGGGTTCGATACTTTGAGTTCATGGATCCTGGCGGCTGATTCCGGAAATTCTTCGGCAAGTTCATGGGGTGTGTTTGACATGGCGTGGGTGCTCCTGAGGCATCATGACTAACGCCCATCAGGCCAATTTGGTTGCCTCAAGTCACTAAGGGAGTCTGCGTATGCGCTGATCAGCGCAACTGGTAATAGGTCGAATAGCCGACAGCATCCTTCGTCTCCGCAATCACCTGCTTGAGGTCAGCATATGCTGTGATCGCGCATTCAGCGTCGAGGCCGAGTTCATTCATCGAATCGATCGACAGGTCGTCGCAATCGGGGAATTTCACAAACAACTTGTCGCCGGCCAGTTTTCCAACGCCATAGCTGTACACATAGCCGCCCTCGATCGCTTCGTCGGGGAGCGCAACCTGCATCAGGTATTCATCCGTCGAACCGTCCAGCCGCGCGAAGACCAGCCATAATTCCTCATCCAGCCAGTAGCCGTACCCTTCCTGGCGAATGGCGTATGCCTCGGGAACGTCATTCTCCGTCACCCTGTCCCAGCGCGCCGGGTCGTCGGCGCTCTGATTGTAGGTCTCTGCGACCGACGCCGTGCCGAGCGGCAGTACAACCGCGTCAGCCGGGATCAGGGCCTCGTACGACCCGAAGGCGCAGGCCGCCACAAGCGCACAGGCCATGGCTGCAACGACAATTCTGAACCGCATCATGACAGGCCTCGCAAGGTTTCGCTGCCGCCAGCTAACCTGCCGGGACTGTCCGTTGCAACAAGGGACTTTCGCTGGATCAGGCTTCGAACGGGTCCCGCATCAGGATCACGTCTTCCCGCTCAGGCGATGTCGAGACCAGGGCGCAGGGTTTCCCGACCAGCTCTTCGAGCCGGCGGACATATTTGACCGCTTCAGCCGGAAGATCTGCCCAGCTGCGCGCACCGGCCGTCGATCCCTGCCATCCGGGAATGGTTTCATACACCGGCTCCACCGCTGCCTGATCGGTCAGCCCGGCCGGGTAATAGTCGATTTCCTTGCCATTCAGGCGATAGGCAACGCAGACCTTGATCTCGTCGAAACCATCCAGCACGTCCAGCTTGGTCAGTGCCAGCCCCGTTACGCCGCTCGTGGCGCAGGCCTGGCGCACCATGACACTGTCAAACCAGCCGCAACGGCGCGCCCGGCCGGTATTGACGCCGACTTCGCGGCCAATCCGGCCCAGGCGTTCGCCGATTTCATCATGGAGTTCGGTCGGAAACGGCCCGGCGCCGACGCGGGTCGTATAGGCCTTCGCAAGGCCCAGCACATAGGAGATTGCCCCGGGGCCGACACCCGAACCGGCGGAAGCGTTCCCGGCAACCACATTCGACGAGGTGACAAAGGGATAGGTGCCATGATCCACGTCGAGCATGACCCCCTGGGCCCCTTCGAAGAGGATGCGGCGGCCACGCCGGACCTGTTCGTCGAGCAGTTTCCACACGGGCTGCGCATAGGCGAGGATCTGCGGCGCGATCTTCAGAAGATCCGCCTTCAGTTGCACGCCGTCTGGCTCAGGCAGGTCGAGGCCGATCCGAAGCGGACGGTGATGCGCGAGCAGGCGTTCGATTTTCATGTCGAGGGCGGCCGGATCAGCCAGATCCGCCACGCGGATCGCCCGGCGCCCGACGCGGTCTTCATAGGCCGGGCCGATGCCTCGCTTGGTCGTGCCAATCTGCGCCGCGCCAAGCGCCCCTTCGCGGGCCGCATCAATGTCCTTGTGCCAGGGCAGGATCAGCGACGCATTGTCTGCCAGGATCAGGTTCTCGGGCGTCACCTCGACACCCTGCGCCCGGATGCCGTCGATTTCCGTCAGCATGTGCCAGGGGTCAACCACCACGCCATTGCCGATGACCGACAGCTTGCCGCCGCGGACAAGGCCCGAGGGCAGAAGCGCCAGCTTGAACACCTTGCCGTCGATGACCAGCGTATGGCCGGCATTGTGCCCGCCCTGGAAACGCACGACGACATCGGCCCGGCTCGACAGCCAGTCGACAATCTTGCCTTTTCCTTCATCGCCCCATTGGGCACCTACGACGACGACACCTGACATGCTCTGCTCCCGTGTTCAGCCGCCGCGACAAGGGCAGGAGTCTGGCCCGAAAAGCAAGGGGCCAGACGCTGCTTTCGCGCGTGTTTTGCAGACTTTCAGACCTACTTGACGAGATCGAAGTCCTTGAGATCGACCGCGGCCACGGCATCGGCATAGGCACGGGTGTGATCGGCCCAGTTCTGGGTAATCCGGCCGCCTTCGGTCTTGTACCAGCTGTTGCAGGCCGGATCGGCCCAGACTGTCTTGCCGAGACGGTCCTGCAGGTCCTTGTTGAACCTGTCCTGGACGGCCCTGTTGGGGGCCATGGCCGCCGCGCCTGCCTCTTCCAGCTTGTGCAGGGCCTCCATCGTGTATTCGACCTGGCGTTCGAGCATGAAGGTGATCGAATTGTGCCCGAGATTGGTGTTGGGGCCGTAGAGCACAAAGAAGTTCGGAAAACCCGCAACCGTGATGCCGAGATAGGCTTCGGGTCCATCAGACCACGCCTCTTCAATCGAAACGCCCCCCTGCCCCACAACGTCGACCGACCAGTGCCAGCCGGTTGTCTCGAACCCGGTCGCGAAGACGAGGATGTCATACTCATGCAGTTCGCCATCCCCGGTGCGAATGCCCTCAGGCACGATTTCCGCGATCGGGTCGGTAATCAGGTCGACATTGTCGCGCATCAGCGTCGGATAGAAATCATCCGCGATAAGAATGCGTCGGCAGCCAACCGGATAGTCCGGCGTCAGCTTCTTGCGCAGCTCAGGATCGGGGACCTGTGCGTTGAGGTGGTCGGTCGCCTGGCGCGTGAAGAAGGCCCGCCCTTCGGGTGTCCACTGGAAGGCCTGCCAGAAGAAATAGTCGGCATTCTCGTAGATGATCTTGCGGTTGATTGCTGCGAATTCGGCGGCCTTTTCCGGTATCGTGAACATCAGCGCCATTTCTTCCGGCGTGATTTCCCGGTCATTGCGCGGGATCATCCAGTTGGCCGAGCGCTGGAATACGCCAACATTGGACGCTTCGAGCGCAACCTGCGGGATCAGTTGAACGGCGCTGGCCGCCGAGCCTATGACACCCACGCGCTTGCCTTTGAAATCAACAGAATGATCCCAGGCAGCCGAATGCATTTTCGGCCCCTTGAACGTGTCGAGGCCGGGAATTTCGGGCCAGAATGGACGGTTGAGCTGGCCGAGGGCGCCAATCACCGCATCCGCTTCAATCACGCGCCCCTTGGTCGTGGTCACCGTCCACGTCTTGTCTGCGTCACTCCAGACCGCGCTGGCGGCACCTTCATTCAGGTGGAGATTGGGGCGCAACTGGAAGCGATCGGTGATTTCCTCGGCATAGGCCTGGATCTCGGCCTGCAACGGATAGAGCCGTGTCCAGACCATGGATTGGGCGAAGGAGAGCTGGTAGAGCGCCACCTGAACGTCGCAGGCACACCCAGGATACGTGTTCGCCGCCCATGTGCCGCCGACACGGTCGCCTTGTTCCAGCAGTGTGAAATCGTATCCGGCTTCCTGCAGCTTGATCGCAGCCGTCAGGCCGCCAAGGCCCGCGCCGATCACTACAACATGCTTGTCTGGCATAACTTCCTCCTGATTGTATTTTCAGGAGAGAGTGTCAGGAACCGGTCTCAGTGCAAGGGGTGTCGCAACGCCAATGCACCCTGCCGCCTAGTTCCCCAGCGCGTAAGTCACCCGCAAGCCCACATTGTCGAGCCCCTGGTTGCGCCCATTGCCGAGTATCTGACCGTGGCTCAGGTGTTCATACAGCGCCTGCGCGCCCCACCTGTCACTGATCGCATAATTGAGGGCCAGCGAGGTCCGGAACAGGTCTTTCGAGCCGAGCAGGACATGATTGGACGTGAACGCGTCGCCTTGCGGATCGCCCTGGGGAAACGGGCTGTGGAGAGCGCCGTCATGCAGCGCGTATCCCACGCCCGGCTCGAAAGACAGCCGCTCGGTCAGGCTGAAATTCCAGATCAGTCCTGCCGCGCCATAGCTCGTATTGCCCGAAGTATTGAGACTACCCATCACATAGGGCCGCGGCGCGAGGACGACCGACAGGAAGTCCGGCGAACTGAACACCAGTTCGGCGCTGATATTCGGGCCGTCTTCCTTGTCGGCATTGTTACAGTCGGTCACGCACACATTGTGCTGCATGACCCCGATGCGAGCCTCGTCCAGAATGTCGGCGAAGGCTGTTCCCGCCATTGCAAAGACGGCGAGAAGACTAAGACCAGTGCGATACATGAGCGATTCCCCAATTAGGCGTGTCCAGAGTGACCAAGGGCTTAAACCCGTTGCCGTCAAGACGGTTCCTTCACGCCCCGCCACGAACCCGGCGCAGGGTGGTTTCTGCGACACGCTTGCCGAACTGTTCAGCCGTTTCAAGGTCGAAGCGATCCTCGCCACGGCAAGCGTCTGCGTCTCGCTACCTCCAGTGGAGGACGGGCCGTTTCACTGACAGCCCGTCCTGACGGCATTCGCTTTATTCAGCCCGAGACGCCCTAGAAGGTCAGCACCTTGGCGTAACGCACCTGCGGCAGCGTCCCGAGCTTGTCCATCAGCGCATCAGCAGGAACCGAATCGATCCCGATCAGCGCAATCGCCTCGCCGCCTGCAGATGTACGGCCAAGATGGAAGGTCGCGATATTCACCTTTGCTTCGCCCAGCATCTGGCCCAGCGCGCCGATAAAGCCCGGCTTGTCGAGATTGTTGACGTAAAGTGTGACTGGCGAGAAATCGCCTTCCAGCGCCATGCCCTTCACTTCCACGATACGCGGCTGGCCGGCAATGATCGTGCCCGCTAGCGTCCGCCAGCCGCCTTCCGGCGCATTCTTGGTCGCCTTGGTCTTCACCTTGACGCGGATCAGGCTGTCATAGACCGGGCTCGCCTCGGTCTTGGTCTCGGTCAGCTTCACGCCGCTATCAGCGAGGATCGCCGGGGCCGACACCATGTTCACATCGCCGCGCGAGGCGCGCAGCAGGCCGGCCAGCAATGCCGCCGTCAGCGGCTTGCGGTTGAGATCTGCCACCTCGCCTTCATACTCGATGACGACTTCATCATAGCCGAAGTCCGAGATCTGGCCGGCAAACGAGCCGAGCTTTTCGGCAAGGCCTGCAAACGGCTTGATGCGCGGGGCTTCTTCCGCCGTGATCGACGGCATGTTGAGGGCGTTGGTCACGGCGCCAGAGAGGAGGTAATCCGACATCTGTTCAGCCACCTGAAGCGCCACATTTTCCTGGGCTTCATTTGTCGCGGCGCCAAGGTGCGGCGTGGCAACGAAGTTCGGCTTGCCAAACAGCACGTTTTCCTTGGCAGGCTCGACCGCGAACACGTCGAAGGCTGCTCCGGCCAGGTGCCCGCTTTCCAGCATCTCGGCGACAGCCTCCTCGTCGACCAGTCCGCCGCGCGCGCAGTTGACCAGGATCAGGCCCTTTTTAGTCTTCGCAAGGTTCTCACGCGACAGCACGTTACGGGTCTGGTCGGTCAGCGGCACATGCAGCGTGATGACATCTGCACGCTGCAACAGCGCGTCCAGTTCCACCTTCTCGACGCCAAGCTCAATGGCCCGCTCCTCGGTGAGGAACGGATCGTAAGCCACGACTTTCATCTTCAGGCCGATGGCGCGTTCCGCGACCCGGCTGCCGATATTGCCGCAGCCGATCAGGCCGAGCGTCTTGTAGCTGACCTCGATACCCATATAGCCGGATTTCGGCCATTTGCCGGCCTGCGTTTCGGCATTGGCGGCGGGGATCTGACGGGCCGCTGCGAACATCATCGCAATGGCATGCTCCGCCGTGGTGATCGCGTTGCCGAAAGGCGTGTTCATCACCACGACGCCCTTGGCGGTCGCCGCCTTGATGTCGATATTGTCAACGCCGATACCAGCCCGGCCGATGACTTTGAGGTTGTCGGCGGCAGCGATCACATCGGCGTTCGGCTTGCAGGCCGAACGGACGACAAGGCCGTCATAGCCAGGGATTTCCTTGATCAGGTCTTCCGCGCTCAGACCGACCTTGGTCACGGTTTCGATGCCGCGGGCGTGGAAAATCTCCACGGCGGCGGGGGAGAGTTTGTCTCCGATAAGGACTTTGGGCATTTGCATATTCCTTGAGGGTTGTGTCATCCCGGACGCCGCAGGCGATCAGGGATCTTGTGCATTTTGGGGAGACGGTCCCGGATACCGCCGCAGGCGGTTCCGGGATGACAGGCGCTAGAGGCCCGCGGCTTCTTCAGCGAAGGCCCAGTCGAGCCACGGCGTCAGGGCGGCCACGTTCGATGGTTCCACCGATCCGCCGCACCAGATGCGCAGTCCCGGAGGGGCCTTGGCATAGCCGGCCGCGTCGAAGCAGGCGTTTTCCTTTTCGAGGCGCTTCATCATGCGCTTGACGAAATCGCGCTGGCCATCCTCGTCCATGCCCGCAACGCGCGGATCGACGATCTTGAACGTCACGCCCGTGTTCGAGCGAACGGATGCGTCCGCACACAGGAAATCGACCCAGTCGGTCTTGCCGACCCAGTCAGTCAGGATGCCGAGGCTCTCATCAGAACGCTTCTGAAGCCCCTTCCAGCCGCCCAGGCTTTCGCACCAGTCGAGCGCCTGGAGATAGTCTTCAACGCACAGCATCGACGGCGTGTTGATCGTCGCGCCCTCGAACAGGGCCTCGTCCAGCTTGCCGCCCTTGGTCATGCGGAAGAGTTTCGGCAGCGCCCGGTCCGGCGTGTAAGTTTCGAGACGCTTCACAGCGTTCGGCGACAGGATCAGCATGCCATGGGCCGCTTCCCCGCCAAGGCATTTCTGCCAGCTATAGGTGACCACATCGAGCTTTTCCCACTCAATGTCCTGCGCGAAGGCGGCAGAGGTCGCATCGCAGATCACAACGCGGTCGGGGTTCGGCTTGATCCAGTCGGCATTGGCAACGCGCACGCCGGATGTCGTACCGTTCCAGGTGAAAATAATGTCGGCGTCGTCGCGGGCCTGCGTGAAGTCGGGCAGCGCGCCATAGTCGGCGCCATAGGTCTTGCAGTCAGCCAGCTTCAATTGCTTGGTCGCGTCCGTGACCCAGTCCTGACCGAAGCTTTCCCAGGCGAAGACATCGACGGGTTTTGCGCCTAGCATGGACCACATGCACATCTCGACCGCGCCGGTATCGGACGCAGGCACGATGGCAACGCGGTAATCGTCGGGAATGCCGAGGATCGCCTTGGAGCGGTCGATAGCGGCCTTCAGCTTCTTCTTCGCATCGCCGGAACGGTGCGAGCGGCCAAGAGCAGCGGTTTCGAGTTTTTGAAGGGAAAATCCGGGACGCTTTGCAGTCGGGCCGGAAGAAAAATGCGGGCATGCTGGCAGCACGCCCGGTTTGGCGACATTGGTCATCTGTTTTACTCCTATCCTCACAGATAGGCTGCATGCCGTTGGGGGCATGTGGCCCGCCGCGTCTGTCTCATATTTCGCGTGGCCGTGCAAATGACATTCTTGCACTGCCCTCGCGCGAATGGTTCACTTGCGCCATGAGCATGACCATCCAGCCCCTCACCGGCACACTCGGCGCAGAAATCCACGGCGTGGACCTGACAAGGGACCTGTCGAATTCGGAATTCGACGCCATCCACCAGGCCTTCCTTGACCACAAGGTCATCGTCCTGCGCGGCCAGAACGGCCTGACGCCGGACCAGCACAAGGCCTTCGCCCACCGCTTCGGCACGCTGAACATTCATCCCTATGTGAAGGGCATGGAGGGCCATCCGGAACTGCTCGAGATCATCAAGGAGAAGGACGAAAAGACCAATTTCGGAGGCGGCTGGCATTCCGATATGAGCTTTCTGGAGGAACCGGCCCTCGGCTCCATCCTGCATGCGCTCGAAGTGCCGCCCTATGGCGGCGACACGCTGTTCGCCGACCAGCAGGCCGCCTATGACCGCCTCTCCCCCGGCCTGCAGAAAACCCTCGCAGGCATGACCGCCGTGCATACCGCCAGCAAGGAATACGGCGCAGACGGCTATTCCGCCGCCGTGCGCCAGTCGATGGACGCGACCGCTGCCCCGGACGCGCCGGAATACGAGCATCCCGTCATCCGCACCCATCCGGAAACCGGCCGCAAGGGCCTCTTTGTCAATCCCGCCTTCACGCTGCGCTTTGCCGGCTGGAGCCGCAGGGAAAGCCGTCCTCTGCTGAACTACCTGTTCGATGTGTCAAAGGAAGAGCGCAATACCTGCCGCGTCCGCTGGCAGGCCGGCGATGTGACGATGTGGGATAATCGCTGCGTCTGGCACTATGCCCTCAACGACTATCACGGCCACCGCCGCCACATGCGCCGCGCCACGGTGGACGGCGACAGGCCGCGCTAGGCCGCCTGCCCATAAACCAGGCCCCACGCAATCAGGGCCTGCCCGCCGAAATAGAGGAACCAGACCGCAAGCGAGGATGCAATTCCTGCAGGCTGTTCCGCCGGCTTGCGGAACAGCTGCAGTGACAGGATCGTGTCGGACGCAATGAACATGACCGCTCCGAGCGTCACCAGCCAGTAGGCCGTATCGAGCCGCAGGGCAGCTGCGCCCATCACGAGAATAACGGCTGCATAGGCAAAGACCGGCACCCGCATGTCCCCCAGATACGGCGACAGCCAGCGCACGAAGAATACCCCGCCAAACACGAGGATCACCTGCGCCGCCAGGACGAGGAGCGTGCGCTCTTCCGCTGCCAGCCCCCAGAACAGCGCCACATAGGCAACATGCGCCATGAAGAAAGCTGCCATGCCGGGCTTAAGCCAGCGCTCGCCTTCCAGCGCCAGGAAGGCATCCCCGGCGGAGCTGAGCGCCAGGGCGGCTACCAGCAGGACAGGGCCACCGGCTATGTAGGCCCAGACGGCCAGCAGGGCCGTCGACCCGGTTTTCACGGCCAGGCCGATCATCCCCTTGCCGCGATAGCAGAAGGCCACGCCGTAAAGCAGGCCCAGCGCCAAGGCGCCCAGAAGTGTGATGTCCCCCCCGGTCATGTGCCTAGCTGTTATCCTTGACCGGCTCCGGCAGCTGCAACAGGCGCCGGGCCAAGCGGCGGTGGCGCTCTTTCACATACATGCCGACCACGCCCAGCGCCGTCGCCAGCACCGTGGCGTCATCGGTAAAGCCGAGCCCGACAATCACGTCAGGCAGGGCGTCAGCCGGCATGACAAAATAGGCCACCGCAGCGAACAGGACGGCCTTCGCCTTCACCGGCGTCAGCGGATCGCGCGCCGCATACCAGGCCGAAACGAGATCATCGGCGAACGGCACCCGGCCAATCACGCGCATCAGCTTGGGGATGACCCCGCGCGCCAGACGCTCGTTCCGCTCAATACTTTTTGGCAGATAGGTTCCGTCAGGTCCCCGGATGGTTTGAATAATTTCCGCTGCGTCAGTCATTGCGAACTCCTCAGACCATTATAGACACGGGTCTCAGTTTACGAAAACCAGGGAGGGCAGTGCCCCATGAAACTCGATTCCAGCATTTCAGCCGTCATTACAGGTGGCGCATCCGGCCTTGGTGCCGCAACCGCCAAAATGCTTGCCAGCCATGGCGTGAAGGTCGCCCTTTTTGACCTCAACGCCGAAAAAGGCGAAGCACTCGCCAAAGAGCTTGGCGGCGTCTTCTGCAATGTCAACGTCACCGATGACGCCTCGGTCGATGCCGGCTTCGCAAAATCGCGCGCGGCCATCGGCCAGGAGCGGATCCTTATCAATTGCGCCGGCACGGGCAACGCCATCAAGACCGCCAGCCGCGACAAGAACACGGGCGAGATCAGCCACTTCCCGCTCGACAAGTTCAACCTGATTATCCAGATCAACCTTGTTGGCACGTTCCGCTGCATCGCGAAATCGGCGGCCGGCATGATGACGCTGGACCCGATCGACGGCGAGCGCGGCGCAATCGTCAACACGGCCTCGGTGGCCGCTGAAGATGGCCAGATCGGCCAGGCGGCCTATTCCGCCTCCAAGGGCGGCGTTGTCGGCATGACCCTGCCGATCGCCCGCGACCTCAGCCGCGAATTCATCCGCGTCAACACGATCCTGCCGGGCATCTTCAACACGCCGCTGCTGGCTGCGGCGCCAGAGCCCGTGAAACAGGCCCTCGGCGCGCAGGTGCCGCACCCGGCCCGCCTCGGCAATCCGGAAGAATATGCCTCGCTCGCAACGGAAATGTGCCGCAACGCATACTTCAACGGTGAAGACGTCCGCCTCGACGGCGCGATCCGCATGGCACCGCGCTGAGTCCTTCGGCACGGCAATGAACAAAGCCCGTCCGGAGCGATCCGGGCGGGCTTTTCCTTGCTTGTGTACCCCGGGAATCAGAAAGCCCGCTCGGGCAGAACGGGCTTTCATCCTCAGGGCGGGTGACGGGAAGGTTGGACCGCCCCGAATCCTTTTACTGGCCTTTGCGTTCTTTCACGCCTTCTTCATCGGCGGCGGCGCGGTCAGCCTCGTCAAACACGATCTCGGCCTCTTCGCCCTTGCCATAGGCGCGGGACTTCTTGGCAAGTGCCGACATGGAATCCTGCATGCGGCCCTGGCCGACAGCCATGGTCTTGGAGGCGCTCATGCCGACCGCGTCCGCGTCGCCGAAGCTTGCAAACTCGGCGCCCAGGAAGACGACTTCCCAGCCATTTGCCTTGGCCCGGTCAAGTGCGGCCTTGGCGCCGTCGCGGGTGATTTCCTTTGACGAATTCTCATGGCCGTCTGTCATGATCACGATAACGGCCTTTTCCGGCTTGTCGGCTTCGGCCAGCGAGATGACCCGGCCGATGGCATCGAACAGGGGAGTCATCCCGCGCGGATTGGCTTCGTCATTGGTAACGTCGGTCCAGTCTTCCGCCGGAACGGCCTTGCGCAGGACATCGAACTGCAGGGATTCCTGATAGTCGAATACGGCAAGCGTCACGGCGGTCTTGATGTCGGCGCCTTCGATCTCGCCTTCTTCGGCTTCACCCACGCTGGCGGCATAGGCGTTCACGGATCCGAGGGCTTCGTCCCAGATGCCGCTCATCGAACCGGTACGGTCCAGCAGGATATAGGAGTGGATCGACCCGGCGGTGGGAGCAGGCGCCGGCTTGGCGGCCGCGGGCAGGACCATGGCGAGGCTGAGGCCAGTCATGGCGAGTGAGAGGAGTGTGGATTTCATCAGGACGTCCCTTCCCAGTTCTATCGGCTCCCCAGCCTTTGATGAGGCAAACATTACCGAAGATTAGGGCGCGCCTGTGGCCGACCTGTGCCGAAGCCAAGAAAAAGCCCGCCTTTTGCAAGGCGGGCTTTTTCGTCAGGCGGCCGCGAAAGCGTCAGGCAAATTGCGGTGCAATCTTCAGGTTCTTGACCCAGCCGATCTTCTCGAAGGCGAGCAGGATCGTGCCATTGTAATCCACGATACGGTTCCAGATGCCCTTGCGCGGGCGGTGAAGGGCGCTTTGCGGAGCGGCATGGTGATGGTCATGGAAGGCCTCACCACCGGTCAGAAGCGCCATCAGGTGATCGGCCCATATCGGCGTTTTCAGGTGGCCCAGCACGTTGATGCCATACACGGTGGCGTGGAACTGGATCGCACGGCCAATGACAACGCTGGCATGGATGATCGCCGTCAACACGAGCGATCCGCCCACCGCCCAGACGATCAGGTAGATCACGGCCGGAATCAGCAGGTGCACGACCAGGCTCAGCTCATTGTAGAACCGGTCCATCCAGACAATCACGGGCTGGTCCTTCAGCCACATGGCGATGGGACGCTCCATGTCTTTCCTGTCGCGCCAGAGGATCCAGCCGACCCATGCCCAGCGCTTGGACTCAAACGGGTTGTGAGGGTCGCCGGGTGTATCGGCAAAGCGGTGATGCTGGGAATGGTAGTTCACCCAGTCCTTCACATTGCCCTGCATCGCAACAACCAGGTTCAGCATGGTGATGAACTGCGCCGGGGCGTTCAGCTCACCCGCCCGGTGCTGCAGGATACGGTGAAGCGGGCCAATACCGGCATTGCACAAGAAGACCGACAACGCGGTCACACCAAAGGCCAGCGGGAAATACCACCAGTGCAGCGTCAACTCGCTGAGCGCGATCCCGAGGATCACAATCGTGGTGAACAATGCAATGCCAAGTGCCGGGTAACCGAAGGCGGAAAAGAAACTTGCCGGATTGAAGGTTTTCCACGTTTTCGGGATGGCCAGCGAACGAGGTATCATAGGTGTTGTCTCCAAATCGGCCGGCGGGCCGGTGCGTTCTGCAAGGCATTCTCAGGCCGGGCCGATTAACACTTACTTAAGGGCGGTCACCGCTGACGGGAAGCACAAATCCGCACCCCTGACACATGTGTGATGAGCAGGGGTGACGCGCGCGTGCGGATTCGGATAAATGCGCCCGTCAGGCATAGTGCGGGGACCTCCAGTTCATGAGTGAAAGAAGCGACGAGCTTCTCCTGAATGAGATCGTGCGGAAGCTGGGCCTCGATCATGATGCCAGCCAGGACGATGGCGAGATCAGGAGCCAATGCCCGCTGACAACGGAATGCGTGGAATTGGGCGACAACAGCCTGACGCTGTATGTCGAACCGAAAACGTTTCATTGCGTGAACTGCGGCAACCAGGGCGGCCTCGCAAAACTTGCGAGCCTGTTGAACGACTTGCCGGAACGCGAAGACCCGGGCAACGCCCTGATGCTGCCCCTCAACACGCAGATGGCGGTGAAGGACGAATACGGCGTCAAGAATCGCGTCGAGCGAAACGCTGTCCTGTCTGCCCAGTCGAAAGTGCACCACCTCCACCCTGACGACCGCGTCCCTCCACCCGCACCACCCCCTCCCCGCCCCCACCGTAACCTCGGTGAGCGCCTCATCATCACCCTGCTCGCGCTGGTCTTTCTTGGCGCAGGCCTCAGCGCGGCAGCGCTGTCGGGTTTTGCCAATTACCAGGCCTTCTCCAGCTCGGTGACAGACCCGCTGCAGGCCGGAATCTGGGGCTGGACGGGGGTTATCGCCGCGATCATCTCGTTCGGCGGCTTCACCTTCTTCTACTGGCACACCGCCAACAAGCGCATGAAGGAAGGCGTCCGCGCCCTACTGTTTGCGCTGGCCGGCGCCGGCACCAGCATCCTCGGCACGCAAATGTACATCGCGGCCAACAACCAGGCTTCACAGGCCGAGATCACCACCGCCGGATCAAACCGCGGCCTGCTGGAGCAGCAATTGAGTGACTGGCGCGTGCAACTCTCCGGTATTCCCCCGGAGACACGATCCGTGGAAGGACTGGAAGCCTATATTTCAGAAGTTGAACGTGTCGGCCGCACAGAGCAGAAGCCCTATCGCGACGCCCAGAACGAGCTTGGCCTCGCCCGCCGCCGCGACGACCTGCAGGCCAAGATCGAAGCAGCCAATGCAGAACTGCTCGGCAAGGGCAGCGGCGACATCCTGATCGAGACGCAGGCCCGCGCCGCCATTCCCAGCTGGTTCTTTGCCGGAATGCTGGAACTCTTCTCCAGCCAGGGCACCAGTATCGGCCTCGTCGCCCTGCTCATCCTCTACACGCGACGGCGTGAGGTGGTGCCCTGAGCCTACCCGCTTTCGAGGTCGATAAGGACCTGCCATTTGCAACCCGACCGGGTCCAGATTCGCAGATAGGTGGGCACCACTCCACCCGCTTCATTCGCCTTCCCTTCACCGGCCGTCATGCCAAGGTCGCCGGAGGCCGCCGTGGCGGCCCGGCGCATCTGGAACCGCCGCTGTGCGCCGGAGACCGTGCCGACTGTGCTGACCTGGTCATTGCGCAGGAGAATGGCCGAAGCCGAAGGAGACGTGACTGCATTCAGGGCAGCATCAGCCGCCTCGAGCGTGCCTTCACAGGCTGCAAGCGCAGGCCTGCGCGCCGCCCAGGCGTCCGTGAAAAGACCGGAAAATGCCGCATGCTGCGGGCCGACCAGGTCAGCGGGCAGGCTGATGCCGTGATCCGCCAGCAGGCGGATTGATCCGTCCGCCTGCCGTTGCCAGACCGACAGGTATTGGCCAAAGCCGCGATCCTGTCCGTCGGATGCCAAGACATATGGCCCGGTCGAAAAGAAAAGATCATCCGAGGCAGCGCCCTCGCCTTCGACAGGCCACCACGCCAGGCTGAAACGGCTTTCAGGCGCCGCCGAATAGCGTGCGATTCCCGAAACGACACCTGATCCGGTAAACACGATGGAATCATCTGACAGCACCGACAGGAAGCCCTGCTTTGCGCCCTCCGTTTGCGCAGCGACTGCAAAGGCCCGTTCTGCCTCAAACACGACGGCGCGCCCGTCATCCGCAACAGATTCGTGCAGAGGCGCCGACGCACAGGCCGACAGCATCACGAAGCCTGCTGCAACCATGCCGATGTGAACCCTGCACATCATGCACGTCCTCTCAGGATAGCTCATGTCGCCGTTTCCGGCTGGCCAAGCCGCGCCTCGCGCAACGCCTTGCGCCGCACCTTGCCGGCATCGTCGCGCAGGGGTTCGCTGACCCATTCGAATGATCGCGGAATCTTGTAGCGCACCAGCCGCTCTGCAAGATGCGCCAACAGGCCCGGTTCATCCGGTGCGCCTGCGGGAAAATCCACAATGGCATGAAGGCGCGCGCCCAGATCCTCATCCGGCAGGCCGATCACGGCAGACGAGCGCACACCGGGAAACGCGTCGAGTGCGGCCTCCACTTCCGCCGGATAGATGTTGGCGCCGCCTGACAGGATCATGTCGGACAGCCGGTCGGAGAGATACAGAAAGCCATCGGCGTCCATCCAGCCGAGATCGCCAAGGCTCTCCCAGCCGCCGTCGATAATCTTGGCTTCAGCGCCCAGGTATGTGTAGGTCGTGCCCGGGCCCGCCAGCGGGCGCATGTAGACTTCGCCCACTTCGCCCGGCGGCAATGTTTCGCCCGCCTCGCCGACGATCTTCATTTCGCAGGTCTCCACCGGCCGCCCCACCGAGCCGCGATGTTCAAGCCAGTCCGTCCCCTGGATCGTGGTCGACCCCTGGCCTTCGGTTCCGCCATAGAGTTCCCATATCACTTCGGCCCCCAGCCACTCGATGAAGGCCTCCTTCAGCCAGGCAGGACAAGGCGCTGCAAGATGCCAGACCGCCCGGAGGCTGGAGACATCATATTTCGTCCGCACAGCCTCCGGCAGCGCCCAGATGCGTCGCATCATGGTTGGCACCAGGTAGACGATGTCGACCCCCATCGTGTCGATCCGCTCGAGCACTTGTTCGGCGTCGAACCGTGTGGTGATGACGATCGTGCACCCTTTGAACAGCGCGATCATGGCCCAGAGAAAGGGACCGTTATGATAGAGCGGGCCTGGGATCAGCATCGTCCCCTGATTGACAATCTCAAGGTAGGGCGCGTCCGGGTCCCAGGCGGCGGGCAATTTGGATACGATCAGTTTCGGGCGTCCCGTCGAACCACCCGATGTCATCGCCTTGAAAGAGGCTGCCGTCCGCTCGGGCAACTGGGAATCCGGCAGGCTCGCATCCGGCTCGAACCCCTGCTGCAGGCAGGGCGTTGGCGCGTATTCATCCGCTTCGACCCCGACAACCAAAGCCGGCTTGCCAAGTTCAATGATCTGGTCGCGTTCGAACTTGGGCAGTCTCGCAGAAATCGGCTGTGGCGTGGCACCCAGCTTCCAGGCGGCAAGACAGGCCTCGATGAACTCGCATCCGTTCGGAAGCGCGATTGTCACGAAATCATCCGCCTTCACGCCCAGCGCCGCATAGGCCCGCGCCAGCCGGTTGGTGCGGGCCTCCAGCTCTGCCCAGGTGCGGCGGTCACCAAGATGGTCGAGGGCCACGCGGTCCGGCTGGATGGCCGTCCAGTGCGAGACGATGCGTGAAAGGGAGATTGCCGCCATGTTTTCCTGCCCGGATTTGGAAACTCGCCGTTTCGCATTTTTTTGCCGTTGTCCGAACGGCGCCATCTGGCCGAACGTGCCATAGGCACGATGGTACGTCATCAGGAACCTGAAGCAGCTGGCGCAGAAAAGCTTGCGCCAGCCACAACCCGGAGGGGCAAAGAAATTACCTTGACGTGAACACGGTTTCCATAAATGATAAACGTTAAGTAGAATGGCGTGGGCGGCCTGCATCTCGGTCTGTCCGGGGGCAATCGTGAGTTCGAACAGTCCTATATACAAGTTTCAGAATCTGCTTCTGGAAGGCATTTCGGACCCGGCGGCCCTGCCCTTCGCCATGGAATATTTGACTTCGTTCTGCGATGCGCCGACAGCGCAGATCATTTTCGTAGGTGATGGCAAAAACATTCTTCAGTCGACGATCGTCGGCACACATGATCCCGAACTTTTCAGGCTTGAAAGTCAGTACTGGCCAATCAATCCACGCGCCAAACTACTACCTGACATGCCCGTCGGCGTCATATGGCGCGAGCAGGATTTCATAACCCCTGAGGAAATCGCGCGGGATCAAGCCTACCAGGAATTCCTGATTCCAGCGAAGGTCGGCCATTTTGCCGGCGTCGTACTCGAAAGGGACCATCGATCGTTTGCAGCCCTTGCTGTTGCGCAGCCTTATGAACACGGACCGATCTCGGATTCGCGAACAGAAACGCTCAATCTCGTCGTGGACGCGGCGCGCCCGGTCCTGGATATCGCAGCACGCATGTTCGGCTCCAGAAACGAAGCCATTGTGTCAGCATTCGGAGCGAGCGCGCGCGTAGCAATCCTACGCAAAGATGGCACATTGCTCGACCGGTCTAAAGCATTTGAAAGTCTTTTGTCAGCAGGCATCGTTCGCATTGACCGGTTTGGCCAACTTGATCTCATGTCGGACGATGCCAATCGCCAGCTAGCCATGGCTGTGCGGCCACCGAATGGAATAATCGGTGGACGGTTTGCCTTGTCGCGGCTGCGCCCTGAAGATGGATACATCTGCATCATCACCCCTGTCACGAAGACGAATGATAGCGCCAATCGGTCTGGTGAAGCCATCCTTTTCCTTGAGCCTATATTCCAGAAGCGGGAGCTTGATCCAGGCCTTCTGATGGAAGCATTTGGATTCACGGAGGCAGAATGTTCGATCGCCGAGCGCCTTTTCACGGGTGACAACGTCAAGGAAATTGCCCGGTTTCGGCACGTCGCTCCGAGTACGGTCAAGACCATGCTCAAATCGATCATGCTGAAAACAGAGAGCCGTCGTCAGGCGGAAGTTGTGACCAAGCTGTCGCGCTTCGCATTCCCGGCTAAGCTATAAATCGTGTGAGGCAAAGGCGCCGCAGACGGGGCGGACGCGAACTCCGGCGAATAAATGCAACAGAAAGAATAAGTTCAACTAGCCTCCCCCAAATGGGGGATGACGAGTTTTCGTTTTTAACGCTTCGTTAATGTATAAAATGGCCGCGTGGGGCGGCCGTTGGTTGAAAATGGCTGAGTGTCATGACCTGCATTCTCAATTTGGGGGCGAATGGCTGGAGCAGGCGCCTGGCGGCTGCACTGGTGATTGCAGGACTCGCGCTGGGCCTCGGCATGAGAGCCGAGGCTCGGACGCCACCGGGGGACGCAATGCACCACTTCGTGTCGATCTCGGACTATATCGGAACGATCCGTGTCGTCCAAAGTGCCACGTCGAAACTTGAGATCGTGTCTGCAACCCAGGGGACGTCAGACATATACGGGTTCGAAATCGAGCATTCAGATGATGACGAAATACATATTCACGGTACCGCACCCCCAGGATCCATGAACTGCGTGCGCAAGAACGGCGTATTGCACGTCTCCGTCAACAACGGCCCCCCCATACTGGTATCCGCATTGCCCGAGATCGTAATCGCAGCACCTCTTTCCTCCCGGATCCAACTTTCGGTCCGAGCCGGAGACGTGAGCATCGGTGAAATTGGCAGGTTGGATGCCATTGTCGGCGGGTGTTCCGCGCTGGACGCCGATGCGGTGAACGGCGAGTTTGATTTACGCACGACAGGAAGCGCCCAGGTACGTGTTGGCAGGGTCGTCCGGGCGGTCATTGATGCGACCCAAGGCGGCGTCATCAGTCTCAATACCGTAACCAATGGTGTCGACGCGCGGCTTGGCGGGACTGCCAGGCTCTTGTCCGACAGGCTGGACGGAGACTCGCGGTTTGTGCAGGCCGGAACGAGCCAGGTTTTGGTGTCAGAAGCGCGAATGGATATTCTTGACGTATCACTGGATGGTGCGTCGCGCTTTGGATTGGAAGGAAACGTGTTGGCGGCCTCGTTCGACATTCGATCAGCCGCGCGAGCGATCGCTACTGGCAATGTATCCCTGCACAACGTGCAGCTGCTGCGGGCTGGTCGCCTCAGCTTGAATGGAAAGAGATGGCGCGAAGAGAGGATCTGAACCGCCGAGCAAAGCCGCATCGCCGTGTCCGGATGAGTCGGGAAAATATAGTAGAAAGGGGAAACGATCATGAAAATGTTCCGCCATGCGAGGTGGCTAATGATGTCGGGTTGCATAGCTGCCTTTGTCAGCGTTGGCGCCCAGGCTCAGGAGCTGGTCTATACGCCAGTGAATCCGTCTTTCGGTGGAAACCCGTTCAATTCGGCGCACCTGCTGGCTGTCGCCAATGCTCAGGACAAGACCGAAGCTCCATCGTCCGGAGACAATGCAAGCAATCCTCAGGCGGACCTGTTCATTCGTCAGCTTCAGAGCCGTCTCTTGTCGGGATTGGCGTCGCAGGTGGCCAACGCCATCTTCGGTGATGACCCGCAGGACTATGGCCGCATCGTGTTTGGTGACCAGACGATCGAATTCACCCGCGGCCTCGATTCCATCACCCTCAACATCTTTGACGCAACGACCGGAACGACGACAGAAATCGTTGTTCCGATCTTCACGACAGGTGGCGGGTGAAGAAGGCGAAAGGAGGCCATACAGGCACCGGGCCGATGGCGTTGGAACCCGGCAGCCTGTCCCTGTGGAACAATGGTATTTGGCGACTGGCGGCGTTTAGCCTTGCCGCGTTCATGGTGTCGTGCGCAACGCCGCCCAAGTTAGAGCAGAAGATGACGCAACCCGTGCTGAATCCGACAACGCAGACAGAATACGCGTTGCTTTGGCTACCCAAGCCGCTGGAGCAGATTCCAGTGGCCGTTTACGGCGTGAATGATGAGACCGGCGCCTTCAAATCCAGCGATTCGGTCCAGACACTCTCGCGCGCCGTGACACAAGGGGCGACCCCGATCCTCATCAAGGCGTTGCACGATGCGGGTGACAGGTCATGGTTTACCGTGATCGAACGCGAGAAACTCGACAATCTTCTCAAGGAGCGCCAGATCATTCTGGAGATGCGCCAGCGCTATCTCGGCGAGTCGGCACAGGACTCCCACGCGCTCCCTGCGCTCCTGTTTGCAGGTATCCTGATTGAAGGCGCGATCACGGGTTACGATACAAATACGCAGACGGGTGGCGCAGGCGCGCAATACCTGGGCATCGGCGCCAGTACGCAATACCGCGAAGACTCTGTGTCGGTTTACCTGCGCGCAGTTAGCGTAAAGACAGGCGAGGTCCTACTGTCAGTGTCGACCGAGCAGCGGGTTGCCTCCGTCGCGTGGCAGGGCAATGCGTTCAAGTATGTGGCCTATCGCGAGTTGCTCGAAGCGGAGGCCGGCATAACGCTGAACCAGCCCCGTCACCTTGCGGTACGGCAGGCGCTTGAGAAGGCAGTCTACGGGCTCGTCGTGCAGGGCGCCAAAACGGGGCTCTGGAAATTTGCCGACGAGGGCAAAGGCGAAACGGCGATCCGCTTTTTCGATGAGAACTACAAGAGCGATTTTTCGAAGGACGCCATGAAAGGCGTACCAAAGGAATTCCTGGATGAGGCGAAGGAGAAGGCAGCAACGCGGTAGCGATCAGATCAAGGCTCAGGACCTGTCCCAGGCGGGCTGGTCAAACTGAGCCATAATTGTCCGGCACTTGCCGGATGGGTGGGGGAGAAGCCGGCATCAAGTTGGCGCTCGTATCAGCTTCTCCCCCGGGGCCAGCCATAGTGGCTGACCCTGAGTCTTTAGTGCCTTCAATCGAAGGCCGCAACTCAGGAGGCGCAGCGTGCGCGGAATACGGCACTCGGATATCAACAGACCAGGCAAGGCCGCCAAACCTCGCACAGCCGGGCTCTATCGTTTGGGTGCGGGTGTACTTGTGGCGTGTCTGGCGCCCGGAGCAGACGCCGATGGAGTCGGACATCACTCCTTTGCGATGATCGACCAGATCTCGGATGTGGCCCGGGCGCGCGTCGAACAGATAGGGGCGGAAAACAAGGTCGATGTCCTTCAGGCTGGCCGCAGCCTTGAGGCAGACATCTACATCCTCGGCCAGCTGAACAAGGCGGCCGACGGTGCCAACCGTGTCGAGCAGACGGGTGAGGCATCCCGCGCCAGTGTCGAAGTTACCGGTGATGCAAACCAGTTCGATATCCTTCAGCAGGGCAATAGCGGTCCGGCAAACAATACGGCCACGACCCGGATTGAAGGCGACTTCAACAGCGCGTCCATTTCGCAGAGCAATGATTTCGGATCCGACTATTACAACTCGGCGCAGCTCTCCCAGCTCGGGACAGCCAATGCTGCAGCTATTCGCCAGCGGGTCGATCCGCGCACTCTGCCGGTCGGTGGCAATACGGCCTCAATCAGCCAGGACGGCACCTCCAATGAGGCCCTGATCGAACAGGCCGGTGCGGATAATTCGGCATCCATCGATCAGACCGGAACAGCCAACAAGGGCACCATCCAGCAGGACGGCATCGGCCTCTCGGCCATTCTCGCCCAGACCGGAACAGCCCTTCAGTACACGATTAATCAGACGGGCTGCGTCCTTGCAGCCGGATGCGGTGCCATTTCGGTGACGCAGACGGGCCCCTGACGGCCCGCGTCTCACACGGACATGCCTTGGCTGGGTGACGGCGGGGGTGTGACAGAAGCCAGGTTGGGGAACACCCAGATTGGCCTTCAGAACAACCCATTCGAAATCGGATGGGCAAACAAGAAGTGCAATGAACAGGAGAACAATCATGCGCACGAAACTTTTAGCCTCAGCCGCCATCGCGGCGATTTGCTTCGGGGGCACCGCATTTTCTGAAGAAGCCGTCGTTAACCAGAATGGCCTGAACAACACGGCCTCGGTTGACCAGACGATTGATGCTTCGCTGACACCGACCGGGCTCGCGAGTAACGAGAACCTTGCGACGGTCAATCAGACCGGTGACGAGAACGATGCCACCGTGCTTCAGGGACACACGCCCGCCGGCATCGACAACTTCGTGATCGCCGCCAACTCGGCAGAAGTAGACCAGACCAGCGCAACCGGCGCCGCCGTCGGCAACATCGCCACGGTGACCCAGTTTGCAGACACGGCCGCTGGATCGGCGCCCAATTCCGTCGACATCGACCAGGCGACAGCAGGCACTGAAGCACAGACGGCAGACGTCACGCAAATAGGCGGTTCGGGCAACGAAGCGACAGTCGCCCAGGGTCTCGATGACGATCAAGGCGGCGAACTGGCCTCGGTCTCCCAAACGGGCAGCGATAACAGCACAGTCGTCGCGCAGGACGGAACCGGCGACACGGCAACTGTCACCCAGGTTGGCACGTTCAACTCGGCCAGTGTTGATCAGGATGGCAATGGCGACCTTGCCATTATCGATCAGCTGGGCGACGACAACTCGTCGACAATCGAACAGGATGGCATCAGCGCGCGCGCCGAAAACGTCCAGGATGGTTTCAACAACGCGTCGACCATTACTCAGGCTGATACGTCCGCAAACGGTACGGTCGGCATCCCCGGCTACGATCCCGAAGCGCGGGTGCTGCAAACCGGCAATGACAACCTGTCAAGCGTCGCGCAGGAAAACCTCGGCGGCGGCTTCAATCAGGAGGCCAATGTCACACAGACGGGCGACGCAAACGACTCGGTCGTCGTTCAGTCCGGTGAGGGTCCGGGCTTCACCGGCACACTGCGTGCCAACGTGACCCAGACCGAAGGATCGACATCGACAATCGGACAGACGGCTGTTGTCGGCAATGCCAACAACCTGTTCGCACGCGTCGATCAGGCGGGCGCATCAACGTCTGACGTCACTCAGACGGCAAACGGCCCGCGCGCGGTCGGCCTCACGGCCAATGTCACGCAGGATGGCGGCTCCGATGCCCTCGTCGGTCAGTCGGTTGACAATACATCGGCGGACAACAATTCCGCGACAAACTCCGGCGCCGTGCTCGCGACGCTGAACCAGAACGGCGGCTCCTCGGCGACTGTCAGCCAGTCGATCATCGGCAATGCCTCCTCGGGGGTCACCGCCACCGTCACGCAGGACAATGGCGCATCGGCCGATGTCACCCAGTCGATTGCGGCTGACGGGGCCACCAGCATGCTGGCAACCGTTGTCCAGGATGGCGCAAGCGATGCGTCCGTGACCCAGACGTTCAACCGGGACGGCAGCATGAACTTCTCCGCTGATGTCATCCAGGACGGATCCGGCAACGTGTCTACAATCGTCCAGTCGGACAATGATGCAGGCGCAGTCGTCGGCGGGCCTGACAATAACGTCTTTGCCTCAACCAACCAGGTCGGCAGCGACAATGAGGCGAGCATCAGCCAGGAAGGCCGGGCATTCCCTGATCTCAACCTGAACTCCTACATCACGCAGATTGGCAGCGACAACTTCGCCAGCGTCGAGCAGGACGGCAAGACCAATACATCGACGATCAACCAGATCGACGGGGCTGCCTTCAACATGGCCAGCATCAACCAGTCGGGCTTCCGTGTCGAAGGCACGATCACCCAGACCGGGGATGACAATGATGCGTCGATCGTGCAGCAGGCCGGCGATGCAGACGCAACGATCACGCAGTCCGGCAATGGCAACACCGCCTCAGTCGAACAGCCAAGCGGCCGTTACCTGACCGCGGAGATCACGCAGAGTGGGCACGACAATGTCGGCTCCATTTACCAGCTCAGCGGTGAGAGCAATACGGCATCCATTGAGCAGTCCACCAATGGCAACCTTGCATTGATCTCGCAGAGTGGTGGCGACGGCAATATGGCCGCCATCATGCAGAAGGCCGCCGGAAACGCGATCGGTTCGATCACGCAGACGGGTGCGGGCAACTCCGCCTCGATCACACAGTAAGCATTTCGCCCCGAACCGGTTCGCCGGTTCGGGGCACTTTTTTAACCAATCACGTTCTGGAGACGGCGTTTTGAGCGGAACAGTCAGACCACCCTCCCGTCGCGCCTTTCGCTATCTGGCGCCAGTGATGCTTCTTCTTGGCACCATGGCATGCACTACTACGTTCACGACGGATCTGCGTCAGGCGTTCAGTATGGATCCGGCCGCAACACCAGATGAGGCCGCTCCCCCGGTTCCGGAACAATACAATGATCAGCCCGGCCCGCCCGACGCCAGGACCGGTGCGGACCAGGTGGGCTCCGATGAGCTGAATGCACCCGGCGGCACTGCCGCGATGAGCGTTGCGCAGGTCAGCGAGACAGACAGCATATCAGCCGGATATTCACAGCCCATTCTCAATTCCGACGATCCCTGTTCCGCCGAGCCGGACAATGTGGAACGCTGCGGACCGAGCGCCTTGCCTGCCCCCAAAGACACGTGCCGCGCATGCGGGACAGACGCAGAGATGACACTTTTCGCGCCGAAAAGAGCACATGCCGGCAATTTTGACCCGGCTGTGGCCGTGCAGGAAATCGGTCGCGGGCGCACAGTCTCGCAAGCGTCGCAATCGGTCGGCAATGCCTTCCTTACGGCGCCTGCAACGCATTCAGAGCCTGCTCCGGAGGCCATCCCGATACCCCTGGAAGGCCTGGGGTCCGTCTTGCCCGACGCCCCTTAGCCAGATGGCGGGCAGGCTGACCTGTCCATTTCACCCTTCCGTCAGGTTCCGGAACTGCTTTGCACCGTCGAATTGGTTCGCGCTTTGCGCGATGCTTGGCCGATTGACACTTAGTGCCGGCAACAAGGCAGTCATGGAGCGCAACTGGATCAAGCGCGCTGCGGATGCACACGCATTTCGGGTGCTGGAGTGCGCTGATTTTACAAGACCTATCCGCGACGCATGCAGAAAACGCTGTAAAATCATACAGCCGCGCTTCGCCAATGCCTTGATTTCCCATGGTGCACCCGGAGCGATTCGAAT
The DNA here is from genome assembly GCF_000961795.1 of Hyphomonas sp. BRH_c22. Classification (GTDB taxonomy): domain Bacteria; phylum Pseudomonadota; class Alphaproteobacteria; order Caulobacterales; family Hyphomonadaceae; genus Hyphomonas. The sequence goes on from NZ_LADU01000071.1 coordinate 31,004, forward strand.
GCCCGACCCCCAGATTCGTAGTTCGCCCAAACCAACTTTGCAACAACTACGGAAAGCGCATAAATTCCCTATTTAGGTTTGTTTTTACTACCTTTTCGCGTTTTCAAATTTGACTGCCATTGATCGAACTGGACTGTTGTTCGGTTGATTTGTGGGCAAACTTGGAAACTGTCCTCAAATCCATGGGCTACGCCGCCAGAGATGAGCCTAAAGCCGATCGGGAGGTGCGGCCTCATGGATGCCAAAGAATGCGATCTGCGCGACTTTCCCCTGGACGAATGACAACAAGCCAAACGAATTGCCCACCATGCGGGCGAGACCGGCGAATTTAGCTCAGTTCCTGACAGATCAGTCTGGCAACGTCAGTCGCAAGTCAGTTTGCAATTTTCCCATTTAGCGCAGTCTCACTGCGTAAAAACAGCTTAAAGGTAAACTTGATTGAAGTTTGAAAAAATGATATTTAGCTAAGTATGACTGCGCAAAATGATGGAAAGCTAAACCAGCTCTTTCACGATCTCCCTGAAGGGCTGGTCGTCGATGCCGCATGGCTGCGTCAGAAGGGCTATTCCACATCGCTGTGCAGCCAATACGTTGCGGCGGGCTGGCTGGAGAAGCCAGCACGGCGCGTCTACCGCCGCCCGACTAAAACCAAACTCACCTGGCAGCAGGTCATTATCTCCCTCCAGGCACCCTTGAGCAAGCTCCTGGTGGTCGGCGGCCGAACCGCGCTCGAGTTGCAAGGCATGGGACATTACCTCTCGCGCGAGGTCCGCGAGGTTCACCTCTACGGGCCAGAAGCTCCACCGACCTGGCTCAAGGATTTGGATCTTGGCGTGCGGTTCATCCACCACACCGGCAAGCGGCTCTTCGGAAACGATCCCATCCATGGCAGTTTCAGGCAGATTGAATGGGGACATCTGAGCTCGCCGCTCACCGTATCCACACCCGAGCGCGCCGTTCTCGAACTGCTGGATGAGCTGCCGAATAACGAAAGTTTTCATCAGGTCGATAAACTGATGGAGGGCCTCTCCAGCCTCAGCCCGCGCCGCCTCAAAGAACTGCTCGGCGATTGCCACAGTGTGAAAGTGAAACGGCTCTTTTTCTTTTTCGCGGAACGCCATCACCATCGTTGGATGAACCAGCTCGACCCAGAGAGCTTCGATCTCGGAACAGGAAATCGCGTTCTGGTGAAAGGCGGCAAACTCAATCGCCGTTATCACATCACCGTGCCGGAGGATCTCGATGGCCTACAGTGATACCTACCGGCAACAAGTTACGCTCCTCATCCGTACGCTTCCCTATGTGGCCGAGGAGACTGCCTTCGCTCTCAAGGGTGGGACCGCCATTAATCTCTTCGTTCGCGACATGCCGCGCCTCTCCGTGGATATTGACCTGACTTACCTTCCAGTGGAGCCACGCGCGGCCTCGCTCAAAGCAATCGATGAGGCAATGACCCGCATTGGCGAGCGCATCGCCGCAGGCATTCCAGGCGCACGGATCGCACTTCATCGCCCGCAGGGCTTAGGGATAGTCACCAAAGTGCTTGTCGAAGAGGGCGGCACGCGGATCAAGATCGAAGTCACGCCGGTCTCGCGCGGCTGCGTCTATGAGCCCGTCACAATGAGCGTTTCGGCGTTTGTCGAAGCAGAGTTCGGCTATGCAGAAACACAAGTCGTTTCATTCGCTGATTTGTACGCGGGCAAGATTGTCGCCGCGCTTGATCGGCAGCATCCGCGGGACCTATTTGATGTCCGCGACCTTTTGGCCAACGAGGGTGTGAATGACGCGCTTCGCGCTGCATTCGTCGCCTACATGCTTAGCCACAATCGTCCCATGCACGAAGTCCTTTCCCCGATCCGCAAGGACATTGAGGGCGAATTCGTGCGTGGATTTGAAGGCATGACTGACGCACCCGTCGACCTCGCCGAACTCATCACCGCCCGCGAGAGAATCATCGCCATAATAGTGGGCGCTATGCCCGAGGCGCATCGCAAATTCCTGATTTCATTTAAACGCGGCGAAGCCGACTGGTCTCTGCTCGGCTTGCCCGGAGTGGCCGATCTTCCTGCTGTAAGGTGGCGTCAGCAAAATCTCGACACACTCTCACGCGAGGTCCGCGCTGCCGAAGTGGCCAAGCTGGAGAAAGTATTGTTCTGAGACAGCCATAAAGGCTGATCTGCCATCGCTTCTCCCAAGAACAGTCACTGTGTCACGAGACTCCATCGATTCCAGTTTCGACTTGTTGGAGGGCGACCACAGCTCGGCGAGGCACTGGCGGATGCGGTGTTCAGTGAGGACGATTTTGTATCGATGCAGGACAGGCGGCAGTGAACCCAGGCGGCACCCATCCTGGTCCGGGCGACCCTGACCAGCTCTTCGCCCCGGAAGAGGCCGCCGCCCTGCTCAACGTGAAACTTCAGACACTCGCGAAATGGCGGATGGGAGGACAAGGCCTTGGCCCGCACTTCGTGAAAGTCGGCAGAGCGATCAGATATCGCCGCGCAACGCTGGTGTCATTCATCGAAGGCAACACGTTCACCAACACTGCCGAAGCCAGATCAGGCGTTCGCGAACACTAATTTTTGTGGGCAATGTGTGGGCACGGCGAAATTCGAAGAAGCGATGTTTTCGTCTAACCCCTTGTTTCCCATGGTGCACCCGGAGCGATTCGAACGCCCGACCCCCAGATTCGTAGTCTGGTGCTCTATCCAGCTGAGCTACGGGTGCCTACCCAAAGAAGGCGGACACATACAGGCAGGTTTCCGCGCTTGCAAGCCTGTGTGACACGGGTTTTTGGGTAAAAATGGGCTCAGGGCAGTTGGGAGGCGCCCGGTTCATCCACCGTGGTACGGATCCAGTCTGAAAAAGCGCTGATTCTCGTATAGATTCCGGGGCTTTCGGCCCGGCCGCATCCGAGACCCCAGCTGACAAGGCCAACCTGCACAGGCTGGCCCGTATGGCCATAACGCACGAGCGGGCCGCCGCTGTCGCCCTGGCAGGAATCGATGAAACCGTCGCCGGCACATATCTGGGAGGCTGCATTCACCGTGACACCGGCATGGGATTCTTCCAGCCCGTACGCGTGGATAAGACGCTGGATCTGCGCCCTGCATAAGGCGTTGCTGACCGGCGGCACCCGGCCCTCGGAGAGGCGCATCGAGGGGGCGCTGAGGTGGCGGCCGGTGCGGCTGACGGCGCGTTCACCCATGCTGTCCTCTTCCCTGTTGCCGTAGCCCGCAACATAAAATTCGGACTCGTCTTCATCGGCGCCCGGCAGGGCCTGCAGGGTGGCGACGGGCCCCTCCCATTGTCCGGAGATGCGCAGGAGCGCGATGTCGGAGCCGGCCTCCGGGCGTCCGGGCTGGTAGTCGGGATGCATTTCGATCCGGTTGACCGGAAAGACCGATCCGGCGGCCATGCGGCGCAGGTCGCTGTTGCCGATGACCAGGATCAGCGGCCCGAAACGCACCAGGTTTCCATCCGCATCTGGGATGTACTGGACAGCCCGGCCAGCCGTATCGACGCGGGCGGCTTCAACGCAATGGGCCGCCGTCAGGGCCCAGGTGTCGCTGATCATCGTCGCCCCGCACTCATGAAAGAGCGCGCTGCCCTGTATTGACTGCAGGGAGGCGATGCCGGGCCAGTTGTCAGCATTGGCATCATTGCCGCCGATGATCTGCCTTGCCGTGGCGGGCGCGGCGGACAGCCAGACGGCACACGCAAGCAGAATGGCGGTTTTCAGGATCAGGTAAGTGCGTTGCCGGGCCTGTTTCGTCATGTCTTGTCCCTCACACCCCGACCATACGCCCACTTTGACACTGTTCCAATGCGGGTGTGAGGGGCGGCGTCAGGGGGGTGTGAGGGGCGCGATGCCGGTGGTGGCGGATATCCAGTCGGCATAGGCGGCGACGCGCATGTAGACGCCCGGGCTCTCTGCACGGCCACACCCGAGGCCCCAGCTGACAACACCCACCTGGACCGGCGGCTCCTCCGCGCCGCGCTGCACCAGCGGGCCGCCGCTGTCGCCCTGGCAGGAGTCCGAATAGCCTGTCCCCGCACACATCTGCCATTCCGGCGAAACGGTCACGCCGTCATATTCCGCGCCGTAGTCATAGGTTTCGATGAGGGTTTCGATCTGGGCCTTGCAGGTTTCAGGGTCGACTTCGGGCACGTCGCCTTCCTGCAGCACCATCATCGGCGCGCTGAGGTGGCGCCCGCTGCGGCTGACCGCTTCCTGTCCCGCCGCCTGCTCGCCTGACTTGCCATAGCCGGCGACCAGCAATGACGACCAGGGCTCGGCCATCGCAGCTGCGTCGCCCGTGAGGCCGTCCAGCCGGGCGACCGGCCCCTTCCATCTGCCGTCAATGTTCAGGAGCGCCAGGTCGTGGCCCCGTTCAGGATAGCCGCGCGTGTAGCCCGGATGCACGGTGATGCCCTTGACGAGGAAAACGGAATCCTTTGCCACCCGGCGCAGGTCACCTGCGCCGACGGTGACAGTGATCGGGCCAAAGCGCACCAGACGGCCGTCTTCATCCGGCACGTATTGTATGGCACGGCGGCCACCCTCGATACGGGCCGTCTCGACACAATGGGCTGCGGTGATGGCCCAGCTTTCGGCAATCATCGTGGCGCCGCACTCGTGATAGATCGAGCGCCCCTGCACCGATTGCATCGACGCCATGCCGGGCCAGTCTGCCGGATCGGCATCGCGGCCCGCGACGACACAGGCTGTGGCGAACGCCAGCGTCCCGAACGCGAAGCCCCATTTGGTGAATGATCTCATGCGGTTCCCCCCTTGGCCTTGCCTGCAGTATACACGCCCCGTGCAATCGCGCGCGCCAAAGTGCTGGCGGCAAGTTCGCCGATTCGTGCGACCGCTGCCGGCGCCGCCTCGGGCAATGCACGCTTGCCCGTCGCCAGCACGAAGACGGCGTCCCCGTCAAAGGGCGCAAAGACAGGCCGGATCGCGCGGGAAAAGCCCGACAGCGCCATCTGCGCGACCCGCTTGGCCTGATCGGGCGTCAGGTTCGCATCGGTGGCAATGCAGGCGATTGTCGTGTTCTGGCCGAGGGCCGGGTTCATCTTGGCGGCGCCCCAGTCTTCCGGGTCCATTGCAAAATCGGCTGGCGGGCGCACGCCGCCAAACTCGCCGTCGATCTCGTACGGCCAGGCCCAGAAGGTCTCCGTGCCGGGCATGTAGACAGAACCATAGCAATTGACCGCCGCGATGGCGCCAATCGTGAACTTGTCCTTTGTGATGATACTGGCCGAACCGGTACCACCGAGGTGGGCCCCGGCAGCCGCGCCGAACCCGGCCCCGGCCCGGCCCAGCCTGAACGTGTGGGAGGCGGTATCATATGCCTTGCGTCCGAGCGCCGCGTAGGGCGAGGTGTCGCCCCAGTCCTTGTTGCCGCCATTGGCAAGGTCATAGAGGATGGCCGAGGGTACGATGGGTGACTTGGGCACGGTTGGCAGGTCGATCAGGCCGAACCCGCGCCCCGCCTGTTTGAGACCAGCCGCCACGCCATCAGCCGCGGCAAGGCCAAAGGCGCTGCCGCCCGAGAGGACAATCGCATCCACCGCATCGACCAGGGTGCCGCCCGCCAGCAGGTCTGTCTCGCGTGTGCCGGGCCCACCGCCTGCGACACAGACGGCCGCGACAAGCGGCTTGTCAGCGAGAATCACCGTTGCCCCCGTGCGCACCGAAATGTCTTCAGCCTGCCCAACCTTAATGCCGGAGACGTCTGTAATCAGGTTCTTCGCACCCGGTCTGGCCATCATGTCTGCCCTTGTCTTTCCATTCGCGTACCAGTCTCATAAGGTCAGCCGGACACCGCGCCAAGCAAAGGGTTTTTCATGTTTCGCTGCTACTCCTCATCTTCCCGCTCCCTGACACTGCCATTCATGGCCCTGGCAGGGATGGCTTTGGCCGCCTGCGCGCCCGCCAAGGACACGACAACAGCAACGGCTGACGCCGCGCGCAAAGCCGCCGAGGAGGCTGAGGCGCTGAGCCCGCCGCTGGGCGATCTCAGCTGGACCAAGGGCGCCATGGTGGCCGCGGCCAATCCGCTGGCGGTCGAGGCGGGCCTCGAAGTGATGCGCAATGGCGGTAACGCGATTGATGCGGCCATCGCCGTCCATGCGGTTCTGGGCCTTGTCGAACCGGAAAGCTCCGGCATCGGGGGCGGCGCCTTCTTGGTCTATTACGACCGCGCCCGCGACGAGCTGACCGTTTTTGACGGCCGCGAAATGGCACCGGCCTCCACCACGCCGGAGCATTTCATCAAGGACGGCGAGGTCATGGGCTTCATCGATGCCTGGCAATCGGGCCGTTCTGTCGGCGTGCCGGGCCAGGTGGCCCTTTACAAGACAGCGCATGACGCGGCCGGAACCGGCGACTGGGCGGCTAATTTCGCGCCGGCCATCAAGCTGGCAGAAGAAGGCTTTCCCGTTTCGCCGAAACTGGCCGAGACGCTGGCCTCTGAACGGTTGCGCAGCTTTATCCGGCTGGACGACAATCCTGTCACGGCCGCCTATTTCTATCCGGACGGCAATCCGCTGCCGGTCGGCTTCGTGCGCGACAACCCGGATTATACCGCGACGCTGAAAGCCATTGCCGCTGAGGGCCCGAGCGCCTTCTACAAGGGCGATATTGCCGCTGGCATCGTTGCCGCCACCAATGAGGGGCCCGAAGGCGGCAACATGACGCTGGAAGACCTGTCCAATTACACCGTCCAGAAGCGGCCGGCCCTCTGCGGCACGCTGCCGACCGGCTACAGGATCTGTTCGGCCCCGCCGCCAAGCTCGGGAGGCATCACGCAGAACGCGATCATGGGACTGTACGACCAGATGAAGCCCGGTCCGAACATGCGCGTTTCGGAAGACTATTATCTGCGGATTTTCGTCGACGCGCAGCGCCTCGCCTATGCCGACCGCGATCATTATGTCGCTGACGCGGACCATGTCACGGTTCCGGCCGCCGACCTGATCAATCCTGATTACCTGAAAGTGCGCGCGACCGAGGCCTTCGCACCGGAGGCCCATGCGACACCGGGCGATCCCGGCGTGGCGCTCGGCCGTGACCCGATGATCGGCATGTGGGGCCAGGACAAGACCGAGCACCAGCCCGGCACGACGCACATTTCGATCATCGACACGGACGGCAATGCAGTGGCGATGACGGCGACCGTGGAGGCCGCCTTCGGCTCGTCACGCATGACGCACGGCTTCCTGCTGAACAACCAGCTGACGGACTTCTCACGGGCACCGACAGCGGGCGGCCAGCCGGTGGCGAACGCCCCGGCGGCCGGAAAACGCCCGCGCAGCTCGATGTCGCCGACACTGGTTTTCGATGCGGAGGGTGACCTGTTCATGGTGACCGGCTCGCCGGGCGGCAATTCGATCGTCGCCTATGTCGCGAAGACGCTTGTCGGCGTCCTAGAATGGGGCCTGACGGCGCAGGAAGCGGTCGACCGGCCGAACATCATCGCACGCGGCGACACGGTGGGCGTTGAAGTGGACCGCGAAGGCGGCCCGGAATCGGCCGAGACGCTTCGCAACATGGGCTATACGGTTGAAGAGCGCACGGGTGAGAATTCGGGCCTGCATGTGATTGTCGTGCGTGACAGTGGCCTTGAAGGCGCGGCGGACCCGCGCCGTGAAGGCATTGCGAAGAAGCTGGAATAGAGACTGTTACGAGGAGGCTCGTCCTTCGACTTCGCTCAGGATGAGCCTCCTCTCAGGCATGCTGGACCAAGCCCGCGCCCGCCCTTCGACTTCGCTCAGGGTGAGCGCTCCGGAACGAGGTGGCGGAGGAATTGATGGCCAAGCTCTATTTTTCCTATGCAGCGATGAATGCCGGCAAGTCGACGATCCTGTTGCAGGCGGCGCACAATTACCGTGAGCGGGGCATGGATGTGCTGTTGCTGACGTCTGAACTCTATGGCGGGACGAAAGACGGGCATATCTCGTCGCGCATCGGCATCAGTGCCGAGGCGGTGCTTTATTCGCGCGATGTGGACCTGTTCGCCCTGGTGCAGGCGGCGATGGACAGGGGGCGCCTCGATGCGGTCTTCGTGGACGAGGCGCAGTTCCTGACCAAGGAACAGGTCTGGCAGCTGGCGCGGGTGAGCGATCATCTGCGCGTGCCGGTGCTGGCCTTTGGCCTGCGCACCGATTTCCGGGGCGAGCTGTTCGAGGGATCTGCCGCCCTGCTGGCGATTGCCGACAACCTGCGCGAAATCCGCACGATCTGCGACTGCGGCAGCAAGGCCACGATGGTCGTGCGCCTCGGGCCGGACGGCAAGGCGTTGACCGAAGGCGACCAGGTGTCGATCGAGAAGACGACTTATATCTCGCTCTGCCGCCGCCACTGGGAAGAACGCATGGGCCGTTTCCCCGTGGCCTGAGGTCGCAGGTCTGGTGCCGCTTTATCCGGCGGCGAGCGTCATCCTAACGTCGCAAATATGCGGCTGGCTGGCCGACGCAGTCCCCGGGAAAGCCAAACGCGGATACAGTCCCAGATGGAGACAGACATATCCTTTGCCCGCCTCGTCCTCGCCGGTGCTTCCGCCATCCTGCTTGCCGCCTGCGCCACTGTTGCGCCAGTGCCAACCGTGCCCGTCATGGTGACCGCGGAAACCGCTCCGGCTGGGGCAACGGGTGATGCGGCTGATGATCCGGCTGTGTGGCGCCATCCCGCTGACCCCGCGCAATCGCTTACTCTTGGTACGAACAAACAGGAAGGCCTGGTCGTGCACGCCCTCGACGGCTCCGAGCGCCAGCGCCTGCCGATCGGGCCGATCAACAATGTCGACGTGCGCGAGGTACCCGGTTCGGCCCATGACATCGCCGTTGCCAGCAACGACACGCAGGGCATTTCGGTCTTCTCGATTGACCGCACCACAGGCGAAGTGAAGCACGTCAATGATGTGCCGACCGGCAAGACCGAACCCTATGGCATCTGCCTCGGGCTGGATGAGGGCGCGGGGCTTGCGGGTGTCACCTACAAGGACGGAACGGTCGAACTCTGGCAGCTGAACGGCGAAGAAGACGGTTTCACGGGCACGCTGGCGCGCAGCGCGATACTGGCCACGCAGCTGGAAGGGTGCGTGTTCGATGAGGTCAACGGCACGCTGGTGATCGGCGAAGAGGGCCATGGTGTCTGGAGCCTTGCCTACAAGGATGCCGCTTCGGCTCCTGCCGAAATAGACACGATCGCCGCCAATAATGGACTGGTCGCCGATGTCGAAGGCGTCTCCATCTGGCGCGGCCAAGACGGCAAGGGCTGGATCGTCGCCTCCGCGCAGGCAGCCGATCGCTATGTTGTGTACGAGCGTCAGGCACCACATGCAGTGATGGGCGTGTTCACGCTGACCGCCAATACGCAAGCCGGTATCGACAAGGTCACGCACACGGATGTGTTTTCGGGCGCCCTGCCCGGCTATCCGCGCGGCCTGCTCGTGGTGCAGGACGATGGCAATCCGAAACCGGAACGGGACCAGAATTTCAAGCTCGTTGACTGGTCGTCCGTGGAAGCAGCACTTGGTTTGCCGGTACTTGCCGCCGACTAGGCCGGGTCAGGACGGGAGGCCGCCGAACAGGATCGGGTCGCGGAGCGCCGCCCCGTAATTGCAATTGGCCAGCCCGGCGAGACCGAGGGCATGGATTTCCCCGTCAAGCTGGCCGGCATCCTCACATTCGAAGGCGAGCGAGGCATGGGCGCGTCCGTCACATTCCGCCCGGGTGATTTCGGCGCGCAGGCCGTTTGCCATGTGCTTGCGCCGGATCTTGTCGACATGACGGATGTCGGCTGCCCCGGCCAGGGCCTCGCGCAGGGAATCGGGGCTGGCGCAGGCCGAGGTATCAATATCGGGAAACAGACCTGCCAGCAGGGTCAGGGACGGCGCAGCCAAGGGAAACGGATCACTGAAAACCGGATGCCAGCGCTCCAGCAGGCCCCGTACGCCCAGCCGCGCTTTCAGCTCCAGCACCGTGCCGCCTCGCAGCTTGGGCATCAGGTCGGTACGGCCGGGAGCGAGGAGATAGATGTCTGTCCGCGCTTCCGTGTCCCCGAATGCCAGCCGGCTTTCGAGGCGCCGGGCATGCGTGTCAAAGGCATTCGGCCAGCAGCGGAATTCGAAACGCGGCGGCTTAGCTGTCATCCTCGTTCCCTTCATTTCCAATCGGCGGTTTGCCGAATAAACGGCTTTCGAGAAGACGTACAGGCAGCAGGACGATAATGGCAAGCAGGCTGCCAAGGATGGCGACGGTCAGGTATCCCGCACCGCTGGCCAGCCCGACGGCGCCGGCAAGCCACATCCCCGCCCCAGTCGTCAGGCCCCTCACTGAGCCACGGGACTGTAGGATGGTTCCGGCCGCAAGGAAGGCGACACCGGCGGTCACAGCCTCCACGACGCGGATCGGGTCAAGCTGGGTCTGACGGCCGCCGGCCCCGAAGGTCTCAATCATTTCAATCGCGATGATCGTGAAGACCGCGGCCGCCAGCGCCGTCAGCATGTGGGTGCGCAGCCCGGCCGGGCGGTCACGGGCCTCCCGGTCTATGCCTATGACAAGACCCAGGCCGCACGCCACCAGCAAGCGCAGCAGGATCACCGCAAGCGGGAGGTGTGTATCAAAGGACGTGGCAAGAATCTCATGCATTGTGCGCCTTCCAATACGGGCACTCTATGCAACGCGCCAGGAGCGCAGGGGTTTCGCGCCGGCGCGGGTTCAGGCCGCGCGCGGTTGGCGGCAGGGCAGGGACCGTCAGGCGGAGAGGGCGCGGCTCGGGATCTGCCCGCCATCGCGCAACCAGCTCGGCCTGCCAATGAAGTATCCCTGCGCCTGGTCGCAGCCGAGATCGGCCACAAGGGCCAGGTCGTCGGCTGTTTCGATCCCTTCTGTGCAACTTGTTATGCCGACCTCCCGACAGAGTGCGATTGTGGCCTGGAGAACCTTGCCGCGCACAAAACTCTGCCCACGCCCGCGGACGAACGACTGGTCGATCTTGATCTTGCTGAAAGGCAACTGGTCAATCAGCGAGAGCGAGGAATAACCTGTCCCGAAATCGTCGAGCGCCAATGAAACGCCGAGCTGCCGGACAGGTTTCAGCACGGCCAGGCTGCGTTCAAGATTGCCGAAAAAGACATGTTCGGTGACTTCCAGTTCGATCCGGGCCGGATCCACGCCGTAACGGTTCAGCAGTTTCTCAAGCCGCGTTGCAAAATGATCAGACGTCAACTGGGACGGCGAAATGTTCATCGCCAGAAAATGATCGTCTTTTCCGAGAGAACTGATCGCCTTGTCCGCCAATGTCCAGAACAGCGGATCGATCAGGCCGAGCCGTTCTGCGATCGGGATGAACTGGCCGGGTGAAGGATCTGAACTTAGTCCGCTGTCTGGCCAGCGTGCGAGCATCTCGTATCCGACGATTCTCGATGCCCGCACATCCCAGATGGGCTGGAAAGCCGGTTGAAGCCGTCCGGTCGCAATAGCCGCACTTAGGGCGAGCTCGATGGCATGCCCGTCCTCGCCTGTTGCATCCAGAGCCGGATCGAATCGGGAAACTCCGCCACCCTGCGATTTGACGCGCAACATGGCCTTGTCGGCAGCATGCAGCATCGCTGAACTTTCATTCGTGTCGACCAGGTGGACCGAATAGCCAATCGAAGCGCCGACAAAGACACGCCCGACGGAAGTGTCTATCCCATCTGTCAGGTCGGCATGCACAGACTCGATGAAGTCTGCGAGTGTGGACGCATCACTGGCCTGACGGATGACGAAGGCAAACTCGTCGCCGCCGAGGCGCGCTGCATCACTGATTTCTGGATGTCTGGTCAGCCGCCGCGCAACGACGCGAAGGACTTCGTCACCGACAGCATGGCCGTACCGGTCGTTGAGCTGCTTGAAACGATCCAGGTCGATAAAGGCGCACGCAAATGGCAAGCGGTCCAGGATGTGTTGGTTGACCTCGCGGACAAAGGCCCGCCGGTTCAGGATGTCGGTCAGGGGATCGGAATCAGCCAGCCGCTTGATCTTGCCTTCGGCTTCCTTGCGCTCGGCGACCTCCCGCTTGAGACTGGCCAGCATGTCTGCATGCAGAGCGTTCATCGTGCGGAATACGCATAGCCCGCTCATCGTCCCGACATAGCGCCCCGCATCATCGACAACGACCAGCCCGTCCCGCAGGATCGCTTCATTATCGTGAAGCTGGCCAAGAGCCTCGGAGACTTTTTCGCGCATGCTCACGACGATGACGCCGGGCTGCATGAGCGCGTCGGCCAGCTTCTTCTGGTGCAGGGAAAAGCCGAAAGGCGACGCCAGGAGGTTCTTGAATTCGGCAGCCGACACGCAACCGATCGGTCGCATCCCGGCATCGACGATCGCGCACAATGTGACGTCTGTGTGCTGCCGGAAATAGTCGGCAATGTCGCCGAATCGATCGAACGATTGAAGCGCTGGCGTGTACATGATCGAGGCAGATTCAAAACGCATGGCAAACCCTGTTCCTGTAGTGGGCGTAACACAACACACGTTGGCAAAAGCTGAATTGCAGAGGCCAATATTGGCCGAAGACTTAATTCCCGAGCCACTTTTCGCGACGATTCCGCCGCCCTGTTTTATCAGTGTCACAAAGATGATTTCCACGGTCCGGCTTCGCGGATGCAACCTGTAATCCCCGCCTGGACAAAAATGCGCGTGTCCGCGTCATCAAGCTTCATGAGTCCTCCCTATTCCTGCCTTATTTGCGAGCGATGATTCACAGAACTGGGGAAATGAAGGAGACTTCCCGTGGGCGTGAAGCGGAATGCGATACTCGGACTTTTGACCATTGCGGCCTTTATCGGCTGTGGCCTGCTGGCGAGCGCCGAGGCGCAGGAAACACCCGAGGCGCAAATCGACTATGACGGATTTCTTGGCCTGAGCGGGGAGATCGCTGCCTATCGCCAGTCGCGCCTTGTCGACCTTGAGACCTTCAATGCGATGAAAGCCGAACCCGGAACAATTCTTCTGGATACGCGCAGTTCGGAGGCCTTCCACATGGGCCATATTGACGGCGCAGTGAACCTGAACTTCTCCGATTTCACCGACGATAAACTGGCCAAGGTTCTGGGCGACAAGTCCACCCGTATCCTGATCTACTGCAACAATAATTTCAGCGACAATGTCGCGCCGGTCATGCTGAAACGCATGGAACTGGCGCTGAATGTGCCGACGTTCATCAATCTCTATGGCTATGGCTACGAGAATATCTATGAGCTGAATGGTGCCCATTCGATCCGGGATGCAGATATCCACTGGGTGTCCGACTGGCCCGCAATGGTTGAGGCCGCGACTGTTCAGCAAAACTAAAGTGCCAATCTGCCGCCTTGCTTTTGCAGGCGCGAAGGGTCATTTGCGGGCTGAACCTGAATAGCCGCCCCCCGCAAAGAGGCCCGCCCATGTCCGCTGATGCATCCGCCGCCGCTGCAGTGCCTGCACCGAAAGTGAACCCGAACGCCCCGACCGAGGAAACCGTCCTCAGCGTCGAGCACTATACCGACCGGCTGTTCCGCTTCCGCATCACGCGGCCGCAGAGCTTCCGCTTCCGCACCGGCGAGTTCGTGATGATCGGCCTGCCCAAGGAAGACGGCAAGCCGCTGCTGCGCGCCTATTCCATCGCCTCGCCCGCCTGGGACGAGGAACTGGAATTCTATTCGATCAAGGTGCCGGACGGCCCGCTGACATCACGCCTGCAATCCATCCAGCCGGGCGACAAGGTGCTGCTCGGCAAGAAACCGACCGGCACGCTGGTGCTGGATGCGCTGACCCCCGGCAAGCGGCTCTACATGTTCTCGACCGGGACGGGTTTTGCGCCTTTCGCGAGCCTGATCCGCGACCCGGAGACGTATGAGCGCTATAACGAGGTGATCGTCACGCATACGTGCCGCGACGTGGCCGAACTCACCTATTCCCGCAACCTCGTGAACGACCTTGTCAATGACCCGCTGGTCGGCGAAATGGTCGAGGGCAAGCTGCGCCTCTATGCCAGCACGACCCGCGAACCCTATGCCTGCATGGGCCGGATCACCACGCTGATCGAGACCGGCAAGCTGTTTGCCGATCTTGGCGTGCCTCCACTCAATCCGGAAACCGACCGGGCGATGATCTGCGGCTCGATGGAGATGATCCAGGACGTCAAGGCCCTGATGATCGCCGCCGGCCTAACCGAAGGCTCCAATGCCGCGCCAGCTGAATTCGTGATCGAGAAGGCCTTCGCGGGCTGATTCGCCCCGATCGCCGTTGCTCCCCTGCCCCGGCAGGTGCAGACTGGCGCACATTTGATCTGCGCGGGATGAGCGGATGGCCGACTGGGATATACTGACAGGGCTGGGCGTGAGCGATTTCGCCACGATTGGCATATCGGCCTTTGCGCTGATTGCGGCAGTCATCGCGAACGTGTCGGCCTCGGCGTCCAAGGCGAATGAAAACCGCGTCCAGGCCCGCAACACGGTCAACAGCCTGTGCGTGAAGATTGCCGAGCTCAGCACCCAGATCCAGGTCTACCGGGTGGAGCAGAAGGGCACGACTGATCTTACGCTCTACAATACGCGGGTGAATGCGACCGTGCGCCAGGTCGTGGCGCTGGCGACCCTCGCCCGGGATGTGCTGGCAAAGTCCGGGATCAAGGCCGCGGCGGTGGAATATGCGCTGATCGCTGATGCCATCGCGATGAGCGGCGACCCGAGCGCGGAGATCATGTGGACGCAGGCCGTGGCCGCCGCCCGGACGCGCCATGACCGGATCGACCTGATGCAGCGCTTTGCCGAATACCTCTATACAGTGGGTAACACAGAGCGCGGCGCGGTGGCCTATCGCGATGCGCGCGCCGCGATGGCGGGTGAGGCGACACCGTTCGAGATCGGCCGCAACCTGCACATGGAGGCGGTTGCCAGCGCCAATGCCGGCCAGGCCGGCGCGGCGCAGCCCCTGTTCGACGAGGCCCGCGGCTATTACCAGCAGATGCCGGCAGGGGCGACGCGCACCTATGCGCTGAATTCCCTTGAGAGCGCCCTCAAGAGCGCCCTGCCTGATTCCTGACGGGGACGTCATGTATTGACATGGCCCACGCACCCCGTGTCCACTCACCTTAAAAATGAGGGGAGAGGACATGGCGGTTTCACGACGAACAATGATGCTGGCGGGCGGCGCGGTGATTGCAGGCGGCGCGGCGATTCCCGCCACACGCCACCTGTCATGGGGCGCGCGGGACTTCACGCGGCCAGGCTATGACCCGGATTATCCCGAAGCGCCTGCGGGCGAGGAAAGCTGGATGAACTGGTCCGGCGTGGAGCGGGCAACGCCGCAGGCGATGCGCCTGCCTGCCAGCGAGGACGAACTCCGCCAGCTGATCGCCGGCACGAATGGGCGTGTGCGCCCCTGTGGCAGCGGCCACTCGTTTTCCGGCCTTGTACCCAGCGAAGGCATGATGGTGGATGTGAGCCGCCTGGCAGGCCTGCAGTCACTTGATGCCGGGACCGGCCTTGCCACGTTTGGCGCGGGCACGCGCCTGTTCCAGATGGCGACCGAACTGGCCAATGCAGGCCGGGCGCTGCCGAACCTGCCGGATGTCGACGTGCAGACGCTGGCGGGGAGTTTCTCGACGGCGACGCATGGCACGGGCGAAACGCTGACCGCGCTGCATGACCATATCGAGGCGTTCCGTATCGTGACCGCGAATGGCGGTATTCTGGACGTGACGCGCGGCAGCCATCCGGACCTGTTTGCGGCCGGGCGCGTGTCGCTGGGCGCGCTGGGCGTGATGACGCAATACACGCTGCGCACGGTGGCCATGTTCAACCTGCGCCGGAAGGTCTGGGTCGAGCGGATCGAGACGCTGATGGAACAGGCCGAGGCGCTGGCCAGCCAGCACCGCAATTTCGAATTCTACTATTTCCCGCATACGGGCATGGCTGCCGGGATCAGCCATGACCTGCACGAAGGGCCGGTGACGGGAAAGGGCGAAAGCGAGGATGATTCCACGCTGGAAGACCTCAAAGCCCTGCGCGATTCCATGGGCTGGTCGCCCTGGCTGCGCCGCAAGATCATTGGCGCGGCCCTGCCGCGCGGCGTGGTGGAGGATGTCAGCGACAGTTCCTACAAATTGCTGGCGACGACACGGCCGATCAAGTTCAACGAGATGGAATACCACCTGCCGCGCGCAAACGGGCTGAAAGGCCTGCGCGAGGTCATCGCCAGGCTGGAGAAGCGCAAGGACGTGTTCTTCCCGATGGAAGTGCGTTTCATCGCGCCGGACGATGCCTGGCTGAGCCCGTTCAATGACGGCCCGCGCATGTCGATTGCGATCCATGCCGCCGTGGATGAGCCGTATGACTATTTCTTCTCCGATATCGAACCCATCCACCGGGCGAATGGCGGGCGGCCGCACTGGGGCAAGCATCATTCGCTGGGCAAGGACGAACTGACGGCCCTGTACCCGAAATTCGGTGATTTCCTGGCCCTGCGCCGTGAACTGGACCCGGCGGGCAAGTTCCTGAACCCGCACCTTGCCCACCTGTTCGGGGAAGATTTCGATGATTGAGCTTTCCCGCCGCAATATAATCCTGGGCGGCGCCGCCCTTGCTGGAGTAACCGTGCTGATGATGAAACCCGGAGACAAGAGCGGGCCGCGCGACGCGTATTTCCTGGACGTGCAGAAGGCGCTGATCGCAGCGGGCATTGCGGTGCCGACCATGGTTGTGGACAAGGCGCGGCTGAATGCGAATATCGACACGCTGAAAGGCTTCCTGCCGCCGGGCATGGGCTACCGGATCGTGGCGAAGTCGCTGCCCTCGCTGGGCCTGATCGATCATGTCCGCAAACGGACGGGTACGGACCGGCTGATGACGTTCAACCTGCCCATGCTGCTGGAGATTTCGCAGGCCATGCCGGAGGCAAGCCAGCTCTTGGGCAAGCCCCTGCCCGTGATGGCGGCGCGGCATTATTTCGAGCAATTGCCGCTGGAGGCTTCCGGCGCGGCGGACAATGTACAATGGCTGGTCGATACGCCGGAGCGGCTGGCGCAATATGCGTCGCTGGCGGATGAGATGGGCCGCGACATGGCGGTGAATGTGGAACTGGACGTGGGCCTGCACCGGGGCGGCATGGTGGCGGGGGCGGACCTGAAGGCCATGCTGGAGGCGATCAGGGCGAACCCGCGCCTAACCTTCGCAGGCTTCATGGGATATGATCCGCACATTGCCTCGCTGCCGACGGCGATGGGCTGGCGCGACCGGGCGATCAAGGGCGTGCGCGCCGGCTATGCGGCGGCGCTGGCGCAGGCGGGCGAAGTGCTCGGCGCGGAC
>NZ_LADU01000065.1 GCF_000961795.1 Hyphomonas sp. BRH_c22
GTCCGGCGCTAAAGACTTTGCCCGGCGCGCCTTTGGCAATCCGCATGAGCGCCATCAGGCGGGAGCCCGCGCCGCTTTCGCGGCAACGGGCGGCACGGGCGCGCCGAACGCTGGTCCGACCAATGGCGGACAGAATTCTTCCCCTGACTGGGCCCGGCGTATCCGGCGCGACCAGTCAACCCGCGATGCCGGCATGATGGCGGCCTCAGCCGTGCGCGACGGCGACCGTCCCGGTGGCGGCACATCGATACAACTGAAGAATGACGAGGACTGACATGAAGCTCTGGAAGCGAACATCCACCCGCTATGGCGAGACACCGGAACCTGTGACACCCTACCAGCGCGCGGCGCAGGCCTGGGATGACCGGATCGGCTCTGCCCGCGTGCAGGCGGCCAACTGGCGGCTGGCGGCGCTTGGGAGCATCGCTTTGTCGTTCGTGCTCGCGGGCGGTCTTGTCTGGCGCTCGACCCAGTCCTTCGTCACACCTTACGTAGTCGAACTGACCGGTGAAGGCGCCGTGCGCGCCGTCGGCCCGGCCGATGGGCGCTATGAGCCGACCGATGCGCAGATTGCTTTCCACCTCGCAGATTTTGTGAAGAACACGCGGTCCATCTCCATCGATCCGGTCGTGGTCCGGCAGAACTGGCTGAAGGCCTATGCCTATGCAACCGACCGGGCGGCAGCCACGCTCAATGATTATGCCCGCGACAATGATCCATTTGCGGATCTCGGACGGCGCTCCGTGTCAGTCGATGTGACGAGCGTCGTGCGCGCGTCAGACGACAGCTTCACGGTTCGTTGGCGCGAGACCGCATATCGCAACGGCACTGAGACCGGCCAGTCCAACCATACCGGCGTGTTCTCGATCGTGATTGACCCGCCCCGCACCGAAGAGGCCCTCCGGGCCAATCCTCTCGGCCTCTACGTCCACGGCCTCAACTGGTCGAAAGACCATCAATAGGAGCTAATCCCACATGAAACGCCTTGCCCTCATCCTCCTCGCCTCGACCGCCCTTGCGGCGTGCGAGAGCTTTCCGGCCGCTGTCGGCCCCGACATCACACTGGATGAACCAGACTATGTCGAAGACCTCTATCTCGCCCCTGACGTGGAAGAGACCGATATCGCCGACGCGGACCTTGTTCCAACGCCGGTTGTCTACCGCACCTATACGCCGACAAGTGTCACGGGCGCGATGCCGGGCCAGTTGAAGCCCATGCCGACGGAGGCAGATGCGCCATCACTCAAACCTTACCAGGCCATCGAAACGGCGAATGGTAAGGCGGCGATCGAGCCTTCGCTCGACAATTACATGAACGCGATCCAGGTCTATCCCTACACGGTCGGCGCGCTCTATCAGGTCTATTGCGCGCCGGAACAGGTCACCGACATCGTCCTGCAGCCGGGCGAGGAACTCGTCTCGGTCTCTGCCGGCGACACGGTGCGCTGGGTCCTCGGGGATACGGTCTCCGGAACGGGTAGCGAGGCCCAGGCGCATATCCTGATCAAACCGACACAGGCGGGCCTGAAGACCAACCTCATCATCACGACGAGCCTGCGGGCCTACCATCTTGAGCTGAGGGCATTCGAAGAAACCTATATGGCGGCCGTCTCATGGCGCTATGCCGACCAGCAACTTGTGACGCGGGTGGCGGGTTCGGCGGCAACACGCGCATCGTCATCGCCGGCCGGATTGCAACTCGAGCGGCTGAAATTCCGCTATGACCTTGAGGGCGACTTTCCGCACTGGCGGCCGGATCGCGTGTTCGATGATGGCCGAAAGGTCTATATCCAGTTCCCGGCACGGCTCGACCAGGGTGAGGCCCCGGCCCTCTTCGTCATTGGCCGGGACGGCAAGTCCCAGCTGGTCAACTATCGCATGTCCGGAGACTATTATGTCGTCGACCGTCTGTTCGCCCGCGCGGAACTCCGCCTCGGCGAAAAGCGCCAGGATGTCGTGAAGATCGCACGCAATGACATTGGCAGCGCGAAGCCATGACAGAGGCCGTTTCTCCTCCAGCCCAACCGCTCGAAATCCGCGGGCGCCCGAGACCCGTGAAGCGGTTCTCCAAACGGGCGCTGATGATCCTGCTCGGAACCGGCAGCGCAATCGTGCTTGGCTCGCTAGCCTTTGCGCTGCAGGGACCGAAGGAAGGCACTGACGGTCCGGCGCGGGAGCTTTACAATACCGGTCATAATCCAGAGGCGGATGGATTGGCCACGCTTCCGAAATCCTATGGTGAGATTGCGCCGGAAGACGATGTCCTCGGGCCGCCACTGCCGGGGGATCTTGGCACACCGATCCTGAAGGCGCAGCGCGAAGGGCGGATGGGGCTGCCTGAACAGGATGCGCCTGAATCTGATCCGATGCGCGGACAATTAACGGCACTGGAGGCAGAGCTGCGCGCGCGTGAAGCGGCGCTCTCCGATGCCGCGCGGGGGAGCGGGGTTTTTTTCCAGGTTGGGGCGAGTACGGGTTCGAAGAGCGTTGGAGGAGGCGTTGCGAGTCCATCAGCGGCCTCGATCAGTTTTCCGGACCTGTCGGCATTTGCGCCATCTGGCGGCAGTGCGTTTGGGTCATCCTTAAATGAAGATCCAAACCGGCAGGCCCGCAAGCTTGATTTTCTGGGCGCAGAAACCGATCCCTCGATCTACAATCCGCATCGGCTGGAGACACCGGTTTCTCCCTACCAGCTGATGGCTGGAACGATTATTCCGGCAACCCTGCTGACAGGGGTGAACTCCGACCTTCCGGGGCAGGTCATCGCGCAGGTGACAAGCCCGGTTTATGACACCGTCACTGGAGAGAGCGTTCTCGTGCCTCAGGGCGCGAGGCTCATTGGCCGCTATGACAGCGTCATCGCGTTCGGTCAGTCACGGGCGCTCCTCGTCTGGAGCCGGATCGTCATGCCGGATGGATCGTCGATCCGCATCGACAATCTCGCCGGCGTCGATGCCCGTGGCTATGCCGGCCTCGAAGACAAAGTCGACTATCATTCCTGGAAGCTGTTGCAGGGCGTCGCGCTCTCCACCTTGCTCGGCGTGGGATCAGAACTCGCGAGCGATGATGAGGGCGACATTGCCCGCGCGCTTCGCCGCTCCGCACAGACGGGCGCGAATGAGGCGGGCCAGGAAATCGTGCGTCGCAATCTCGACGTCCAACCCTCGATCACGATCCGGCCTGGCTGGCGGCTCGCAGTGCTCGTCAACAAGGATATCGTTCTGAAACCCTATCAAGGAGGCAATCAGCCATGAGTGAAGTCAGTCTGAAAATTGGGCCGCTTCCGGACCGGACACCGCAGAAACTGTCGATCAGTCTCGAGCCACCTCTGGCTGCGGACCTCGAAGCGTATTCTCGGATCCATGCTGCCACCTACGGAGCTGAGGCATCGGTGGCTGTGCTGGTTCCTCTGATGCTTGAAGCTTTCCTTTCAAGCGATCCTGGCTTTCGTAAGGCCATGAAGACTCAAACCTACCGGTGATGTCGAGCAATGGCCCGGACGCAGATACCTCCCCATCTTAAAACCTGTGAAATCAAGCGCCGTCTCAAAACGCTGATCGCTGCAGCGAAAGATACAGGATTTGATGTGTGCGGCGTTCGGCTAATGCCTGACGGCGAAATTACGCTTCTGGACAAGGCCTCTCTCAGGCTCGAAACTGATTCGGAGGCGAAATGGCTAGGGAGCTGAGCATGTCCATCAAGGGACTTCATGTAATTGCGAAGAAGCTCGCGACTGGTCAGACCCGATACTATTATTATGCGTTTCGAGGTGGGCCCAAATTTTGGACGAGTGAAGGATCCAGATTGGACGGAGCCGGCAAGCGATTGCCTCCAGAATTCATCCAGGCCTATTCAGAGGTGATGGAGGATGAGAGAGCGCCGGTCGCAGATTCGTTCGCTATGGCGGTCATGCTTTATCGGAAGAAGTCTCCCGCATTCAGAAAGATGAAGACAAAAGGGCAAACTGCCAGGATCAAGTACCTCGACAAGTGGTTGGAAATGCCCCTGAAGGCGGGCCAGCCAGCTGCGAACGCACCGCTTTCGGTTTTCGATAGCAGACGCATTATCAAGTTTATCACCTCCCACCGCGATCGTGTTTGGGGTCACTCTCCGAGCGCTGCTGATGAGGCCGTCCTGGCTCTGTCGGCCTTCCTGACCTGGTGCAAAAAGGACGGGCGGCTGGACTGGAACCGAGCGCATGGCATCGAACCGCTTTACGAGCGGCCGACGGAAGCGCGTATTTGGTCTCTGGAAGAGCAGGCAAAGTTTCTCGAAACCGCGTCAGCTCATTTGGCATGGGCGTTCAAACTGGCTCTTCACACTGGACTTCGCCGTGAAGACCTTACCCGCTTGCCACTTTCGGCGATCACGAAGCAGCATCTGATCATTCCTACGGGCAAGAGCCGTGGCCGCAACACTGCACTTATCCCCATCACGCCTCCGCTCCGGTCGTTGCTTGATGAAATCGATGCGGCGCGCGCCAAACTCGCGACTGCGCCCCTCACGATTCTTTTCTCCAGCAAGGGCAAGCCTTGGACTGCAGAAGGGTTCGGCACGAGCTTTGATCGCCATCGCAGCCGTATGGGACTTGGCCCGGAAAACGATGGACCAACCATCCACGACATGCGCAAGACATGCGCGACGAATATGGTCATCCTTCAGCACCTCTACCCGGCTCTGATATCAGATCAGGTTCTGACTGATTTGTTTGGCTGGACGCCGGGCACGCTCGCGAAAATGAAGCGGATTTACGTGTCAGATGCAGCTGTTATTGAAGCGATGACGACTTCGATCTAGTAGCCAGGTCTCGTAAAGGCTGCCACCTGCATAGGCAAGAAATCGCTTAGTGCTGATTTGCACCAATTTGGTGATTTTCTTTACACGTTAGCTGGACATGTAAAGAAAATTGCGTTTCTTTGACACATCATGTCGAAATTACCAGATTCCTCGTACAAATTGCCAGACCTTCCGCCACCCGTCGAGATCGAGACGATACCGGTGCTGAAGGCACTTGCACGCGCCAACAGGGCACTGGCGGAATTGAAGGGCGCAGCCAAAGCCATCCCCAACCAGGGTATCTTGATCGACACGCTGGCCTTGCAGGAGGCCAAGGCAAGTTCTGAAATTGAAAACATCGTCACCACTCAAGATGAACTGTTCCAAGCAGACTTGTTCCCGGAAGGACCTGGCTCAGCCGCAGCAAAAGAGGTCGCGCTCTATCGTGATGCCCTGAGACTTGGATTTGACCAGCTACGCAAGACGCAAGGTTTGATCACCAACCGCATCATCATCGACATGTTCCGTTTGTTGAAGGGGCGAGACGATGGCTTCAGAACGCAGGCCGGAACAGAGCTGAAGAATGATCGCACAGGCGAAACCGTCTATGTGCCACCACAGGGCCCGCGTGAGATTGAAGCCCTTATGGCTGGACTCGAAGTCTTCATCAACGATGATGACGCCTGCGATCTGGACCCGCTCATCAAAATGGCGATCATTCACCATCAATTTGAGAGCATCCACCCGTTCCCGGATGGCAATGGCCGGATCGGGCGTATCCTCAATGTACTTTATCTGACGCGCACGGGCCTGCTCGACATTCCCATTCTCTATCTCAGCCGGCACATCACAGGTACGAAAAACGACTATTATCAATTGCTGCAGGCCGTGCGAGACGACGGCGCCTGGGAAGATTGGGTACTCTACATTCTGGAAGCGGTGGCAGAGACATCTCAGACTACCCTACAGCTGATCGAAGGTTTGCGCGCCCAGATGGCGGACTACAAGAAACGGATGCGAGCAGAGCTCGGCAAGATCTACAGTCAGGACTTGTTGAACAACCTCTTCCGCCACCCTTACACGCGCATCGATTACGTGATGAACGACCTGCATGTCAGCCGACCTACCGCCACCAAGTATCTCGACCAGCTAGCCGAAGCGGGCTTCGTGACCAAGCATCAGGCCGGCCGGAACAATTACTATATCAACGAACCACTTCTCGCATTGTTCATGCGTGTATCCGACGGTGGTGGACGGCAAGAAGCGAAGTAATCCAGCAACTGCTAAGCCGGGACCGCTTCACTGATTAAGTCCTCACCGATCTGTTCGACTGGACACCCAAGACATGCATAAAAAATCAAGCGCGCACACACGTTCGACGCGACCGTTCTGGGCGCAAGAGCGCCACATTTTAAGGACGGAACAAGAACAGAACCTGTAAACTATGCTGTAAACTGTTCTCTGATGTTCTTTTTTCCACAGGCTAGTGCCTTGTTTTTATGGTGGGCGGTAACGGGCTCGAACCGCTGACCCTCTCGGTGTAAACGAGATGCTCTACCAACTGAGCTAACCGCCCTATCCGGTCGGTGGCTTGTGCTGAGAATTGCGTCAAAAAGCAAGAGCGGGCGCGCATAAAAAAAGCGGCCGCATGCTCTCGCACACGGCCGCTTGATGGATCTATTCGCCCGCCGCTAGTGCGTGCGCACGGCGTCCGATGCGGACGATGGCTGGCCGGACAGGCTCGCCTGCAATGCCGCCTCGTCGGCCTCGGACCAGACGATCGGGCTGAGCGGTTCACTGAGTGCCAGTTCGAGCACTTCATTGATGTCCGACACAGGCACGATGCGAAGTCCGTTTTTAACATTGTCCGGAATCTCCTCGAGATCCTTCTCGTTCTCTTCCGGAATGAGCACCGTCTTGATGCCGCCGCGCAGGGCCGCGAGGAGTTTTTCCTTCAGGCCACCGATCGGCAGAACGCGTCCGCGCAACGAAATCTCACCCGTCATCGCAACTTCACGGTTGACCGGAATTCCGGTCAGCAGCGACACGATGGCCGTGGTCATCGCGGCGCCGGCACTTGGCCCGTCCTTGGGCGTTGCGCCGTCGGGCACGTGCACGTGGATGTCGTTCGTGCTGAACACGGTCGGTTTGATGCCGAGTATGACAGACCGGGAACGCACGAGCGAACTGGCCGCCTGGATCGACTCCTTCATGACATCACGCAGGTTGCCCGTGACTTTCATGTTGCCGCGTCCCGGCATCTTGACCGCCTCGATGGTGAGCAGGTCACCACCGGATTCCGTCCAAGCCAGTCCCGTGACGGCACCGATCTGGTCGGTCTCGTCAGCGAGGCCATAGCGGAATTTCCGCACGCCGGCATAGTCAGGCAGGTTGTCCGACGTAATGGTCAGGCTCGTCAGCGATTCATCGGTCGCCAGCTTGCGCACCACCTTGCGGGCCAGACGCGCAATCTCGCGCTTCAGGGACCGGACACCAGCCTCGCGGGTATAGTACCGGGCAAGGTCGCGAACGGCTTCGTCGGTGACAATCCATTCGTCATCCTTCAAGCCATGATCGGCGCGCACCTGAGGGATCAGGTGACGCTTGGTGATCTCGACTTTCTCGTCCTCGGTATAACCCGCGATACGGATGATCTCCATGCGGTCCAGCAGGGGCTGGGGCATGTTGAGCGAGTTCGCCGTGGTGACGAACATCACATCCGACAGGTCATAGTCGACTTCGAGATAGTGGTCGTTGAAGGTGGCATTCTGTTCCGGGTCGAGCACTTCGAGCAGGGCCGAAGCAGGATCGCCGCGATGGTCCATGCCCATCTTGTCGATCTCGTCGAGCAGGAAGAGCGGGTTACCGCTCTTGGCCTTCTTCAGCGACTGCACGATCCGGCCCGGCATCGAGCCGATATAGGTGCGGCGGTGACCGCGGATCTCGGACTCGTCCCGCACGCCGCCCAGCGACACGCGCACGAAATCGCGTCCCGTGGCTTCGGCGATGGACTTGCCAAGCGAGGTCTTGCCGACGCCCGGAGGGCCAACGAGGCACAGGATCGGTCCTTTCAGCTTGCCGGTGCGCTTCTGCACGGCAAGGTATTCGAGGATGCGTTCCTTGACCTTTTCGAGGCCGTAATGGTCGTCATCAAGCTGTTTCTCGGCCTTGGCCAGGTCTGTCTGGATATCCTTGCGCTGGCCCCATGGCAGGGACAGCAGCCAGTCGAGATAATTGCGCACGACCGTGGATTCGGCCGACATCGGTGACATCTGGCGCAGTTTCTTGACCTCGGCCTCTGCCTTGGCACGCGCCTCCTCGGAGAAAGGCGTATCGGCGATCTTCTGCTCGAGTTCGGCCACTTCGTCGCGTTCGCCGCCGTCGCCGCCCTGCTCGCCCAGCTCACGCTGGATCGCCTTCATCTGCTCGTTGAGGTAATATTCGCGCTGGGTCTTCTCCATCTGCCGCTTGACGCGGTTTTTGATCTTCCGCTCCATTTGCAGCATGCCCATTTCGCCTTCCATCAGGGCGAACACCTTTTCGAGGCGGTCCTTGATGTCGGAAAGCTCAAGCAATTCCTGCTTGTCGGAAATCTTGACCGAAAGCTGCGAGGCAACGGCATCTGCCAGTTTGCCCGGCTCGGTCAGCTGGCCGATCGTGGAAACAGATTCCGGCGGGATCTTGCGGTTGAGTTTGACATAATTCTCAAACTGCTCCTGCACGGCACGCATCAGTGCCTGCACGTCACCGCCATCACTTTCCGCTTCCGGAATGGTTTCAACTTCAGCTTCGAAATAGTCGCCGCGGTCATGCAGCGTTTTCAGGCGCGCACGGGTCTGGCCCTCGACGAGCACCTTTACGGTACCATCGGGTAATTTCAGAAGCTGGAGAATGGTGGCCACCGTGCCAATTTCGTGCACGTCACCGATACCCGGATCATCGATCGCGGCGTCGCGCTGGGCCACCAGCATGATTTCATTGTCGCCCTCGTCAATCATCTCGAGCGCACGCACAGACTTGTCGCGTCCGACGAAGAGCGGAGCGACCATGTCAGGAAACACAACGATGTCCCGAAGCGGCAACACCGGAAGGTTTTTCAGTCTTGGCATTTGAATGCCTCCTTGGAATACGGGCCCCGCTTTGCAGCGACCCTTTTACCCTGCCTGTCAATCATGACGAGAGTCGGGCGATTGACTAAGATGTGGATCGCGCAGGGCGTTGCTTCAACCCGGAGAGTGCGCAAGATTCTGGGGAAATGAAAATACGCCTGAAATCAAGGCATCGCAGCGCGCCAGGCCTTGGCGCCTGAGGTCTCCCGCCGCTGATGCGCCAGGAAGGCCTGCAGGACCCCCAATTCCGGGTCAGCGGGCTTGTCGGCCGCCAGCAGGCGTATCTGTTCATAGTACCAGCCCTGCGCGCCGAAACCATTCAGCGCCTTGATCAGCTTGATCGGCGAATTCGGCCCGAATATGCCCGGACCAATGCGCAAACGCGATTCCCAGCGGTCAGCAGCCTCGATCTCTCCCGAAAGCAGCTTTTTCGGCGTTGCCGTATCAACACAGAGTGGGCGACCGATGCCGATCAGGTCTGCTTCGCCCGTTGCGACGGCCGCATTCATGCCTGCCAGGGTCCGGAATCCGCCTGTCACCATCAAGGGCATGCTGGCGCGATCCTGGACGGATTTCGCATAGCTGAGGAAATAGGCTTCCCGTTCGCGGGTAGAGCTGTGCTTCGGTTCCTCGAAGGACGGCTCGAGGCCATCCATGTCCATCATCCTGGGCTGTTCGTAATTGCCACCGGAGATCTCGACGAAATCCACGCCAAGCCCGTTGAGCATGCCGATGACCATGAGGCAGTCGTGATGGCTGAAGCCACCCTTCTGGAAGTCAGCCGAGTTCAGCTTTACCGAGACCGAAAAGGCCGCTCCGCCCTGGATTTTGGCCTCGCGGACACAATCGGCAAGCAGGCGGGCGCGGTTTTCCAGCGGACCGCCCCAGTCGTCTTCGCGGCGGTTGGCGAGCGGCGACAGGAACGAGCTGAGCAGGTAGCCATGGGCGGCATGGACCTGAACGCCGTCAAACCCGGCTTGTTTCGCTAGCCGGGTGGCGCGGCCGAAACCTTCGACGACAAGCCGGATTTCGTCCTGCGTCATCGCACGCGGCTCGCCAAACTGGCCGCCCGGCAGGCCAAGCGCGACGGGGCTGGGCGCAGCAGGGCGCGGGTTGACGAGTTTCGGTGTCTGGCGCCCGGCATGGCTGACCTGCATGATGAACGCGGCGCCCTTTGATTTGGCGGCCGCCACCCAGCGCGACAGCAGCCCGATCTCGTGATCACCGGCGCTGGCGTCGATGACGACATTGCCCACCCGTTCCAGGTGCTGGCGATCGATCTGGACGTTTCCGGTGATCAGGCCGCCTGCCCTGCCCTCGGCCCAGCGGCGATAAAGCGTCGAATGGGCATCCGTTACCCGGTTGCGTGGATCCGCGAGTCCCTCTGTCATGGCAGCCTTCACCAACCGGTTCGGGAAGGTCAGGCCGCTCTGCAGGGTTAACGGGGTATTAATCGTGACGGGCATTATGCTCTCCCAATATCGACACTGAGTCGCGTGCCCATTAAGGGAGACCAAATATGGCCGCCGCCACACAAGCAAAGCTGTTCGACGCAATGATACCAGATTCTTCGGGATATTCGGCCAAGGATATTGAAGTCCTTGAAGGCCTCGAGCCCGTTCGCAAGCGGCCGGGCATGTATATCGGCGGCACCGATGAGCGCGCCTACCATCACCTGTTCGCAGAAGTGCTGGACAATTCGATGGACGAAGCGGTCGCCGGCCATGCAACGCGGATCGAGATCAAGCTTGAGAGCGACGGCTTCCTGACCGTTTCGGACAATGGGCGCGGCATTCCGGTCGATCCGCACCCGAAATTCCCAAAGAAATCAGCGCTTGAAGTCATCATGACCACGCTCCACTCGGGCGGCAAGTTTTCTGACAAGGCCTATGAGACAGCCGGCGGCCTGCACGGCGTCGGCATCTCCGTGGTCAACGCCCTGTCGGAGCTGGTCGAGGTTGAAGTGGCGCGGGACAAGATACTCTACCGCCAGTCATTCTCCCGCGGACTGCCGCAAGGGAAGCTTGAAAAGATCGGCGCTGCGCCAAATCGGCGCGGCACGAGCGTGAAGTTCCGTCCTGACCACCAGATTTTCGGCGACAAGCTGCGCTTCCGCCCGGCCCGCCTGTTCCAGATGGCGCGGTCGAAGGCCTATCTCTATCGCGGCGTCGAAGTACGCTGGAACTGCGATCCGGCCCTCCTGCCGGAGGATTCGAAAATCCCGGCCGAGGCCGTGCTTTCCTATCCGAACGGCCTGGCTGACCAGCTGGGCGAAGTCTTCGATGACAAGGCCACAATCACCGAGACCGCGTTCACCGGCCTTGTCGACATGGGCAAGGAAGGCAAGGTCGAGTGGGCGATTGCCTGGACCCGCGCCGGCTTTGGCGAGGCGGACGGCTTTGCCCGCTCTTACTGCAACACGATCCCGACGCCCGAAGGCGGCACGCACGAGGCCGGTTTCCGGTCGGCCATCACCAAGGGCCTGCGCAACTTTGCCGAGCTGACCGGCCAGAAAAAGGGCGCCGATATCACGGCTGAAGACATTATGGGCCATTCGGGCCTCTTGCTGTCTGTCTTCATCCGCAACCCGGAATTCGTCGGCCAGACCAAGGACAAGCTGTCGACCACGGCGGCCTTCCGGCTGGTTGAGAACGCCGTACGTGACCGGTTTGACCACTGGCTGGCCGGCAGCCCGAAGGAGTCCGAGAAGCTGCTGACCTGGGCGATTGACCGGGCCGAGGAGCGCGCCAACCGCCGCAAGCAGAAAGAGATCAGCCGCAAGTCCGTCACCAAGCGCCTGCGCCTGCCCGGAAAGCTGGCCGACTGCGCCGAGAAGGGCCCGGAAGGTACCGAGCTGTTCCTCGTCGAGGGCGACTCGGCCGGCGGCAGCGCCAAGCAGGCGCGCGACCGGAAAACGCAGGCCATCCTGCCCTTGCGCGGCAAGATCCTGAACGTGGAAAGCGCCTCGGCCGACAAGCTGGCTGGCAACCAGGAACTCAACGATCTCGCCCTCGCGCTCGGCACCCAGCTTGGCCGCAAGTTCGATCTTGATGAATTGCGCTATGAGCGGATCATCATCATGACCGATGCCGACGTTGACGGCGCCCATATCGCGGCCCTGCTGATCACATTCTTCTACCGCATGACTCCGGGCCTGATAGAGAGCGGGCGCCTGTTCATGGCGATGCCGCCGCTGTTTCGCCTGTCGAACAAGGGCACGATTGCCTATGCGATGGACGATGCCCACCGCGCCGAAGTGCTGGCCAAGCATTTCAAGCCGAACCAGAAGGTCGACATGACGCGCTTCAAGGGCCTTGGCGAAATGAACCCGTCACAGCTGAAAGAGACCACGATGAACCCGGCGACCCGCACGCTGGCGCGCATCACGCTGCCGGATTCGCTGGACGAACTGACCGAACTGAAGCCGGGCGACCTGATCAACACGCTGATGGGCAAGAAGGCCGAAACCCGCTTCAAGTTCATCCAGGAAAACGCGGCCTTCGTGGACGAACTGGATATTTAATCCAGGCGCGCTCAGGGTGAGCCCCTTTGGGAAGCCGCCTCTGGGCCGATGATACCAGAGCAGGCGGGAGTCTTCGGTGGGCACGTGTGGCGATCCGGTCCTTTAATGGGTTGAGGTCCCGGCTTTCGCCGGGACGGCGGCGTTTGGGGGTATGGTGAGCAACGACGCGCTTCAATTCCCCTCCGCAATCCTTACCAGCGCGGCATCCATGAACGGTATCGCTGAGGGAACGCTCAAGGGGCGGTCGTTGGCGATCATGGCGAAGACGAGGGTCTGGCCACTGGCGGTGGTGAGGTAGCCGGAGAGGGCGTTGGTGCCTTTGAGGGTGCCGGTCTTGGCGGCGATGCGGCCTTCGAGGAGAGTGCCCCGGAAGCGGCGCCGGAGCGAGCCGTCGCGGCCGCCGACGGGAAAGGTGGCGCGCCAGTCGTCGCCCCAGTCCTGCG
>NZ_LADU01000136.1 GCF_000961795.1 Hyphomonas sp. BRH_c22
GCATAATAGTCCTTCGCATACCCCTGCGTTTCTTCGAAACGGAAAGAGCTGCGCGCAACCATCCATATGCGCTGAGCACCAGCGACCTGATCGAACGCCTCGCGCGCGCGCGCATCGGTGATCATCGGCTCCGAACGACCGCCGATCGGATAGAGATAAGTATCGCGATTGGCCGGAAAGCGGTCCGGAAGCGGGCGCAGGTCCAGCTGCGCGTCACTGTCACGCAAATAGTAGTCAAATGCGATCTGGATAATATTGTTCAGCAGGAAGACGGGTTCATCAGGCGCTGCGTTGTCAGCAACATAACCGACAACATCTCGCCATGGCTCCTTACGCATTTCCCTGTAATAATCGACCGCATAGGCGCCGTAAGCGACAAGAACGACGACCAGAGCCGCAAGGCCTGCCCGGTACCTGAACTTCGTCAACACGCTGGCGCCAATCAGGACGGACCAAGGCGCGAACATCGGTACCAGGGTCCGGTCCAGCAAGGTTGGCTGCAGGCCATACGTTATGAGGGTCGACAACAGAAATGGCATGAACGAGAACACGATGAGCGCCAGCGCCATTTGCTGGCGTCCGCTGCGCCAGATTCCATAGCCACCGACCCCCGCCACCGCGACGACAAGCGTGGTCAACGCGAAGTCGATCTTGTTGGCGTAGGGCTGTTCGAATCCGTAAGTGAACGCAAACAATTCCGCTAAGCGCTCCAATGACGGTGCGGAAATCCAGTACCCCCCTGCCTGCATGTTGAACAAGGTGTTGAACAGGTTGGCGATACTCGGGCTGTAGATGAGTAAGGCCACCGCGACGACCAAGGAAAAATTGATCAACACTGTCAGCGATGCCCGATGCACGCGCGCCCACCAAACTCCCATCACCAATGCGAAACTGAGATTATAGAGCGCACCAAGAGAGTGGAACCACATGAGCAAGGCAGAACCGAGCGCAAGGCAGACGTAGGCAAGCCATGCTGGCCGGCTGCGAGGTGCCCAGATCGGATCGCGCGCGCTGTTCGGATTATTCAGGAACCAGACAGTCGCATACACGACCATCGCGAACGCCATCGTCAGCGCAGAATAGAACCGCACTTCCTGAGCGTATTGAATCTGTTGCGTGGCGATCGCAAAAACCAGGGCGGCAATCCAGGCGGGGTGGTTGCTCTGTTTCCCTGTTACGATCCGGGCTGTGAGATAGACGAATGTCAACGCTGTCAGGCTGAAGAGGCAAGCAAGAGACCGCATGGCTGCTTCGGTCGTGCCGAATACGCCCATCCACAATTTCAATAGCGCAAAGTAGAGCGGTGGATGCACTTCGAGGGTGGGATACTCGACCCACACACGTTCCCAGGTTGAACTGGCAAACCAGTACGTCCTGATTTCATCAATCCACAGGGATTCCTGCCCGAGCGCGTAAAATCGCAAGCCCAGGGCCAAAAGAAATATCAGGAAAAAGCCGCTCCAGTGGCTGGAACGAAACCGCTCGAATCGATCCCCAAACATACTCATCCCCCAAAAAAAGCGCCTAGCCCATTCAAACGCTTTGGCCGTCAAATTTGCAAGAAGCGTTCCAACCCGATAGGGCTTTACTCGACGACTGACGGAATCGGCCAGCGACCACGCCCTGTCGATCATCCTGCAATCAGCAATAGTGGAAGATGATTCAAGTACGGGCTGAACCTGAAACTGGCGCAGAAACGGATTGGCCATGAGCACTTGATATGCAGCCATCAATTGCCGTGAGTATCTTGCCAAAATTGCTATTGTGGACTTTGCGGCGGTCCGATGTATTCCCCCCCTGATCCCTGTATGAACAGATCAGTCGGCCAGCTTCGTTCTTCGTACATCCCTTTTCACGCGAATGGCGCCTGCGAAGCGCAGCTTTATCATGCACAGAAACAACGCCAATGCTTTCAGCATATGTCCGCCGCGCAGTTCATTCAGAACACGCCATCTCAATCCCAGGGCCAGCGACGAAACTATTTGCAAACCAGGCCGTGAACCATCAGCTAACCTCTCAAGCGCAAGCATCAAAGCGCGATCCGTGATGATCTCATCACAGCCATACTTTCCAGCGAGTGAGCGCCGTACAATACGTGTTTCCGCTTCGCTCAGCGGATCCGTCGTGACGTCTCTGGCGGCGCCAAAGTCTGCAATTGCAAGATCCCACAGCTTCTTCCGGGCCATTATTTCGCCGCGGCTCAAAAGGGCATACCGAAGCGCCGCTGGGCCTGTCAGTTCCATGTGAGGCGGGATGTACTCCTTAAGATCAAAACTTGCATATATATTTCTAAATATGGATTGGTCGTTCTCGACCCATTTGGAATCACGCTGATCACTGGAGATCGCCCGTTCGCCCGCTCCTCGTTCGCCGTCATGAACGCGCTGGAGAAACACAACGTCTTCGGTCGAGGCGACCGTTGCAGACCGAGCTAAACGTATGAGCATTTCGTAATCCTGAGAACGCGCTCGGCTAATATCGAACGGACCAACACGATCATACAGAGACTTGCGGACAAGCATTCCGGGCTGGTGGACAAACATATCTTCCATCGTCGCGATCAGGAACTCCCCTGGCAAGCATTCGCACCAATAACCGGTATCAAATCGCCTGATCTCGCCCGATGGATTAACCGAAAATCGCTCATGTCTTCCGTATACGAACTCTGCGCCGGCGTCGTGGCCGAACAAGTCAACCAGGGTCTGCAGCGCGTCCGGATCCATCAGATCATCATCGTCGACGATCCAGATCAGCCCGTCGCGAGCATGGCGAAGACCCAGGTTGAGCGCAGCGGATTTACCTTGGTTTTCCTGAGTCAGGACGCGGACCCTGTCGCCCAGCATTGAAAGCCTCTTCAACGTATCATCGGTAGATCCGTCGTTTATGACAACGATCTCATCCGGCAAACGGGATTGCGCAAAAACTGAGGCTAACGTGGCAAGCAGCAATTCAGAACGATTGTAAGTTGGGATCAGAACTGTAACGAATTGGCACGACATGTAGCTTGTCCCGAATCATTGAAAACCTAAAGGCGTCCCGGCCTTCCTTGCAGGCGTCAACGCGGAACTTTGCAGTATCATACACTGCAATGGGCGGGCCAACAGCTTGCATAAAAGACAATGCTGGATCAAGCTTGGCTCGGAATACTTGAGCGGCATGTCTGAATTATCCAGCTCAATTACATGGTTTTGATCCGAGTATTTGCTTTAATCGGCTCATGACGCATAGCTGGCAGCAATCCGACTGGAGGCGATTTACCATCGACATAAAGTAGCGTTCCAAGGCGTCGTGAAAATTATACCTGAGGAAGTTCATCGTTTGCGAAAGCCTGCGGGGCGCGAAGCTCGCCATCACCGGCAATATCCAGATACAATCCGTATATGCCAGAATCCGATGAAAGATAGAATAATGCCTCCCCCAAACCAGAAAGCATATTATTCTTATTGAGTTATTCTGGAGCGGGCGAAGAGATTCGAACTCTCGACCCCAACCTTGGCAAGGTTGTGCTCTACCACTGAGCTACGCCCGCATCCTGAATTTTCGCTCAGCAGGAACCCCGCCGAGAAGGCGTGATAAAGCGCATCATGCAGGCGTTTGCAAGCGCTTAGTTCGGCCCTGCTGCACAATTTGCCCGGCTGTGAGCCCGCATCCATGGATCTTCCGGCAGCGCAAGCAAAGGAGCCGGTCAGAGGCGGCGAAATCAAACCAGACGTCGCGATTTCGGCCGGGTTCAGCCCCGGATGACGGTACGAATTTGGTCCGGTCGCACTTCCCGTCCGTCGGCATCGACAAAGGCTGCGCGAATCGCGCTTTTCGTTCCCGCCTTGGTGAAACTGATGGGGGGCGTCTCCCCTCCGGCGAGCCAGGCATCCCCCCACTGCGTCAGGCCGATCAGGATCGGACGCAGCGACAATCCCATGGCAGACAGCAGGTATTCCGGCCTGGCCCGCTTTCCGGGCGCCTTGTAGGGCCGCTTCACCAGCAGTCCGGAATCAACCAGCGACTTCAATCGGCCCGACAAGACTGTACGCGGGCATTTAAGCTCGGCCTGGAAATCATCGAACCGGCGCACGCCATACAAAGCCGCCCGCAGGATCAGCAGAGTCCACCTGTCGCCAACCACTTCGATGGCGCTGGCGAGGTTACAAGTCTCCGGTGGAATCGGAGACCGGCGGGCGAGAGGAATCTGGGTCATTCCGACTCTCATGTATGGGTTCGCTTTCGAAATCCAGAGGCCCCGTGACCAATGCTCGATTTTCCCGCGAACCGCCTTGCAAATGCCGCCATCCGATGGGAAAGGCACGGCCAGTACCGGCGCACTCAGGACAGGGCTTCGCATGAAAAATTGGGCCTTCGCCGCTTCGCTCCTGATGGGACTGGCATCCTGTGCCGCACCGGACCCGGTCGAAGCCACCGTCCGACAGCCCGCCAGCGAGACCGCTTTATGGAGCTTTGACACGGCGGTCCGATCCCTTCGGAGCCATTCCTGCCCGACCGGTACACCTGCTGTTAAACCGACCGCTATCCCGATTGCAGCCGTTCCGATCAACCTGAATGACACTGACGCAACCCCTCCCTTACCTGACTCCGTCGTGTTCGCGGGTGGATGGCGCCTGACATCCGGCAACGTCAATTTTGGCGGACTGTCCGGCATCCAAACACTGCCAGATGGTAACCTGCTGACGGTCTCTGATATCGGCGCGTTCGTCTGGATCGGGCTGTCCGATGGTCATCCCGATGGGACGGGCAACCTGGCCTACATGCTAGGGGCGGACGGCACGCAATTGTCGGGAAAGTCGGATGGAGATGCCGAAGGCCTGACATTTCGTGACGGGCTGGCGCTCGTCAGTTTCGAGCGCAATCACCGGATCGAGGCATTCGACCTCGCTAAATGCGGCGCGAATGCCAGGGCCGCGCCTGTCGCTGTCCTGCCCTTCGATGTGGCCGGCAAACAGATCGACGACAACCAGGGCGCTGAAGCCCTTTCACTCCTGCCTGACGGTACAATCAAGTTCGGACTGGAAAGTTTCGGGGGCGGCAGATCGCCTCTGGGCACGGTTTTCGCTACCGGCAAAGGTGTCCTGACAGGAGACACGGCGCCGAATCCTAAAGGCTACTCGCTGGTAGGCTTCGACGAAACCACGGATGCCACCGGCGAACCGGTGACGGTGACCCTGTATCGCAGCTACGATCCGATCCGTGGCAACCGCAACATCATTACCTGGTCAACGTCGAATACTGAGATCGAGCTCAAGCGCCCGATGACGGTCGATAATTTTGAAGGCGTCGCAGCCGAACGCCTCAACGCGGACACACTGCGCATCTGGCTGATTTCCGACAATAATTTCTCCGACCGCCAGCAAACGTTGCTCTACGCTTTCGACGTCGACACCCGTACGGAATAATCTCACTTACAATCTTTGCAGATGAGGCTTACATCTGACGTTGCACAAGGGCTGCGGCGCCCGCAATGGGACTGATCTCCGGCGACCTTACTCATCGTCAGGGAGCTGGCATTCTGGTTCGGACCCTGGTCCGGGCTCACCCGGCGCCCACCTAGTCTCTAGGTTGACGGGAGAGAATATGCCCAGCGACGTCTGCGGTTCTTGTGCGCTATTATTGGGGCGTGACGCCGGTAAGATCGCGCGTTAAGGCTCTCTGCATGTCCCAGGCTCCCGACAAGACACAGCTCCGCCACCGCATGCGCACCCTGCGGGCCGAAGCGGCGGCGCGCGACCCTGACGCCGCCGAAAAGCTTGCAGAACTCTTTCCCATGAAACTTCTGGAGCGGTATGGCCCCGTTGTGGCTGGCTATGTGCCGATCAACGAGGAGATTGACCCCACCCCGCTGATGCAGCGCCTCAGCCGCGCGGGCGCTGAA
>NZ_LADU01000089.1 GCF_000961795.1 Hyphomonas sp. BRH_c22
CAGTTCCGACAGGAGGCGCGGTGTGAAGTGCAGGCCCGCCGTAGGCGCGGCCACGGAGGCGGCATCATCGCCCGCGAAACTCGTCTGGTAGGTATCCCGGTCGCGCGCGTCAGCGGGGCGGCGGCGGGCGATGTAAGGCGGCAGCGGCATGGCGCCGTGCGCGTCGAGCGCCTGTTCCAGTGCCGCGCCGGACCGGGAAAACGAAAGCTCGATCTCGCCGCCATCGATGCGCTGGGTCATCACGGCATGGAAGCCGTCAGCAAACCGGATCGTATCGCCGGGCTTCAGGCGCTTGCCGGGCCGGGCCAGCGCGCGCCACGTATTTTCATTGATGCGCTCGACCAGATTCACGTCACAGGCGACATCCGCGCCTGTCTCGCCCCGCGCGGGCCGGATGCCCTTGAGCGCGGCGGGCAGCACGCGCGTGTCATTGAACACGAGGACGTCGCCGGCGGAGAGATAGCGCGGCAGGTCGCGCACATTGGCGTCTTCCAGCCGTCCGTCGCCATGCACGACCAGCAGCCGGGCAGAATCCTGCGGGTCTGCCGGCCGCAGGGCGATCAGGTGTTCGGGCAGATCGAAATCGAATGCGGCAAGGTTCATGGGTCTTGAGGGATGTGTGCCCGGTTGAGGCGCCGGAGGTCTAGTTCTCGACGACTGATGGCACCGATGGCAGGTCGCAGACGCCGACGTCTTCGCCAGCCGCGGCAAGCCGCGCCGTGAAGACAGGCCCATCCGTCCGCTCGACCCAGACGTTCGGGCGCTCGGTCTCTGGCAGGTCAGCCGCGACCTTTGCCGACATCAGGATATCCGGCAACGCGACCTCGCCGTTCAGCGCATCCGATCCAGCCTTCAGTTTCAGGACCACGTCTTCGCCTTCGACCACGCGGCCCCAGGCGGTGTATTCCTTGTCGAGATGGGGTGACGTGTCGCGCATCAGGAAGAATTGCGAATTGGCCGAGTTCGGGTCGGCGGTGCGTGCGGTCGAAACGACGCCGCGGCAATGCAGGATCCAGCTCTCAACCAGTCCATCGACCGACATTTCGGCAAAGAACGAGGCCTGCGTGGCCATCGGGAAGCCGTTCACATAGCCGTTTTTCGCCGAATCCACAGGACCAATGGCGGCATCAAGCGGCATCTCTGCCGGATTTCGGCGGAACGTGAACTCGCCGGGAATATCCGGCAGCCCGGATTCGCGGCCCTTGAGCGCATAGATGTCGCCGCCCTGTGCCATGAACCCGTTGATGACACGGTGAAAACTGGTGCCGTCCATATCGCCGGACCGTATAAGCGCGGCAAATTGCGCATAATGCTTGGGGGCAACCTCGGGGAACGCTTCGATCAGGATGCGCCCCTTGTTGGTCTGGTAAATGAACAGGCGCTCTGCATCGACCGGCCGCCAGTTATCGGCATCTGCCTTGGCTTCTTCAACCGTTACAGTCGCGCTGGTTTCAACTGCAGCCGACGTATCCGCATGCGCCATCTGCCCGAAAGCCAGGGCCGAGGCGGCAAACACCAATGTTGCGAGCTTCATTTACCGTATTTCTCCATGAGGGCCCGTTTCACGTCAGGGCTTACAAAAGGCGCTATGTCGCCGCCGAGACTCGCAATTTCCTTTACGAGACGCGACGCGACCGCCTGGTGCCTAACATCGGCCATCAGGAACACAGTTTCAATGTCGGGATTCAGTTGCTCGTTCATCGCCGTCATCTGGAATTCGTATTCGAAGTCCTGAACGGCCCGCAGGCCGCGCAGGATCATCTGCGCGCCGCAGGCTTCGGCGAACTTCATCAGCAGGCCATGCATCGGCAGGACCTTGATCTCTGCCATGCCCGGCCCGTTGAAGCGGGCGCATTCAGCCTTCACCATGTTCACGCGTTCTTCCAGCGAAAACAATGGCTTCTTGGCCTCATTGACCGCCACGCCGATGACCAACGTATCGACGAGCTTCATCGCGCGACCAAAAATATCGATATGACCATTGGTCGGAGGATCAAATGTCCCCGGGTAAAGTCCGATACGATGCACTGGCGCCCCCTTTTACCTATTCCTGCGGATCAGGTGCTCCGGCTTCGCCCGGCGCCCCCTTGCTGGCCTCATCCATATCGGTTTCAGCGTCTTCCACAAGACGTGCAACAGAAACGACATGCTCGCCTTCGGCTGTCCGCAGCACCCAGACACCGCCTGTTGACCGTCCCGCAATGCGTATCTGGTCCACCGGCGTGCGGATCAGCTGGCCGCGATCGGTGACGAGCATGACCTGGTCGCCATCATCGACCGGGAAGGACTGGGACACTTTCTTGGTTGGTCCGTTCTTCTTGTCGCGCCCCCAGATATTCTGGGCCACGAGGCCTTTGCCGCCACGCCCGGTGATCCGGTAGTCATAGGCCGACGAGCGCTTGCCCATGCCGTCATTGGCGATGGTGAGGATGAATTCCTCTGCGGCGCCCAGTTCGGCGATGCGTTCGGCACTCAGCGCGGCCTCAGCAACGTTCTCCTCGCCATCGTCCTCGCTGATTTCCTCTTCTTCGCCTGTCGCAGCGCGGCGCATGGCGGCCGCATGCCTGAGATAGGCACGGGCCTCCTCCGACGTTGCTTCGACATGGCGCAGGATGCCCATTGAGATGACCTCGTCCTTCGATCCGAGACGGATGCCACGCACACCGGTCGAGTTGCGTCCGGCAAAGACGCGCACATCCGTGACCGGGAAGCGGATGCACTGGCCAAACGCCGTGGTCAGCAGGATGTCGTCATGCTCGGAACAAATCTTGACCGAAACGATGCCGTCGCCTTCGTCCAGCTTCATCGCAATCTTACCGTTGCGGTTGACGCGCGTGAAGTCTGCCAGCTTGTTGCGGCGGACCGTGCCGGAGCGGGTGGCGAACATCAGGTCGAGCACTTCGTGCGCCGTTTCGTCATCCGGCAGGGGCATGACGCTCTCGATGCGTTCATCCACGGCCAGCGGGAAGATATTGACCAGCGCCTTGCCGCGCGAGTTCGGCCCGCCGACGGGAAGCCGCCAGACCTTTTCCTTGTAGACCATGCCGGCCGACGAGAAGAACAGGATCTCGGTATGGGTCGTCGCCGAGAACAGCTTGACCACGAAATCCTCGTCTTTCATCGACATGCCGGAGCGGCCCTTGCCGCCGCGATGCTGGGTCCGGTAGGTCGAGAGCGGGGTGCGCTTGACGTAGCCGCCATGCGTGACTGTCACGACCATGTCCTCGACCTCGATGAGGTCTTCGTCTTCCATGTCGATTCCGCCCATGGCGAATTCGGACCGGCGCGGCACCGCGAACTTTTCCTTCACCTCGGCCAGCTCGGCCTTGATGATTTCCATGATCCGGGGCCGTGATCGCAGGATGTCGAGCAGGTCGGCGATCTTGTCGGACAGGCCCTTGGCCTCGCTGCCGATCTCGTCGCGGCCGAGGCCGGTAAGACGGTGAAGGCGCAGGTCGAGAATGGCGCGGGCCTGTTCATCTGACAGGTAGATCGTGTCGCCGCCGGACCAGCGCGTGCGCCGGTCTGCGATGAGTTCCAGAAGCGGGCCCATGTCCATGACGGGCCAGGCCTTGGCGAGCAGTTGCTCACGCGCGGTGGCCGGATCCGGCGCGTGGCGGATGATGCGGATGACTTCGTCAATATTGGCCACGGCGAGCGCGAGACCGACCAGGACATGCGCGCGATCGCGGGCCTTGTTGAGTT
The DNA here is from genome assembly GCF_000961795.1 of Hyphomonas sp. BRH_c22. Lineage (GTDB taxonomy): Bacteria > Pseudomonadota > Alphaproteobacteria > Caulobacterales > Hyphomonadaceae > Hyphomonas. Next base: position 3,706 of record NZ_LADU01000089.1, read on the forward strand.
CGAACTTGGTACGCCGGACGATTACTTCCTGCCGGAACGTGACGAAGCAATCGAGCACCTTGCGCAGGTTCATCAGCTCGGGACGGCCGCCATTCAGGGCGAGCATGTTGACGCCGAAACTGGTCTGCAACTGGCTGAAGCGGAACAGCTGGTTCAGCACGACTTCCGCGCTGGCATCCTTTTTCAGCTCGATGACGACACGGATGCCGTTGCGGTCGGATTCGTCGCGCAGGTCCGAGATGCCCTCGACGCGCTTTTCGCGCACCAGTTCGGCGATCTTAGTGATCATTGCGGCCTTGTTCACCTGATACGGAATCTCGGTGATGATGATGGCCTGGCGGCCATTCTTGGCCTCTTCGATATCGGTCTTCGACCGCATGATGACCGAGCCGCGCCCGGTGGTCAGGCCCTTGCGGCTGCCGGCATGGCCCATGATGAGGCCGCCGGTGGGGAAATCGGGGCCGGGCACGATGTCGAGCAGCGCCTCGTCGTCGATCAGCGGGTTGTCGATGACGGCTAGGGTCGCGTCGACGATTTCGCCGAGATTGTGCGGCGGGATATTGGTCGCCATGCCGACGGCGATGCCGCCGCCGCCATTGACCAGGAGGTTCGGGAACTGGGCCGGCAGGACCATTGGCTCCTGCTGCGAACCGTCATAGGTGTCCTGGAAGTTGACCGTGTCCTTTTCGATGTCGGCGAGCAGGAAGGTCGCGGCCTTGGTCATGCGGCTTTCGGTGTAACGCATGGCAGCTGGCGGGTCATTGTCGATCGAGCCGAAATTGCCCTGGCCATCGACCATGGGCAGGCCCATCGAGAAGGGCTGGGCCATGCGCACGAGGGCGTCATAGATCGCGCTGTCACCATGCGGGTGGAAGTTACCCATCACGGCGCCGACAATGTTGGCGGATTTCTTGTAGGGCTTGTCAGGCGTGTTGCCGCCCACCTGCATGGCATACAGGATGCGGCGGTGGACCGGCTTCAGGCCGTCGCGCACGTCCGGCAGCGCCCGGCTGACGATCACGCTCATCGCATAGTCGAGATACGAGCTTTTCAGCTCCGATTCGATCGAGATCGGCTCGATTCCGGCAGGGAGGGCGTGGGGGCGGTCACCCGCATTTTCGGGGGTTTCCGGCTCGTCCGGCGGGGTCGTGTCGTCACTCATGGGGGGGCTTTCTGCGTGTCCGGTCTCAAATGGCGGGGAGCATGCCCGAATCGCCAATAATCATTGAGGAAAAGCTTAGCAGCCGGGGGCACGGAAAGCCAGCCTTTCGGGGGTGTTTTAACAGTTCGCCGACACCCCCGGAAAGGCACGAATAACAGCACGGAAAAAGCACCTAAAAAGCACGCAACCTGTACGGATACAGCTCCGGCAGGCGCGCATCGCCTCACGAGGCGGGCGGCGCCGCCCGGCGGCCTATTGGCCAGCGGGCAGCGCGCCGAGATCGGACAGCGCGCGCAGGACGGCAGCCTTGCGTTTCGGCACATCGGCCTGCGGGTCGGCCATGTCCATGTTGAAGGCGAAGGCATAGGTGCCGGGGGCGTCTCCCGTGGTCTGCTCCAGCCAGCCGACGAACCAGCCGATATCGGCCTCGCCCTCCAGGCTTTTCCAGCCGGTCTTGCCGTACAGCGTCCAGCCTGGACCGGAATCGGCCACCATCATGGGCACGGCGCGCTCATAGGTGTGCGCGGAGAGCGGCAGCATCCGGTGCGACAGCTGGGCCAGGAAGGCGGCCTGCTCCTCGGCAGAGACCGCCAGAGGGCCTTTCAGCCAATAGGACGACACGTCTTCGGGCGCGCCCGTGTCTGCGTTGCCATAGTCAAAGGCCGCGAGCCATTCCTGCAGCGCGGCCGAGCCGATCCGCGGTGTGACAGCCTGATAGATCCAGACGGTCGAGCGCGTGTAGGCCGAGGCGAAATCCTGGGTTTCGTTCCAGCTGTCGGCAAAGCGCTTGACGCCGTCCCACTCAAAGACCTCGTCCGGGCCGGACACGGCACCGGTTTCCAGCGCGATCAGGGTGTGGGGGATTTTCGAGGTCGAGGCGGGGGTGAACCGCGCCTTTGCCCGGTCAGGGTTGCTGATCCATGTGCGCTGATCCTCCAGCCGGTAGACGACCAGTGTCGAGGTTTCGGGATCAACACCGGCTGCCGCCACGCTGGCACTCAGGGGCGGCGGCCGGGTGAGTGTCATGCAGGCGGCCAGCAGGCACGCCGCCAGGGCCAGAACCAGGCCAGTGGCAAAGCGCGAAGAATGGGCCATCCTGCGTTGCACGTGTGCCTCCTAGAACGGGATCTCGTCGTCGAGATCCTGGCTGAAACTTTCGGCCGGGCCGCTCATCTTGCGGGCACTGCCTTGCTGGGAGCCGAAATCATTGCCGCCGGAGCGTGCGCCGCCCCCGCGATCACCCGCGCTGTCGAGCATGGTGAGCGTGCTGCCGAAGCCGCGCAGCACAACTTCGGTCGTGTACTTGTCCTGGCCGTCCTTGTCCTGCCACTTGCGGGTTTCCAGCTGGCCTTCGATATAGAGCTTGGAGCCCTTCTTAACATAATTCTGGACGACACGGACCAGACCTTCGCTCAGGATCGAAATCCGGTGCCACTCGGTCTTTTCCTTGCGCTCGCCCGTCGCCTTGTCTTTCCAGGTCTCCGACGTTGCGAGCGTGAAGCTGGCAACCTGTCCGCCATTCTGGAACTGGCGGATTTCCGGATCCTGCCCCACGTTCCCGATCAGGATGACCTTGTTTACTGATCCTGCCATATATCCATCTCCGCTCAGACTTGTTTCGTTATCGAATCTGTTCTCTTCTACCGCGACCGGGCCCGCCTGTCGCCTCCCCAGCCGTTTTTCCACAGGCCGGGATTAAAAAAGCAGCGAGTCGGAAATGTTCACATTTTGTTCTTGTGGTCAAGCTGGACTCAGGCCACACATAGAGCCTAGCAACACTCCCATACCTGTTTCGCCACCGTAACGAGCTTTCCGCATGGCCCGACTAGAATCGCCCTTTATCCGCGTGCGCGGAGCCAAGGAACACAACCTCAAGAATATCGACGTGGACATTCCGCGCGGTGAGCTTGTGGTGATGACCGGCCTGTCGGGCTCGGGCAAATCCTCGCTGGCATTCGACACGATCTATGCCGAGGGCCAGCGGCGCTATGTCGAGAGCCTGTCGGCCTATGCGCGCCAATTCCTGGAACTGATGCAGAAGCCGGACGTGGAAAGCATCGAGGGCCTGTCGCCCGCGATCTCGATCGAGCAGAAGACGACCAGCCGCAATCCGCGCTCGACCGTGGGCACCGTGACCGAGATATACGACTATATGCGCCTTCTCTGGGCCCGCGTCGGCATTCCCTATTCGCCCGCCACAGGCCTGCCCATCGAGAGCCAGACGATCAGCCAGATGGTCGACCGCACGATGGAATTGCCGGAAGGCACGCGGCTTTACCTGCTGGCGCCGATGATACGCGGCCGCAAGGGCGAGTATCGCAAGGAATTCGCCGAACTGCTGAAGAATGGCTACCAACGGGTGAAGGTGGATGGCGAGTTCTTCGAACTGGAAGACGCGCCGAAGCTGGACAAGAAATTCAAGCATGACATCGATGTCGTGGTCGACCGCGTGGTCGTGCGCGAGGGCATGGAGCAGCGCCTCGCCGAGAGTTTCGAGACGGCGCTCGGCCTGGCGCAGGGAATCGCGATTGCCGAATATGCCGACCTTGAAGAGGGCGAGAGCGATCCGAAACGGATCACTTACAGCGCCAATTTTGCCTGCCCGGTTTCCGGCTTCACGATTTCGGAAATCGAGCCGCGGCTGTTTTCGTTCAACAACCCGTTCGGCGCCTGCCCGACCTGTGACGGCCTTGGCAACCAGCTGAAGATCGACCCGGACCTGATCGTGCCGGACAAGGATCTCGACCTGCTGAACGGCGCGATTGCGCCTTGGGCGAAATCCACGTCGCCCTACCAGACGCAGACACTGCAGGCCCTGTCGACGCATTACCGGTTCGACCTGAAAAAGCCCTGGAACAAGCTGACCGAAGACATTCAGCAGATGATCCTTCACGGCACCGGCGAGGATGAGATCAAGTTCGTCTATGATGACGGCATGCGCCGGTACGAGGTGAAGAAGACGTTCGAGGGCGTGATCCCGAACCTCGAACGGCGCTATCGCGAGACGGACTCTGCCTGGGTGCGCGAGGAAGTTGCCAAGTTCCAGTCTGCCGCGCCCTGCCCAGCCTGTGGCGGCAAGCGCCTGAAGCCGCAGGCCCTGGCGGTGAAGATTGCCGGGCTCGACATTTCGGATTCCGGCGCGTTCTCGATCAAGGAAGCCGGCGACTGGTTCGGCAAGGTGTCGAAGACGCTGACGAAACAGCAGAACGAAATTGCGAGCCGCATCCTGAAGGAGATCAATGACCGGCTGAACTTCCTCAATGATGTCGGCCTTGAATACCTCACCCTCAATCGCGGATCGGGCACGCTCTCGGGCGGCGAGAGCCAGCGCATCCGCCTCGCCAGCCAGATCGGATCGGGCCTGACCGGCGTGCTCTATGTGCTGGACGAGCCAAGCATCGGCCTGCACCAGCGCGACAATGCGCGCCTGCTGGAAACGCTGAAACGGCTGCGCGACCTCGGCAATTCGGTGATTGTGGTGGAGCATGACGAGGATGCGATCCTGACGGCGGACCATGTCATCGACATGGGGCCGGCGGCCGGCATTCATGGCGGCGAGATCATTGCCGAGGGCACGCCGCAACAGGTGCTGGCAAATCCGAACAGCATGACGGCGGACTACCTGAACGGCACGCGCGAGATTCCGATTCCGAAGCGGCGCCCGGTGGAAAAGACCAGGCGCAAGATCACGCTGAAAGGCGCGACCGGCAACAATCTCAAGAACGTCACCGCGACGATCCCGCTCGGCAGTTTCACCTGCATCACGGGCGTCTCCGGGGGCGGCAAGTCGACCCTGATCATCGAGACGCTGTACAAGGCGCTGGCGCGCAAGCTGAATGGGGCTTCGAGCCCGCCGCAACCCTATGAAAGCCTTGAGGGCCTCGAATATCTCGACAAGGTAATCGACATTGACCAGAGCCCGATCGGGCGCACACCGCGCTCGAACCCGGCGACCTATACCGGCGCCTTCGGCCCGATCCGCGACTGGTTCACCGGCCTGCCAGAAGCCAAGGCGCGCGGCTACAAGGCCGGACGGTTCAGCTTCAACGTGAAGGGCGGGCGCTGCGAGGCCTGCCAGGGCGACGGCGTCATCAAGATCGAGATGCACTTCCTGCCGGACGTGTATGTCACCTGCGAGACGTGCAAGGGGAAACGCTACAACCGGGAAACGCTGGAAGTGCTGTTCAAGGGCAAGTCGATTGCCGACGTGCTGGACATGACTGTGGAAGAGGCATCGAACTTCTTCTCGGCCGTGCCGGCGATTTCGTCAAAGATGGACACGCTGGTGCAGGTGGGCCTTGGCTATGTGCAGGTTGGCCAACAGGCGACCACGCTGTCGGGTGGCGAGGCGCAGCGGGTGAAGCTGGCCAAGGAATTGTCCAAGCGTGCGACCGGACGGACGCTGTATATCCTCGACGAGCCGACGACGGGCCTGCACTTTGATGATGTGCGCAAGCTGCTGGAAGTGCTGCACGAGCTGGTCGATGCGGGCAATACGGTGGTGGTGATCGAGCACAACCTGGATGTGGTGAAGACGGCCGACTGGGTGCTGGACCTTGGCCCGGAAGGCGGCGATGGCGGCGGGCGGCTGGTGGCCGCGGGCACGCCGGAAGACATTGCGGCAAACGAGGAGAGCTGGACCGGCAAGTTCCTGGCCGAGACCTTCCGGCGCCACGATGCGCGCCGCGCCCAGCGCAACAAGCGCGAGCGGGCGAAGACGCCAGCTGCGGCGGCCAAGGCGGCGCCGGTGAAGAAGGCGGCAAAGGCCGCCAAGCCCAAAGCGGCAGCCAAGCGTAAGACGAAAACGACGAGCGCGGCGAAATAGGCCCTAGCTGAATGTGTCGGAAACGCCGGGCTGGCCGACCCAGTCAGGATCCGTTTTCGCGGCCAGCGCGGCCGGCCCGCCGAAAATGTGCTGGGCGACGGCCTGTACGCCGACGAGCAGGAGGAAGATCAGCGAGAGCGGCAGCCAGAAGCCGGGGGCCGTGACGATGGCGCGGATGTCTTCACCCGTGGCCGAGCCATCCTGCAGCGCCGGGAACAGCGGCGCGAGCTGCGCAAAGCCCAGAGCGGCCATGACGGCGTAGGCGACCAGTATGACCACCATCATCGCGAGGCCGATGACCAGCCAGGCGCCGAACAGGGCCCAGGCGCGCCCCCTGGTGACGCGCCACGCCTCGAAGAACCGGATCTGCCCGTCCCGCACGGTCATCGCGGAGGCGGGCGAGAGGCGGATGCCTGCCCAGAGACAGGCCAGCATGTAGACCAGCATCAGGACCAGGCCGATAACTGCGCCGATCGCGGCCGTATCCCCGCCGCCAATGGCACCAAGGCCGATGGGCACCAGCACGACGATGAACAGGCCGATATAGGCGGCGATAAGGAGGCCGAACCAGATCAGGCCAACGACCAGAACGCGCCACTCATCGGCTCCGATACGCAGGCAGAATCCGTCGCCGCGCATGTATCGCCGCAGGCTGGCGGTTTCGAACACCATCCAGACCAGGATGCCGAGCGGGAATATCAGGACGCTGGACATCATCGACTGCATCGAAGCCCGGTTTATGTCGGCGGTGTACTGAGTGATATCGCCATCGCCCTCGGTGAAGACGCGCAGGTAAATCTCGTAGATAGGCCAGCTCATCACGATATTGATGGCCTGGATGGCAAAGCCCGCGAGCGCGAAGGCCAGCGCGTATTTCCACAGGAAGCCCTTCGGGCCGCCGGTGCGGCGGAAGTGGAACAGGGCGTTGCCGAAACTGAAATCGGGATGCGTCATGGACGGGACTCCTTGCTCAATCGAAAACGGCCATGCGTGCCGCGTCATCGACACCCCCGCGCGGATCATGGCGGGCGGCAAAGGCCGCCGGCGCGCCGTTAAAGTGCTGCTGCAGGGCGGACATGAACATGCTGGCGAAAACATAGAGCCCGAACGGCACAAGGACTGAAGCCGAGAAGGCCATCTCCATGGCCTCTTCCCCGGATTGCACGTTCGCGAACCGGGACAGGGTGGAGAACAGCCCGAACTGAAAGATCTGGTCAACGACGGCCGCGACGATGCCGCTGGCAACCGCGATAATCATGTACGCGCCGAGTATGGGCCAGAAGTGTCCGCGCGAGACATTCCACGCGTCGAGGAAGACGATCTTGCGGTCCTTGATCGTCATGGCGAAACAGGGCGACAGGCGCGTGGCGAGGAAGACGTAAACGGGAAACAGCAGCAGCATGAGGCCGAGCGTACCAAAGACGGTGGCGATCGCTTCGCCTTCCATGCTGGCCGCCGACTGCCCGTCCAGCGCCTGATTGAACAGCGACAGGCCTGATCCGAACACAATGAACAGCACGGGCAGGAAGCAGGCAATCGCCAGCAGGCTCCACAGCAGGCCAACGACCATCATGCGCATTTCATCTGCGCCGAAACCGATGCTGAAGCGCGCATCACGCACATAGCGGCGCTGGGACGCGGCTTCGAACACGGCCCATCCGGCCCATGAGCCGATAGTGACATAGGCCGCAATGGGAAAGAGGGGCGTGAGGGCGCCAAACACGCGCATCATCACTTCGCGCGGGTCGGCGCTGTCGAGATCGGCGTTTTCAAGGGCCTCGACCGCCTGAACGAAATCCAGAATCGCCGTGCGGGACAGGAAAGCGACAATCCCGTAAAACAGGAGTCCGGCCAGCGCGTACACACTGGCGTAGATCCACGGAAAACTGCGAAAATGCGCGGCGCGGAATGCGTTGCTCAGCGCGCCTTCGAACGAAAATTGTGTCGGCAATGTCCCACTCCCACCCTGTATGCGGGAGAGACTAAGGCGATTTACGGAGCCGGGGCAATCGCTGGCGCTTCATTCGCGACCGGCGCCAGCCGGGGCAGCACTGTCACGGCCAGTCCATGTCCTGCGAGGATGAAAGGCGCCAGCAGCATTACGCCGAGCGCCCCGCCCGCAAACAGAGCGGCGGCGCTGGCACCGAGCACGGGATCAAGCGCGGCATTGGCCGCGACGGCCATGGCGAAGGGCGCAACATGCGTGACCATGGCGGCAAGGCCGAGGCGCAGGCCGTGTCCCCTGGTCCAGGGCCATGTGCGGAACACCATGGTTTCGCCCCGGCTGACGGTCGCAGCGCCGATCAGCAGCAATCGCAAGGCCATGAAACACAGCGCCCAGAGCCCGACTGCGCACGCGGCCAGGAACACGGCACCATAGGCGGTGGGCAACATGTCCATGAAGGCCGCCTGCACGACAGCAGGGTCTGTTTTCGCGCCCAGATCGGTCCGGCCGGAGGCTTCGAGCAGGATGCCGGGCAGGATGGCGAGGAAAAAGCCGATGAACACGCCAATGAAAATGAAGGCCATGTAGGTGGCGAGGTTGGCATGGGCGAGCTGGATGAACTGGCCGGCCGGCCGGCCCAGCATGGCCCGGTAGACCTGTAATGAATAGGCTACGCCGGCAAGGAAAACAGCCGCCAGAAGGGCGAAGGCAATCAGCGAGTTGCCACCCGTGGTCGAGCCGAGCGCCAGCCGGTAAAGTCCCGCCGCAACCATAAGGGCCGCCAGCCATGGCAGGCCGGGCACAAAGGCGCGCAGGGCGAGACGCCATGATTCAACCGCGATACCGACGACTGGAAGTCTGGCGTCCATTCTTGCGCTCCTCACTGCTCAGACACCTAAACTGCAAGGCCGCTTGCGGCAAACACCATCTTGACGCGCCGGACCGGGCTGCGCATGTCCCCTCTCATGAGCATCAAACCCATTCATATCATCGGCGGCGGCATGGCCGGCTCCGAAGCCGCATGGCAAGCTGCCAGTGCGGGCGTACCCGTCATCCTGCACGAAATGCGCGGCGTGAAGGGCACCGAGGCCCACCAGACGGACAAGCTGGCCGAACTGGTCTGCTCCAATTCTTTCCGGTCCGACGACCACACGACCAATGCGGTCGGCGTGCTGCACGAGGAAATGCGCCGTGCGGGCGGCATCATCATCACCACAGCGGCAGATCATCAGGTGCCCGCCGGCAGCGCTCTGGCGGTGGACCGCGAGGGCTTTGCCGAGGCGATCACGGCCAAGCTGGAGGCGCATCCTCTGGTGACCATTGTACGCGAGGAAATTACCGGTATTCCGCCGGAAGACTGGGATAGCGTGATTATCGCGACCGGGCCGCTGACATCGCTGGCGCTGGCAGAGGCGATCCATGCGCATACGGGCGAAGGCGACCTGGCCTTCTTTGACGCCATCGCGCCGATTGTCTATTTTGACTCCATCGACATGGATGTCGCCTGGCGCCAGAGCCGCTATGACAAGCCGGGCCCCGGCGGGGACACGGCGGCCTATATCAATTGCGGCATGAATGAAGCCCAGTACAATGCCTTCCTCGATGCGCTGATCGCCGCGCCGAAGACCGAGTTCAAGGACTGGGAAAAGGACACGCCCTATTTCGAGGGCTGCCTGCCCATCGAAGTGATGGCAGAGCGCGGCCGCGAGACGCTGCGCTTCGGACCGATGAAGCCAGTCGGCCTGACCAATCCGCATGACCCGGCCGTCAAGTCACACGCCGTGGTGCAGCTGCGCCAGGACAATGCGCTCGGCACGCTATGGAACATGGTGGGATTCCAGACCAAGCTGAAGCATGGCGCGCAGGCGGAAATCTTCCGCATGATACCCGGCCTCGAGAAGGCCGAGTTTGCGCGCCTCGGCGGCATCCACCGCAACACGTTCCTGAACTCGCCGAAGCTGCTGGACGAGCAGCTGCGCATGAAGTCCATGCCGCGCCTGCGCTTTGCGGGCCAGGTGACGGGCGTTGAAGGCTATGTCGAGAGTGCGGCGATGGGCCTGCTGGCCGGGCGGTTTGCCGCCGCCGAACGCCTCGGCCGCACCCTGGCCCCGCCGCC
>NZ_LADU01000085.1 GCF_000961795.1 Hyphomonas sp. BRH_c22
CGCCGCCATGGTCGCCCGCCCCGGCCTGCCCCCTGCCAAGCGCGCCGAAGCGGCTGCGATTGCCGCAGAAGCCGGCCTGATCGATGTGGCCGCCTGGCGCCAGGTCCTCGATTCCCTCTTCGAGGACCCTGACTTCACACCCGAAACACCGATCGAAATCGCCATTGCCACCGCACGAAACGCCGCCATGCCCCCTGATGGCCGCGCCGACGCCCTTGCCGCCGCGCTCAAGGCCGCTGCAGTCAACCCTGCCCGCTTTGCCGCCGTTGCGTCCGTCCTCTCCCCCGAACTCACCAATCTCAGCCTCACGAAGGACACGGCAAGTCATGCCGGCCTCCTCGCCCGCGCTGCCATTGCCGCAAATGACATGGAAGGGGCGATGCTCTGGACTCTGGTCCCGAGCCTGGACGAAGCCCCCGAGACCCGCCCGTTTGACCTGACAATGATCCACGCCCTCGCCGTTCTGGCCGGAACGGGTGACGCCAATGAGATCGGCGCCCGCCTCGTGTCAGACGCGGCCACCAACAAGGATGACCGCAAGGCCGCTGCCCGCCTGTTCACACTGTGGACCATGGCAGGCACCCCGCCGCCACCGACCGCCCGCGCCCTCATGGCAACCGACAGCGAGGCGCCAGGCAAGACCGTCAAACCGGGCCATATCCTCGCCATTCTCGCCGCCGCCGATGCCGGCGCGGCCGGCGAAGTCATTCTCGGCAGTGTCGCCCTGACGCACGGCGACCCGTCGAAACTCGACGCCGCCGACCTCGCCCTGATCGGCATGGCCCTGCAGAAGATCGGGGCCGGCGACGCCGCAGCCGCTCTGGCACTTGAGGCCACAGGTTACTGGCGCGCAGGCAAATAGGCTCAGCCAAGGCCTTCGAACAGGAGGGTCGAGACATAGCGTTCGGCGAAGGACGGGATGATCGTCACGATCGTCTTGCCCGCCATGTCAGGCCGTTTCGCAATTTCGAGCCCTGCCGTGAAGGCCGCGCCGGAGGATATCCCGACCGGAATGCCTTCCGTGCGCGCCAGCCGCCGCGCATTCGCGATGGCCGCATCATTCGAAACCTTGACCACGCCGTCCATCAGGCTCGGATCCATGTTGGCGGGAATGAAGCCCGCGCCGATGCCCTGGATGATGTGCGGGCCCGGTGCGCCGCCCGACAGGACCGGGCTGCCTTCCGGCTCGACCGCAAACATTTGCAGGCCCGGCTTCTTCTTCTTCAGCGTCCTTGCCGTGCCCGTGAACGTGCCGCCCGTGCCCACGCCGCAGACCACCGCATCGACAGCGCCGCCTGTGTCCCGCCAGATCTCTTCGGCCGTCGTTACGTCATGGATCGCCGGATTGGCCGGATTGTCGAACTGGCTCGGCATGACGGAACCCGGAATTTCGGCCAGCAATTCATTCGCCTTGGCGAGCGCGCCATTCATGCCCTTTTCCTTCGGCGTCAGGTGGAGTTCCGCGCCGAGCAGCGCCAGCATCTTACGGCGCTCGATCGACATGGATTCCGGCATGGTCAGGATCAGGCGATAGCCGCGCGCCGCCGCCACGAAGGCAAGGCCGATACCGGTATTGCCAGATGTCGGCTCGATCAGGGTCGCGCCGGGACCGATTTTCCCGTCCTTCTCCATCTGCGTGACCATACCGATGGCGATCCGGTCCTTCACGCTGGCAAGGGGATTGAAGAATTCGAGCTTCAGCAGCAGGGTCGCCTTGAGGCTGTCCTCCTCGGAAATGCGCGGAATGCGCACGATGGGCGTATTGCCGACGGTCTCCAGGATCGACCCATAGATCCGCCCGCGCCCCGGCGCGTCCAGCATCACCCCATTATAATCCAGTGTTCCACTCATCCTGCTCTCCTGTCCTGACAGTCTCAGGCCCCGCCCGGCGAAGCCCTTCATAGAGGCGTCATTAACACAGGCCCCTTAGGCTTGTCCCATGTCAGACCGGTCCCGTATTGAAGCCTTCCTTGAAATGATGAGCGCCGAACGCGGCGCGGCCGCCAATACGCTGGACGCCTATGCCCGCGATCTGGCCGACGCATCGGAATTCTGTGGCGGCAATCTCGCCTCTGCGACAGGGCGCGATCTTTCAAACTGGCAGGCCGATCTATCGGCGCGCGGCATGGCCGCCTCCACCTCTGCCCGCAAGCTGTCTGCCGTGCGGCGCTTTTTCCGCTTCCTGTTCGAAGAGGGTGACCGCAAGGACGACCCGACCGCCAAGATCGACGGCCCGAAGACATCGCGCGATGTGCCGGACGTCCTTTCGCGCGAAGAGCTTGGCCAGCTTATCGCAGCCTGCGGAGACGACGTGCGCCTGACATGCCTGGTCGAACTCCTCTATGGCGCGGGCCTGCGCGCCTCGGAACTCGTCTCGCTCACCCTCGGCAGCCTGCCGCGCCGCAAGGGCACGCGATGGGTCACGCAGGACATCATCATCCGCGGCAAGGGCGGCAAGGAACGGCTCTGCCCGCTCGGCAGGCCGGCCCTCTCGGCGCTGTCGGACTGGCTTGCCGTGCGCCAGGACAGCCTGCCCGAAGGCAGCCTCGCCCGTGGCCGCGCCGAGACCTTCCTCTTCCCGTCACGCGGCAAGCAGGGCCATTTGACCCGCCGCCGCCTCGGCCAGATGCTTGATGCGCTCGCCGTCAGCGCCGGGCTGAACCCGGCACGCGTACACCCCCACGCGCTGCGCCACGCCTATGCGACCCATCTCCTGCAGGGCGGCGCAGACCTGCGCAGTGTCCAGACGCTGCTCGGCCATGCCGACATCGCGACAACCCAGATCTACACGCACGTGCTGACTGACGAACTCGCCGAATTGCTGGAAACCAGCCATCCGCTCGCCCGGCCCGGCTGAACCTGCCAAATTCCCATTGCGCCGGGACGAAAGCGGGACAATATCACTGAAGCATACAGCCGGAGCTTTCCCCATGAACCGTTTTCTCAAGGCCCTTGTTCCCACCGTGCTTCTGACCGAGCTTGCGCTGATCACATCGGCCACGGCTGTCTGGGCGATCCTGTCGGAATTTCATGCGGGCAAATACGTGATCATGGGCGCCGAAGCGATTGACCTTGCCGCCATAGCCGTTCTGGCGGTCTTCATCTTCCGCCGCGCCTTCGACGCCGAAGCGCGGATGATTCAGATCCCCGTCGAAAACGACTAGAAAGCCCGGCTGCACCCCGCAGCCAGGCTCTTTTCCAGATAGATAGCGACGTCTTAAGTGACCGCAGATCCGCCGCGCGAGTTCACCCAGAAGGCGTGAATCACGCCGGGCAGCCAGCCGATCAGCGTCAGCACGACATTGATCAGGAACTGCCCGCCGATACCTTCCTTCATCGCGACGGCGACGGGCGGCAGGAAGATGGTCAGCAGGATTGTCAGCAGGGACATGGGGATTTCCTTTACGTTGGCTTCAACCGCCAAACGGGCGGGGTGCGGCTTTGTTCCTGTTTGACGCAGTGCACCATCAGCCTTAGGCCTGTGGCGGATGAGGAGATGAACATGAGCGCGAAAACACCCCGGAACTTTTTCAAGCCGCTGGCCATCGGCGCCCCGAGCCCGATGCTGGAGCTGCCAACACGCCTGGAACGCATGATCCATTTCGTGCCGGGACATAATGAAAAGGTCCGCTCCAAGACGCCGGACATGGCCGCAAAATCCGACGTCATTCTCGCAAATCTCGAAGACGCCATTCCCGCTGACGCCAAGGACGCCGCGCGCGCCGGCGCCATCGAAATGGCCTCGATGTATGACTGGCGCGGCACCGGCACCGGCTTCTGGAGCCGCGTGAACCCGCTGAATTCCCCCTGGTTCCAGGACGATGTCTCCGAACTCGTCCTCAAGGCCGGCCACCAGCTCGACGTCATCATGCTGCCCAAGGTCGAAGGCCCGTGGGATATCCATTTCGCCGACCAGCATGTCGCCCAGCTGGAGGCCAAGGCGGGCCTGACCCGCCCGATCCTCTTCCACGCCATCCTCGAAACCGCACAGGGCATGGCCCATGTCGAGGAGATCGCCCTCGCCAGCCCCCGCATGCAGGGCATCAGCCTCGGCCCGGCCGACCTCGCCGCAGACCGCAAGATGAAAACCACCCGCGTCGGCGGCGGACACCCCTTCTACCGCGTGCTGGAAGACCCGCACGCAGACGGCTCGGCCCGCGCCAATGCCCAGCAGGATCTCTGGCACTACACGATTGCCCGCATGGTCGACGCCTGCCGCATGGCCGGGATCAATGCCTTCTACGGCCCGTTCGGCGACATTTCGGACCTCGACGCCTGCGAACAGCAGTTCCGCAACGCCTTCCTGCTCGGCTGTTCCGGTGCATGGAGCCTGCACCCGAACCAGATCGACATCGCCAAGCGCGTCTTCAGCCCGGATCCGGAAGAGGTGAAATTTGCCCGCCGCATCCTCGCCGCCATGCCCGATGGCACAGGCGTCGCCATGCTCGACGGCAAGATGCAGGACGATGCGACCTGGAAACAGGCCAAGGTCATCGCCGACCTGGCCGACCTCGTCGCCTCGAAAGACCCCGACCTCGCCGCCGCCTATAATGGGTGATTGCCTCTTAACTTGCACAAATCGCGTGCTAACCTTGGCGCGCGGCGCAGGAATTTCCTTGCTGGCCGCCTGAACAAAGGTGGGACGACATGTTGAGGATACCCCTGATGGCTGCGGCGGCGCTCGCCTGCACCGGCACCGCACTGGCCGACGAAGTCTGGACCTCGCAGATCGGCGACGTGATCTATGAACGCGAACTGCCCACCGGAGAGGCCGTCCTGTCCTATCCCGCAGCGGATGGTGAGGCACGCGGCCTCGCCTATATCGAAGGGCTCGCGCAGCAATATGAAGGCCGCGGCGCCTTTGAGGGCGTATGGATTGAAGACGACCTGCCGTCCGCTGACGCCTGCAGCGTGTCGATCGCCGATCCCGAGACCGGCGCGGCCCGCAACAACTGGGGCCGCATCGAGCTCGTCTTCACCGAACCAGATTTCCCGGGCGGCTGGGTCGCCATTCGCGGCGACTGTTTCAACCAGCCCGACAGCTACCTGATCGGGAAACCCCTTGTCGCGGAGAGTGCCGAATGATCAGCCTGAAAGGCCATTCCCCAAATCTCCAGAAATGGTTCGACTGGATGGAAGGCAGCCATGATGCGGCGGGCCTCGATGTGCAACTTGCCGAACATGTCGTCTTCCGGAGCCCGGTCGTGCACACGCCGCAGGAAGGCAAGGCCATCACCATGGCCTACCTCACCGCCGCCGGGCAGACCCTCGGCGGCGACACGTTCCACTATACGCGAATCTTCGATTGCGGCGACAAGGCCGTGCTCGAATTCGAATGCGTGATGGACGGCATCAGCGTCAACGGCGTCGACATGATCGAATGGGATGACCAGGGCAAGATCACCGACTTCAAGGTCATGGTCCGCCCCCTGAAGGCCATCCAGACAGTGCACGCCGCCATGGGTGCCATGCTGGCCAAGATGAAGGGCGGTGCATGATAACCGAGCCGCCCACGCTCATCACAGAGCGTCTCATCCTGCGTCCCCAGCAGGCCAGCGACTATGAAGACTGCGTCGCCATGTGGAATGATGAAGAAGTTGTGCGCCATATCGGCGGGGCGACACGCCCGCCCCAGGATGTCTGGTTCACGCTGGCCCGCTCACGCGGCATGTGGCCGCTCATCGGCTATGGCTACTGGATCGCCGTTGAAAAGCCGACCAGCCGCTTCATCGGCGAAGTCGGATTTGCCGATTTCAAGCGCGGCATGAACCCTGACCTGTCTGCCTGGCCCGAGGCCGGCTGGGCCTTCAACAGGCACTCATGGGGCAAGGGCTATGCCAGCGAATCCGTCGCCGCCATTCACGCCTGGCTCGACGCGCATCGTCCCGGTCCGTCGCATTGCATCATTGACGGCGACAACCTCGCCTCACGCCGCGTGGCCGAAAAGTCCGGATACGCATTCTGGTGCGAATCGCTCTACCGCGACAAGCCGCTGAACGTGTTCCGCCGCGAAGGCCCTGCTGCTCGCTAGCCCGCCTGACGCCTGCTCAATGGCGCGGGATTGGCGCGGAAGGCCCGCAGGAAATCGAGGAAGGCGCCATGCGGCAGGCCGGGGCTGTAAAGGAAGCCCTGCCCCATCGTACAGCCGCGCCGGCGCAGGAAGTCCGCCTGCCGCTCGGTCTCGACACCCTCTGCTACCGTCTGCAGGCCGAGCGTTTCGGCCATGGCCAGGATCATCTCGACAATCGCCGCCGCCTGCTTGTCGCCTTCCAGCGCCGAGACAAATTGCCGGTCGATCTTGAACACATCAAATGGCAGCTGGGTCAGCATCGACAGGTTCGAGTGGCCCGTGCCGAAATCGTCAATCGCCAGCTTCATGCCCATCATGCGCAGCGGGCCCATGACCTCGGCCACCTTGCTCGGGCTTTCCACCGCCATGCTCTCGGTTATTTCCAGCTCGAGCCGGTTGGGATGCAGGCCGGTACGCTTCAGCACATCCATCACCGTGTCGGTCAGGTTGCCCTTTTCGAACTGGCGCGGCGACACGTTAACGGCAACCGACACATCAAGGCCTTCGCGCATCCACACGCGTGCCGACTGGCAGGCCGCTTCGAGAATCTGTTCGCCGATCTGGCTGATCAGGCCGGTTTCTTCCGCCAGCGGAATGAATGCCGCAGGCGAAATGATCTTGCCATTGTGGCGCCGCCAGCGGGCCAGTGCCTCGGCCCCGACAATCTTGCCGGTCCGGAAATCGACTTTCGGCTGGAACACGGCCTTGAATTCGCGATTGGCCACGGCTTCGCGCAATTCGTCTTCCAGCTTGTACTTGCCGCGCGCCACACGGGTCAGGCGCGGCGTGAAGAAGCGGAAGCCGGACGTGGCCTCGTCGCGAACCAGGCGCAGCGCCAGTTCGGCATGACGGAACAGTTTCTGCGCACTGTCGGCATCCTCCGGCGCCATCACGATCCCGCCGGAAATCCCGAGGCTGATCGTTTGCCCGTTCAGTTCGAACGGCGCCGCAAACGCCTGGCGAATGGCCCGCGCAATGGTGGCCACGTGCTCGCGGCTGACGGCATGCGGCATGTAGACGGCAAATTCGTCAGCCTGCAGCGCCGCGATCGTCGCTTCGCGAAGCGCCGCGCCGGACGGGCCGCTGATGCCGCCGAGTTCCGCCTTCAGGCGCTGGCCGGCCTGCGCCAGCAAGGCCTCGCTTCCATAGCTGCCCACCTGTTCGGCGGCGCGCGTGAACCGGTCGAGATCCAGCATGATGAGGGCCGCCGGTGCCTCGAAAGTCGCCTGGGACAGCGTGCCCGCGATGGCCCGGTCCATCGCAATCATGTTCGCCAGGCCGGTGCGGGGATCGACGAAGGCCGTTTCGCGCAGCAGGGCGTTCTCGCGGCGCAGTTTCCCGACTGTCCGGCTCACGCCCGCACGCAACCGGCGCAATTCGGCAAACTGCATGTCGCCAAGGTCGGTCCCGCCATCGCCGCGTGCATCATTGAGATAGGAATTGAACCGGTCGAGCGATTTGCGAAAGCGCGCGGCCGCAAAATAGGCAACTCCCCCGGCACACACCAGGGCCACGATGATCTCGACCATCAGCACGACCGGCGGGTTCGGCAGTTCGCTGAAATGCATGTCCATGAAGAAGACGCGGTAACCGATCTCGATGGCCAGAAGCACTGCAAAAATGACCAGCGTCATGATAACGCCCGCCAGACTCGCGAAGGCGGGAATGGTCATCGTGCCGAAAATCCGGCTGAGGAATCTCTTCTTGTTCAAGCGCTGATCCGCTTTCCGGGGGCAATTGCAGCTGTTCCTCAACAGACATTCAGTGAATATGTTTAGAAATCAGTGAACAAAACGCGCTAGCTGTTGGGAATACAGCGCACTATATGGTTCCAGATGATTAAACACCGCACAGCCACCGTCGCCCGCAAGACGAAGGAAACCGATATTTCGGTCACCCTCGATCTCGATGGCACAGGCAAGTCCGATATCGAGACCGGTATCGGCTTCTTCGATCACATGCTGGAAAGCTTTTCCAAGCATTCCGCCATCGACCTCACTGTCCGCTGCAAGGGCGACCTGCACATCGACATGCACCATTCCGTCGAGGACACAGGCATCGTCATCGGCCAGGCGATCCTCAAGGCGCTCGGCGACTTTGCCGGCATCACCCGCTTTGGCCACGCCTATATCCCGATGGACGAGACGCTGAGCCGCGCCAGCCTTGACCTCTGCAAGCGCCCCTACCTGATCTGGAAGGTCAGTTTCGCCCGCGACAAGGTCGGCGAGATGGATACCGAACTGTTCAAGGAATTCTTCCACGCCCTCGCTGGCAATGGCGGCATGTGCCTGCACGTGGAAAACTTATATGGCGAGAACAGCCACCACATTATCGAAAGCTGCTACAAGGCCACCGCCCGCGCCCTGCGCGCCGCCATCGCGGTTGACGCAAAACTTGACGGCAAACCGGCCTCGACGAAGGGCAGCCTTTAGCCTAAACGCGCGGCCATGAACTTGGTCGCCCTCATCGATTACGGCTCCGGAAACGTCCATTCAGCGGCAGGCGCGCTGAACGAGGCCGCCCGCCGTGCCGGCATCGCGGTCGAGGTCGCCATCACTGACGACCTCGCGACCATTGCCCGCGCCGACCGCATCATCCTGCCCGGTGTCGGCCACTACGCTGATTGCGCCGCCAATTTGCAGGCCCGGCCGGGCCTTGTCGATACGCTCGAAACCGCTGTACTGGAGAATGCCAGGCCCTTCCTCGGCATCTGCGTCGGCATGCAGCTGCTCGCCGATTTCGGGCTGGAGGATGGCGAAACGCGCGGCCTCGGCTGGATCCACGGCGTGGTCGACCGTATCGACCCCGGCCCGGGCCTGCGCGTGCCGCATGTCGGCTGGAACGAGCTCGCCATTCCCCGCCCCCACGCCCTGCTCACCGGCCTCGGCGACCAGCCGCACGCCTATTTCACCCATTCCTATGCCTTCACCCCGGAAGACATGGCCGATATCGCGGCCACGACCGAATACGGCACGCCCTTCACCAGCGCGGTCGCCCGCGGCAATATCTTCGGCACCCAGTTCCACCCGGAAATGAGCCAGCGCGTCGGCCTCCAGCTCCTCGCCAACTTCCTGCAATGGCAGCCATAGACAGGCTCATCCTGAGCGAAGTCGAAGGACGAGCGCGGGCGCCCGCCCCCATCCTTCGACTTCGCTCAGGATGAGCGCTAAGGAAACCTGATGACCCAGCCCCCCTTCACCCTCTACCCCGCCATCGACCTGAAAGACGGCCAGTGCGTGCGCCTCCTGCGCGGCGAGATGGATGCGGCCACCGTGTTCAATGACAGCCCCGCAGACCAGGCCGCCGCCTTCCACGCGGCCGGCTTCAGCCACCTCCACGTGGTTGACCTCAACGGCGCCTTCGCCGGCCAGTCGGCCAATGCCGAGGCCGTCAGGGCCATCCTCGCGGCGACGCCTGCCCCCGTCCAGCTCGGCGGCGGCATCCGCACCCGCGCCCAGATCGACGCCTGGCTTGAGGCCGGCATCGCCCGTGTCATCCTTGGCACCGCCGCCCTGCGCGATCCGCAACTGGTGAAGGACGCCGCCCGCGCCCTGCCCGGCCGCATCATTGTCGGCATTGATGCGAAAGATGGCATGGTCGCGGTTGAGGGCTGGGCCGAGACCAGCGACATGCCCGCCGTCGAGCTTGCCAAGGCCTTCGAGGGCTGCGGCGTCGCTGCCATCATCGCCACCGATATCGGCCGCGACGGCCTGAAGACCGGCGTCAATGTCGCCTTCACCAGCCAGCTCGCCAATGCCGTCACCATCCCCATCATCGCCTCCGGCGGCGTCGCCAGCACGGCCGACATCACAAGCTTGCGCGCCGCGCCCGGCACACCGATTTCCGGCACCATCCTCGGCCGCGCCCTCTATGACGGGGATATCGTCGCGAGCGAAGCCATCGCGGCGGCGCGAACCTAGTCGATCTTCGCGCCCTTGGCGTTCAGCGCCTGCGTCACCGCGTCTAGTTCGGCCTCCGCCGCCGCCGCCACGCTGTCGAAGTCTTCCGGGGCAATATTGTCTCGCCGTACCAGCACCGCATAGCAGGTCTCGTTCGCATTCCCGAAGCCGAACGCGGTAATCGCCAGCGAGGCCGAGACACTGTTCCTGTCGCGCACGGCACTGAACTGGCGCGACGTCTTGTAGGTCGAGAAGGCGCGATAGGGGATGACCTTGGAATAGTATCCGCCAAAGGTCTTCTTGTTGTTGTTCAGCTTCACGCTGTCGCCCAGGAACTCGCATTTTTCCCGCGTGGAAAAGATGCGCTTGAACGTCCCCGTATCGTCGGCGTCATAGGTCGCTGCCGCCAGCACCTCGTCCGGCGTCTTCGCAACCGCCGTCACCGGCTCAGCGGGCGCCCCGTCCCCCGCCGCGCACAGCGCTTCCACTTCGGTCTTGCCATAGCCGGCCTTGGCCAATTCGATCCGTTGGTCGACGGAACATGTCTCCGCCGCCGCCGCGCCTGCGAGGACCAGCCCCGCCACGCATGCCCATATCCGCTTCATCGCGCCCTCCATCGTGTCAGGCGAACGCTATCCCCGCCCCGGCGCGCCCGGCAAGCGGAAACTGAATGGCGCGCAGCCTAGACCTTCGTTGAAAAACGCTTCCTCAGCCGCCGCCGCGTGCGCAGCGCATAGGCCATGTCGCTTTCCGGCGCGTCGGGTGCGGTCTCCAGCTCCTCCAGCCGGGCCAGCTTCGCCGCGCGGCGGCTCGCATCCTCGGCGCTGTCATGGCTGATCGCGTCTGCGGCCCTGATCTCGGTGATCCTGAGGTCCATCACATGTCTCCTCTACTGTTTCATCCCCGCGCAGTCGCACGCCGCGCTTGGGAGAAGTATAGCCGAAAACCCCCGGATTTTCCATGAAAGGTCGGTTAGGCGGCCACGGACCTTCCCCCTCTCCCTCTTGGGCTTGCGAGGATCAGCAATCGCACTGCGATTGCCCGAGCAAGGGAGGCGCGCCACCGCACAGCCCCCCGTAGGGTGGGTTAGGCAAAGCCGTAACCCACCGGGCAGAGATGCGGCACAAGGCGCTGGCTACGCTCCCTACTTGTATTTGGTAATCGCGACGCCGCGCGAAAATTTCGGCTTCTTGTAACGTACGCAATCATCGCTGATCGTGCGCTGCCCAGATCTCAGCGCCTCGATCACGTCTGAGGCAGCCGCATCGGCCGCGTTGCACGCGACCAATTGGGTCAAAGGAACGCCTTCATGTTGTGCGAAATCCATCAGGAAGACAGTCAGGCTTTGGGCGAGCAGGTGTGTATTCAGCTGGGCCGCACGTTTTCTGGCGCTCCGGCTGGCCAATCCTGCTTTTGACAGGTTGCCATACCTTGCGTCTGTTCCGATTTGTTGTTCTGAACGCCCTTCAAGCTGAAGGGAGACGTAATTGGTCGGGTCCAGCTGACCGATTAATACAAGGGCCGGGCCCGAGACGACCGAGATACCCGTCGTCCACGCATATGCCTGATACGTATCATCCCAGCTGGCTTGCGAAACTTCGCTGATCGTGTCGCCGCCGAAAAAATCTCTCAGCTTGCCGTTATTGTTCCAGACTTCGACAAATCCGGCCTCGTACAGCGAAAAGGCGCCAAAGGCCTGTGTCGCTCGTATCACGCCAGGAGCGGAGACGTCGTAAGCAAAGCTCGCATCATCTTCATTCAGCCCGGGATATTCGGCCAGAAAGTTCGATTGAACCGTCTGCTGAAAGACGGCTTCGTTCGAAAAGCGATCCACGATCCGATATGTCGCACTCGTCTTTCCAGCGAAATGTCGGCCAAATCCATCTGTGTCCAACTCATGGAAGTCGATTTGCAAGGCATATCTGGCAGCAGCGGCAGTCCTTGCCTGCAGTCCAGACTGCTCGAGTGCGGCCTTCACCATTGGCCGGAATAATTCCTGATTCGGCTCTTCGAAAAGATAGTCGCGTTGCGACATGCCCGAGATGTAGTCCAGCTCGATACGGCCAGCAAACCGGTCATCTGAATACCATTTCACGTAATGCGTAGTCGGCAGAACTGGGCGCTGCTTTTCGATCGCCGTGCTCTGGTCCATGAAACCCGGCAAACCCAATGCCAGTTGCTTGGTAGGCTGATGGTTTGCGCAAGCGGCAAGAAGCAGGCAGGCGCCGCCCAGTACACTCGTTCTTAGCATGTGAGCTCCCTTCGAATTTATCCGGAACCTAAAGCTGAAACCTAACTAAACCCCTAAGTGAAATATTTTCGCGTCAAAGAAGTCGGTTTTCTGGCATGCGCACACCTGCAGCTGCGACTTCCCACCCCCTACCCCCGCAACAACCGCTCATAAAACCCGCCCCATTGGCGCCCCGGTTCCAGCAGGTGGATCTCCAGGATCCAGTGGCGCGGGCGGCCGAGATGGTCGGGGTCGGTCAGGCGTGTGGGGTTGGCCGGGCTGATGCGGGAATGGTCCTTATCGCCGGGCCACACGGCATGGGGAAACTCGCCCACAATATGGCCCGCAATCGCCCCGCCGAAATGATAGCCATGCGCCGCCGCCGCCTCGCACGCGAGCGCATAAAGGTCCGCCCCCGTCATGTCCGGCGCCGCCAGCCACCTGGCCCGCACCGCCTCGAACACCACGGGCAGGGCCGCGACCAGCGCCTGCCTGTCCGCATCCCGGCCCACCGCATAGGTGCGCCCGATATCGGCCTCCCAGGCCTCGAACACCGGGCCAAGGTCAACATAGACCGTGTCCTCAGGCTGAATCACGCGCACCGGCGGAGTGTCATGGAACGTGGTCACCGTATTGGCGCCTGCGCGCACATTGCACCTGTGCCAGTGCCGCTCGATGCCAAATTCGCGTCGCGCCAGCGCCGTGATATCGGCGTCCACCTCGGCCTCGCTGCGCCCTGGCGCGACAATGCCCGCCGCCTCGATCGCATCGAACAGGGTGAGGGCCTTGTCCTCGGCCTGGGTCAGCGCCTGCCAGCGCGCGGTGTCTGTGTCTGAAGCCTGAGTCATCGGCAAAACATATCAACATTCGTTTATATGTCAAACAGGGCTCCCGCGCCCCGCGCATGCCCCTTCCCCCGCCCCGCCATCCCCGCTAAACGCCTCCCATGCTCAAGACCCGCATCATCCCCTGCCTTGACGTGAAAGACGGGCGCACCGTGAAGGGCGTCAATTTCGTCGACCTGCGCGATGCAGGCGACCCCGTCGCCCTTGCCCGCGCCTATGATGAACAGGGCGCCGACGAGCTGTGCTTCCTCGACATTACCGCCAGCCATGAAGGGCGCGGCACGATGCTGGATATCGTCACCCGCACGGCAGAGGCCTGTTTCATGCCGCTCACCGTCGGCGGCGGCGTGCGCAGCGCGGAAGACCTGGTCGCCCTGTTGAAGGCGGGCGCCGACAAGGTCGCCATCAATTCCGCCGCCGTGGCAGACCCCTCCCTGATCAGCCGCTGCGCCGCCAAGGCCGGGCGCCAGTGCGTCGTCGTCGCCATCGATGCGCGCCGCACCGGCGACACATGGGAAATCTTCACCCATGGCGGGCGCGAGCCGACCGGCATCGACGCGGTGGCCTATGCGATTGAGGCTGAACAGCGCGGCGCAGGCGAAATCCTGCTCACCAGCATGGACCGTGACGGCACCAAATCCGGCTACGACATCGCCCTCCTGAAAGCCATTTCCTCGGCCGTGAACATCCCCGTCATCGCGTCCGGCGGCGCAGGCCATGTCGATCATCTCGCCCCCGCAATTCTCGAAGGCGGGGCCAGCGCCGTGCTCGCCGCGTCGATCTTCCATTTCGGCGAAGCCACCATCGCCGACGCCCGCGCCGCCCTCGCTGCCGCCGGCGCCCCGGTGCGCCCGCTTTAGGAGCTCTCCCATGACCCGCCC
>NZ_LADU01000002.1 GCF_000961795.1 Hyphomonas sp. BRH_c22
CGTCGCTGCTGCGCGCCGCCACCGCCGCCCGCGTCAGGAAATGCCCGCCGATCACATCGCCCGCGAGCTCCAGATAGGCCGTCGCCCCTGCCAGCGCCTTGTCCTGCTCGCGGCCCTTCATCTGGCCCATCATCCAGTCGCTCGCTTCGCGCAGGGCCTCGGCGCCTGCCCGCAACCGATCGGCAATCTGCACGAGCTGCGGATCATTGGTTGCCCGCGCGGCCGCTGCCGTCGCCTCGACCTCGCCCAGCATCACGCGCATCGACTCGCCATTCGACCCGCTCAGCTTGCGTCCGACCAGGTCGATCGCCTGGATGCCGTTCGTGCCTTCGTAGATTGGCGCAATCCGCGAGTCCCGGTAGAGCTGCGCCGCCAGCGTCTCGTTCATGAATCCCATGCCGCCATGCACCTGCACGCCGAGGCTCGCCACCTCGACCCCCATGTCCGTCGACCAGGCCTTGGCGATCGGCGTCAGCAGGTCTTCACGCAGTTTCGCCGCCGCGCGCACGTCGGCATCCGGCGCGGCCTCGGCCAGGTCCGCCGCCACGGCGCAGGCGTAACAGATCGAACGCGCCGCCGCGACGCGGGCCCGCATCGTGGTCAGTGAACGGCGCACATCCGCATGGTGCAGGATCGGCGCGGCCCCTTCGACACCCTCCACCCGGCCCTGCTTGCGCTCCTGCGCAAACGCAAACGCCGTCTGGTAGGCGGCCTCACCCACCGCCACGCCCTGCACGCCGACACTCAACCGGGCGGAATTCATCATCGTGAACATGCAGGCGAGGCCCTTGTTCGGCTCGCCGATCAGCCAGCCCTTGGCATCGTCATATTCCATCACACAGGTCGGCGAGGCATGGATGCCCAGCTTCTTCTCGAGGCCGATGCATTTGACACCATTGCGCTCGCCCGGCGTGCCGTCAGCCTTCAGCAGGAATTTCGGCACCAGGAACAGCGATACGCCGCGCGAGCCGGCGGGCGCATCCGGCAGGCGCGCCAGCACGAGGTGCACGATATTCTCGGCCACGTCATGGTCGCCCCATGTGATATAGATTTTCTGGCCACTGACCGCATAGCTGCCATCATCATCCGGCACGGCCTTTGTCTTCAGCGCGCCGACATCGCTGCCCGCCTGCGGCTCGGTCAGGTTCATCGTGCCGGTCCAGGTGCCGGATACGAGATTGGGCAGATAAGCGGTCTTGAGATCATCGGAGCCATGCGCCAGCAGCACATCGACGGCACCGAAACTCAGCATCGGACACAGGGCGAACGCCATGTTCGCGCCGTGGAACATTTCCATCACAGCCAGCGACAAGGCCTTGGGCAAGCCTTGCCCGCCCCATTCCTCCGGCGCCGTCAGCCCCATCCAGCCACCGTCACGGAACGCTGCATACGCTTCGGCAAAGCCCGGCGCCGCCGTCACGCCATCCTCCGTCAGCACGGCGCCTTGCGAATCGCCAATCTGGTTCAGCGGCGCCAGCACGTCCCGCGCCAGCTTGCCAGCTTCTTCCAGGATCGGCATCACCAGTTCAGGATCATAAGCCTCAAGCCCCGCAAGGCCTTCCAGACGCTTCAGGCCGGCAACGGCCTCGAGCGTAAAGGCCATTTCATCAAGGGGCGCATCATAAGGCATCAGGCCGGTCTCCGGATTGTGAATAGTTGTTATTCGGGATAAGCAGTTACAGCGCCGTCGGCCATGGTCCAAGTAGAAACCTGTATTGCCAATCCGCAACCCAACTCCCAGGAGATACCTTCATGCGCCTTATCCTTGCATCCGTTTCCACGCTCGCGCTCGTCGCGTGTGGCGCCCCTGCCGCCCCCGCTGCCCCCGCCGAAACTGCTGCGGCCCCGGCCGAAGTTACTCCAGTCGCCACCCCAGCCGAAGCGCCCGCTGCTGAAGTCAAATACGGCAAGGCCGCCACGTATAAACTCGACCCCACCCACGCCTCGCTGACCTGGCGCGTGAATCATATGGGCCTGTCGAACTATACGGCCCGCTTCACCGACTTTGATGCCACCCTGCAGTTCAACCCGGAGGATCCGTCGGCCACGTCTGTCACAGCCACAATCAACCCGGCCTCGGTCGAAACCGACTATCCCGGTGACTTCAAGGCAGGCCATCCGGACAGCCCGTTCGACAGCTTTGACGAAGAGCTCAGCGGCAGCGAAACCTATTTCAATGCCCCGCAGTTTCCGCAGATCACGTTCCAGTCGACAGGCATCACAACGACCGGCCCGGATACCGGCACTGTCACGGGCGACCTGACTTTCCTCGGCGTGACAAAGCCCGTCACACTCGACGTGAAATATAATGGCGTTGCCAATTTCCCCTGGGCGCCTGAAGTCGACAATATCGGCTTCTCGGCCACCACGACGCTGACACGGTCCGATTTCGGTCTTACGGCCGGCACGCCATACGTCGGTGATGAAGTGGAAGTGATCATCGAAGCTGAATTCGGCGAAGTCGTCGCACCAGCCGAAGCGCCAGCAGACGCTGAATAGGCGGCCGGAATACCAGCACATGTTCAAACACAGCACATCTCGCTACACGGCCGTCGCGATAGCCCTTCACTGGGCTATCGCAGCGCTCATCATCTTCATGATCTGGCTTGGCTGGAACATGGAAGAGAATGAAACCCGCTACCAGCTGCACAAGTCGATCGGGATCACCATCCTGCTCCTCACGGTGGCGCGTGTCGTGTGGCGAATGCTGAACCCGCCGCCAGCCCTGCCAGCAGACATGAAGCCGCTCGAGAAAACCGCGTCGCACTATGTGCATGTCGGTCTCTACGCCCTGATGATCCTGATGCCGCTGCTTGGCTGGGTCCTTGTCTCGGTCTCGAAATTCCAGGTTCCGACGGTCCTGTTCGGCACGGTCAGCTGGCCGAACCTGCCATTCCTGTCGGGGCTTCGCGGCAATGAACTGGTTCACGCGATCATCGAAACCCTGCATTCGAAGGGCGCATGGGTCATCATTGCCCTGCTCGCCCTGCATGTGGCCGGCGCCTTGAAACATGAATTTTCGGCAGAGGAAGGCGTCCTGAAGCGCATGATCCCCGGCCTGTTCGGCAAGACCCAGCCACCCGCCGCACCGGCGCGGGGTTTCTTCATCGCCTTTGGCAGCGCAGCGCTGCTGTTCGCCCTGATCGCAGCAGGCCCCGTCCTGGCGCAATCCGGCGGCGTGTCAGGCAAAAGCGCGCCTCCCCCGCCTGAACCGGAAGCAGCCGTCGCCACCAGCGAGACCGCCGCCGCAGAACCCAACTGGACAGTCGACTATACCAAATCCGAGATCCGTTTCTCGGGCACGCACGAAGGCAACGCTTTCTCGGGCACGTTCAAGGACTGGACGGCGGACGTCGCCTTCTTCCCGGATGCCGTCGAGACGTCCGATGTCCGCGTGCAGGTCCAGACCGGCACGGCCACTACCGGCAAGAAACTGTATAATGACAGCCTGCGGGCACCCGAATGGTTCGACGTCTCGAATCACCCCGTCGCCACGGTCCACCTGACTGATTTCGCCAGAACCGACACGGGCTACACCGCCACGGCCTCCATGCGTCTCAAGAACCAGACAGTCACCACCCCGCTCACCTTCACGCTGGACATCAAGGGCGACGTCGCCACGCTCAGTGGCGAAGCCCGTTTCGATCGCAAGGTCCTCAATATCGGCCAGATCTCGGACCCCAATGCCGAATGGGTCAGCGACGAAGTCACAGTCACCGTGACCGGCGAGGCAACCCGCAAATAGGTTCCGCGCAAGGCAGGGCAGTGCTAAAGGCGCGCCAATGATCGCTAGAGTGCTGCCCCCGACACAGGAAACCATCGCCCGTGCTGCAGACATCCTGCGTATGGGCGGCCTCGTCGCCATGCCCACGGAAACCGTCTACGGCCTCGCCTGTGACGGCACGAATGCCGACGCCGTTGCGGGCCTGTACGAAGCCAAGGGCCGCCCGCGCTTCAACCCGCTGATCGCGCATGTCGCCTCGCAGCAAATCGCCGAGCGCGAAGCGGTGTTCAGTCCGCTCGCCCGCAAGACCGCCGAACACTTCTGGCCGGGCCCGCTCACGCTTGTCCTGCCGGTCGCGAAAACCGGCAAGGTCTGCGACCTCGCCCGCGCAGGCCTGGACACGATCGCGCTGCGCCGTCCGGCCCACCCCGTGGCACAGGCCCTGCTGGAAAAGTTCGGCGACCCCCTCGTTGCGCCCTCGGCTAACCGGTCAGGCCATGTCAGCCCGACCACGGCCGAACATGTCCGCGCAGACCTCGCGGGCCGCGTAGGCCTGATCCTCGATGGGGGGCCATGCGAGCGCGGACTGGAATCGACAATCGTCTCCTTTGTCGGCGATACACCCGTCCTCCTGCGCGCAGGCGCCATTGCCACTGCTGACCTGGAAGCCTTTCTCGGCCAGCCCCTCGCCCGCCTGGACACAAATGCCGGCATCAATGCCCCGGGCCAGCTCAAGAGCCACTACGCCCCCCGCGCCAGCCTGCGCCTCAACGCCGCGACGCCTATGTCCGGCGAGGGATTTCTCGGCTTCGGGGACCATTGCCCCCGCAGGGACAATCTCTCCCCGACCGGCAACCTTGCCGAGGCGGCGGCCAACCTGTTCGCCATGCTGCGCGACCTCGACTTCCGCTATGAGCGCATCGCCGTCGCCCCCATTCCCCAGACCGGGCTTGGCGAAGCGATCAATGACCGCCTCGCCCGCGCCGCGCATCGCGACTAACCCCCTGACACCCCTCTCGCGCCCCCTTGCCCGCTCTGCTAAGCCACCTTCATGCACCCCGCCCGCCCCTTCCTCGAGACAGGCATCGCCACGCTGGTTGCGCGGGCGCGCGCCCATCCTTTTGCACTGGTCTGCGTTGCTGACGGAACACGCGTTCACGCCGTCCACGCACCGGTCCTGCTCGACGAAACGGATGGCGCGCCCGTGCTGCGCTTCCACCTGTCCGCTGCAAATGCGGCAACGTCTGCCCTGATGGCGGGAAGCAACGCGCTGATCGTTTTCACCGGTAACCACGCCTATGTGTCGCCGGACTGGTACGGCCAGGACGACGAGGTCGGTACATGGAACTATCTCTCGGTCGAAGCCGAAGGCCCCGTCACGCATCTGGACGACGCGGGCGCGACAAGGCTGCTCGACGACCTGTCCGACCTGTTCGAGGCGGGTCTTTCCCCCAAACCGGCATGGACACGCGCCAAGATGACGCCCGGCCGCTTCGAGGCCATGCTTCCCGGCATCCGCGCCTTTTCCCTGACCCCCACGCGCTTTGAAGGCATCACCAAGCTCAGCCAGAACAAGCCGCCATCCGCTCGTCAGGGCGTCATCACGGCACTCTCCGCCTTCGAAGACGGTATCGCCATCGCCGAAGAAATGCGAAAACACCAGCCATGATCCGGCCACCCACCGGAAGACCGCTGCCGGAGACGCGATGACAGAGTACCTTGTTGCCATTCACCACCCAGATGACTACGACCCGGCCGTCGCCGAGGACGAAGCCATGTCCCGCGGCATCGACGCGCTCAATGACGAGATGGTGGCTGCGGGCGTCAGGGTTTTCGTGGGCGGACTGCACCCGGCACGTAACGCCATGTCACTGCGGGCGCAGCCGGATGGTCAGGTGCTCATCGCGGGCGGACCATACTTGCAGACCAGCGAGCATGTGGGCGGTTTCTGGGTGCTGGACGTCGCTGACCTCGACGCGGCGCTGGCGTGGGGGCGCAAGGCCGCCGTGGCCTGCCGCGCGCCGGTCGAAGTGCGCCAATTTCACTGACCGAGGACCCTCACCCGTCATGACCCAGATCCCCGCCACCTTCCTCGCTGCCGCCAAGGACCTGCTCGGCTCCAAGGGTTGGAGCGACGATCCTGAGCGCCTCAAGGCCGTTGCCACCCCCTGGCGCGGCGCCTTCACGGGCGAGACCCCCTTCCTCGCCCGCCCCGCCAGCACGCAGGAGGCGGCCGCACTCGTGAAGCTCTGTGCCTCCCACCACGTCGCAATGACACCGCAGGGCGGCAATACCGGCCTCGTTGACGGC
This sequence comes from Hyphomonas sp. BRH_c22, assembly GCF_000961795.1. Classification (GTDB taxonomy): domain Bacteria; phylum Pseudomonadota; class Alphaproteobacteria; order Caulobacterales; family Hyphomonadaceae; genus Hyphomonas. The sequence goes on from NZ_LADU01000002.1 coordinate 6,035, forward strand.
GGCACGCCTCATGGCGAAATCGTCGTCTCCATGGGCCGCATGAATGCGGTTCGCTCCATCGACCCGTTCAACAACTCGCTCGTCATCGAGGCTGGCGCGCCGCTGGTGACCGCCCAGGCCGCCGCCGAGGATGCCGGGCGCCTGTTCCCGCTCTCCCTCGGCTCGGAAGGCACCGCCACGATCGGCGGCCTCATCTCCACCAATGCCGGCGGCGTCGCCGTGCTGCGCTATGGCATGATGCGCGACCTGATCCTCGGGCTCGAAGTCGTCATGCCGTCGGGCGAGATCTGGGACGGCCTGTCCGGACTGCGCAAGAACAATACAGGCTACGACCTGAAACACCTCTTCGCCGGGGCTGAAGGCACGCTCGGCCTGATCACTGCGGCCACACTGAAACTCTTTCCCCAGGTCCAGCGTGCCAGCGCCTGGGTCTGCTGCGACAGTGCCGGCGATGTCGTCGCCCTGCTCGCGCTCGTCCGCCAGCATGCCGGCGACACAGTCACCAGTTTCGAGATCATCCCGGCGGGCGCCGTCGACATGGTCATCGCCGACGTGCCCGGAACGCGCGACCCCTTGCCCTCCGCCCTGCCTTGGCGCGTCCTGATGGAAGTCTCGATGGTGGACGAGGCCCATGCCCGCGCCACGCTCGAAAAGGCGCTCGCTGCCGCCTTCGAACAGGATCTCGTGAAAGATGGCGTCGTCGCCAGCAGCAAGGCGCAGGCCCAATCCTTCTGGCACATCCGCGAAACCATCCCCCTCTCCAAGCGCGCCTATGGCACGGCGGTCAACCAGGACATTGCCGTTCCCGTCAGCCGCATTCCCGCCTTCATCGAAAGCTGCAATGCGGCCGTGCTCGGCATCGTCCCGACCGCCGAATTCGTGATCTTTGGCCATGTCGGTGACGGCAACCTGCACTATTCGGTCTGCGAACCGGAGGATGCCGATACCCCCATCCTCAAGGCCCATGTCGCCGAGATCACCCGCGTCGTGTTCGACCAGACCATGGCGCACGGCGGCTCGATCAGCGCGGAACATGGTGTCGGCCGCCTGAAGCGCGACGAACTGGCCCGCCTGCGCCCGCCCGCAGCTACCGACGCGATGCGCGCCATCAAGCGCGCACTCGACCCCCTCGGCATCATGAATCCGGGCCGGGTAGTCTCGGTTTAACCTCCCGGTAACCAAACTTTCCGAATGGCTAATCAACGCAGAATGCGGAGCAGACTTGCATGGCCTGGTATACGGATCTTCGGGACACGCGGCTGTTCTCGCCCGCCGAACGCGACTTGACGTCGCGCCGCCTGCTGGACCTGCGGGCGCGCCTGAAATCCGCGCTCCCGCACGGCGTCCCCCGCAAGACCAAGGATGCCTCGATCATCATCGGCACCTGGAACCTGCGCGATTTCGACAATAACAAGTTTCGCCACGGCCCGCGCCGCCGTGAAAGCCTGTTCTATATCGCCGAGATCCTCTCGGCGTTCGACATCTGCGCCCTTCAGGAAGTGAACGAAGACCTCGGCCCCCTGAAACAGGTGATCCGCCTCATGGGGCCGGGCTGGGACTTCATCGCCACAGACGTGACCGTCGGCGCCTCCGGCAATCGCGAGCGCATGGCCTTCATCTACAACAAGGACAAGGTGCGCTTCCGCAATATCGCCGGTGAGATCGTCCTGCCCAAGCATGCCTTGCTGCCGGATGAGCAACAGTTTGCCCGCACACCCTTCATGGTCTCGTTCCAGGCGGGCTGGTTCAAGTTCTCGCTCTGCACCGTGCACATCTATTTCGGCGAGGACGGCAAGGACACTGAAGGCTACCAGCGCCGGGTCAAGGAAATCGAGTTCATTGCCAAGGAAATGGCCGACCGCGCCGAACGCGAAGACGAGAACTTCATCCTGCTCGGCGATTTCAACATCAAGAACACGGTCGATGAGACAATGCAGGCGCTGACCAAGGCAGGCTTCCAGCTGCCGCCAGAGCTTTTCCCGTCAAACCTGCTGGGCACGAAATATTACGACCAGATCGCCTTTCGTACCCGCAAGGACGAAGTGACCTTCCTGTCGGCCGGCGCGTTCAACTTCGCCGACGTGCTGTTCAAGCCGGAACATTATGACCATTACGCCCCCGTCCTGCCCGCGCGCCACCGCGACGTCGACGCGTCCGGCGCCCCGCGCGACCGCGGCAAGGACAAGGACTATTATTCCAAACGCTGGCTGACCTGGCAGATGTCCGACCACCTTCCGCTCTGGGTCGAACTCGCCATCGACTTCTCGGACGAGCACCTGCTCAACAATCTTGATGACACGTTCGCTGCGGGCGATGTGCCCGCACAAGTGGAGTACACGGACGAGACGGAACCAGCGGTTTCACTGCCTGCGCCCGCCGAACCTGTCGGGAAGAAACGCTGGACGCGCAAGCGCAGGCGCCCCCACGTGGCCGCCAAGGAAAAGACCGGCACCCTCGCCCCCGCGTCCCGGATGACGCTTGGCGAAGCCTGGCGCATTTTCAAATGGGTGGCGTCCGGCAAGGCCGATGCATTCAAGCAACGGCAGAAGAGCCAGAAAAAAGACAAGAAATAACCAGGCTTACCTGACGCCTGCCGGGCCCGGAACCGCGCTTATGGCCTCGCCCGCAACAGCCGCCCGTCCAGGTCTTTCATATCCGGCACGCCCAGCAGGGCCAGCAGGCGGGCCACGTCTGCCGCAAGAATGTCCAGCGCCCGCGTGACACCCGCCTCGCCGCCTGCTGCCAGCCCGTAGAGGCACGCCCGCCCCAGCGCCACGCTGGTCGCCCCCTGCGCGATCAGTTTCAGCACATGGCTGCCCCGCCTCACGCCGCCATCGGCGATCACTTCGATCCTGTCCGTGACCGCCGCGCGGACGTCCGGCACCAGGTCCACCACCGGAACCGACGTGTCGATCTGGCGGCCGCCATGGTTTGATAGCCACACCACGCTGGCCCCGGAATCCACCGCCTTGCGTGCATCCTCTGCGGTACTGATGCCTTTCACCGCGAATGGCCCGCCCCATTCCTGCGCCATCCATTCGGCGTCCTTCCATGTCATCGTGCGATCAAACAGCTCGTTGATCACGCCCATGACATCGCGTCCACCCGTGTCCACACCCTGAAAGTTCGCCGGCCCGATCTTGGGTGAGCGGGCCAGATCGAACAGGTAGCCGGGGCGCGCCAGCGCCTGCGTCGCCGTCTTGACGTTCACGGACGGAGGAATGGAAAAACCATTGCGCGGATCGCGCTCGCGCTGCCCGGCCACCGTCGCATCAACCGTCAGTACACAGCCCGTATAGCCTGCCGCCTTGGCCCTCGCGAGAAAGTCGCGCACCAGGCCGCGATCCTTCCAGACATAGACCTGAATGATCTTGGGGATCGTCGGCGCGGCCTTTGCAATGTCTTCAATCGTATGGCTGGCCAGCGTCGATACGGAATAAGGCACACAAGCCGCTTGCGCCGCGCGGGCCGTCGCCAGCTCGCCCTGCATCGGGTGAAACAGACGCGACGCCGCCGTCGGTGACACAAAGAAGGGCTGCGCGCTCGGCTGGCCGAACACAAGCGTTTGCGTCCGGATCGCCGATACATCCACCAGCGAATTCCACACCCATTCGTAATCGCAGAACCGGTCCACCGACCGCCGCAGCGTCAGCTCGTCCTCGGCCCCGCCATCGATATAGTCGAACACCATGCGCGGCAGGCGCTTCCGGGCCAGTGTCCGCAAATCATTTATATTGATCGCCTCAGCCGCTCTCATGTCACCCTCCCCCCCGGTTCAGCGCCGCCCGAACAGGCGCTCAACGTCCGCCAGCTTGAGCTCCACATAGGTCGGGCGCCCGTGATTGCACTGGCCGGAATGCGGCGTCGCCTCCATCTGGCGCAGCAGCGCGTTCATCTCCTCACCCGTCAGGCGCCGTCCGGCCCGCACCGATCCGCGGCACGCCATGTTGCCCATGACTTCCTCGAACCGCTCCTTCAGCGCCAGCCCGGCATCATACTCCGCAAAGTCATCCGCCAGGTCGCGGATCAGGCCAATGGCATCCATCTCGCCGAACAGGGCCGGCGTCGCCCGCACGCATACCGCGCCAGCGCCAAACGCTTCAATCTCCAGCCCCAGCTCGGCCAGCTCGCCTGCCCGCTCAAGCACGCGCGCCGCCTCGTCCTCGGTCAGCTCCACGACATCCGGTATCAGCAGCGCCTGCCGCTTCACGCCGCCCGCCGCCATCTGGCGCTTCATGTCCTCATAGACCAGCCGCTCATGCGCCGCATGCTGGTCAACGATCACGATACCATCGGCCGTCTGCGACACGATATAGGTTTCGTGCAGCTGCGCCCGCGCCACGCCAAGCGGAAAGTCCGCCTGCGGCGCATCCGGCACGTATTCCACCCGCGCCGTGGGGGCATCGCTATAGTCATAAGGCTCCGACGGCGCTTCGGCATGGCCCCTGCGCTCATACGTTTCGGCCCGCTGGATGGGCGCAACATGCCCTCCGCCGGACCCTGCCCGCGACTGGAACAGCGCACCCGTCGGCATCGGCGCCTCCGGCCTTGCCCGGCCAAGCGCAAACCCAGCCACGGTCGTCGAGGCCCGGTGCCCCGCCGCCGCCAGCGAATGGCGCAGCGCGCCGATCATCAATCCCCGTACATTCCCCGCATCGCGGAAACGCACTTCCGTCTTCGCCGGGTGCACGTTCGCATCGACATATTCCGGGTCGAGATCCACGAACAGGGCCGCCATCGGGTGCCGGTCTCGCGCCAGGAAGTCCTGATAGGCCGCGCGGATGACCCCGTTCAGCATCCGGTCCTTCACCGGGCGGCCATTGACGAACATGAACTGCATCTGGGCATTGCCGCGATTGAGCGTCGGCAGGCCGGCAAACCCGGTCAGCCGCACCCCCTCGCGTTCGGCATCAATCGCCACGGCATTGTCGCGGAAGTCGCGCCCCATGATCGCGCCAAGGCGCGCCAGCTGCCCGTCTTCGCCCTCCGGTTCGGCCGCATGGCGGAACAGGCTGCGCCCATTGCTTTCCAGGCTGAACGCCACAGTGGGGTTGGCCATGGCCAGCCGCTTGACGACATCGGACACGGCCATCGTCTCCGCCCGTTCGCCCTTCATGAATTTCAGCCGCGCCGGCGTGGCATGGAACAGGTCGCGCACCTCGATCCGCGTGCCCGTCTCGCCCCGCCCGGTGAAGGCGGCCGGCCGCGGCCCCTCGATCCGCCCCGCCTCGACGAACACGTCGGCCGCATCTTCTCCCGCCGCCCGCGAGGTCAGCGTCATCCGGCTGACCGATGCGATCGATGGCAGGGCCTCTCCCCGGAACCCCATCGTGTGGATGTTCAACAGGTCGACCCGCCCGTCTGCGCCCGGCGACAGCTTGGACGTCGCATGCCGCTCCAGCGCCACCAGAAGGTCGTCAGCCGACATGCCGCATCCGTCATCCTCGATGGTGATGCGCTTCAGGCCGCCCTCTTCAATGGCAATTGCCACACGCGCCGCCCCGGCATCGAGCGCGTTCTCGACCAGTTCCTTCACGGCGGCGGCAGGGCGCTCCACCACTTCGCCAGCCGCGATGCGGTTGACCACATCGGGCGGCAACCGGCGGATCTGGGGCTTCGGGCGAACGGAATCAGGCATGGAACAATAGTAGACCAGCCCGCAGGCTTTGTCGCGGGCAGCATCAGTCGTGCAATGTGTCGCGAGCCCGGACGGTTGCAACGGTCCCGGCGAAGGCACACAATGGGCTGAGACCCGTTTGAAAAGGATTCTTGCGTCATGCCGCCACTGCTCAAGTCAGCCGCCGCGTTTTCCGTCATTGCCTTCCTGACCGCTTGTGGCGGTTCGGGCACAGAGGCCGAAACTCAGAGCACACCTGCAGCCACCACGCCGGCGACAGAAGCGGCGCCCGCCCCTGCCGCAACGCCTGTCGCGGATCCAGTCGCCACGCCCGCTGCTGCACCAGTCGGCGAACCGAACGCCGAGTTCGCCAGCCTCCCGGCCCCTTACAACACCGC
>NZ_LADU01000117.1 GCF_000961795.1 Hyphomonas sp. BRH_c22
CGAGGAGGCCAGCGGCTATGAAGCCGGGTTCGCCGACCGGATCCAGCGCAATCGTGGCGATGCTGGCGTCGACGCCGTCGAGGACGGTTTGCAGGTCAGCGAGGCCGAGGACCTGGACGCCGTTTACGCCTGTCGGGTCGAGCGTGAGTTCCACGGAAGAGACGCCGCGTTCGAGGTCGCGGAGGATTTCGGCATTCGTGGTGGCGGGGTCCGGGTGGGTGAAGGCCTGGCGGATATCCCATGGCAGCCAGGCGTCGGGCGCGGCGGTGGGGCCGCGCAGGTAGGGCGCCGCGCCAGGCGTGCCGAGCGGGTCTGTCGCCGAGGGGAAATCGCTTTCGCGGTAGAGCGGGCGGACTTTCAGGCCGTCAGCGGTGGTGCGGGTGATCGTGTCGATGCCCTTGCCCTTCAGGGCCTTTTCGACGGCGGCCAGCCATTCGGCTTCGGTCGCGTCCTTGAACGCGCTGCTGAGGGGGAGGATGTCATCTGCCATGATATGCGGTGCCTGTATTCTCGTGTGTGCCTTGGTAATGGAGTTGACGCCAACGTAAGGTCAAGGCCTTGCGTAACGGCAGGGGTGCGGCCTGATGGCCGTCATGGCGCTTGTGGCCCTGTGAGGAAGCGTATTTACTGCAGTCACAGGGATGAAACGCGCGAGCGCACAGGCGCCGCCAAGCAGGAAAGCAGTATGAAATGAGACTCGATAAAGCGCGGATTGCCCCGCTGGCGGATTCGGAGCTGGACGCTGAACAGCGCGAAACGCTGGAAAAGACGTTCAATGGCCGCCCCGTGTACAATATTTTCCGCACGCTGGCGCGCGCGCCGAAGGCGTTCAAATCGTTCATGCGTTGGGGCGGATACATCCTGTCGGATTATAACAGCCTGGCCCCGCGCGAGCGCGAAATGGTCATCCTGCGCACCGGGTATAACTGGAAATCCGGCTATGAATGGGCCCAGCATGTGCGCATCGGCAAGGAGTGCGGCATGACCGACCTTGAAATCCAGCACATCAAGGAAGGGCCGCTGGCGCCGAGCTGGTCGGCGCTGGAAAGCGCGATGCTTCGCGCCGTGGACGAGCTGACAAGCGACGCCTTCATTACCGACCGGACATGGAACGAGCTGGCCGGGCTGACCGAGAAACAGCGTATGGACCTTGTGATGACAGTCGGCCAGTACACGCAGGTGTCGATGATGCTGAACACGTTCGGCGTGCAGCTGGACGATGACCTTGAAGCGGACCCGGACCTGGAACGGTGAGCCTGGGCGATGTGACGGGCCGCCTGGCAGGCAAGGTGGCGATCATCTGCGGCGCCGGACAGACGCCGGGCGAAACGATTGGCAATGGCAAGGCCATGGCGCTGCTGTTCGCGCGGGCCGGGGCCGGCGTGCTGTGTGTCGACCGCGATGGCGACCGCGCTGCCGCTACGGTGGCGGAAATCGAGCAGGAAGGCGGCGTCGCCGCGCTGTGCATTGCCGATGTATCGAAGGCCGAGGAGGCCGCGCGCATAGCGTCCGACTGCACGGCCTTGTTCGGGCGCGTGGACATACTGGTCAACAATGTCGGCATTGGCGGCCATGGCGACGGGCCGCCGCACAAGCTGACCGAGGAGGCGTTCGACCGCATCCTGCGCGTCAACCTGAAAGGCGCGTGGCTGGTGACGCAGGCGGTGATGCCCGGCATGCTGGAACAGCGCAGCGGGGCGATCGTCAACATCTCGTCGCTCGCCTCGATCGCGGGCGGATTCCAGATGGCCTATGAAGTGTCGAAAGCGGGGATGAACCGGGTGACGCGCAGCGTGGCGCTGAGCGGCGCCTCGCGCGGCGTGCGCTGCAATGCGATCACGCCGGGGCTGATGGACACGCCGATGGCGATAGGCGGCATTGCGGCGGCGCGGAGCATTTCCGAGGACGCGCTGCGCGAGGAACGCGCGGCGAACGTGCCGATGAAGTTCATGGGCACCGGCTGGGACACGGCGCACGCGGCACTGTTCCTGGCGAGCGACGAGGCGCGGTTCATCACCGGCGCGATTCTGCCGGTGGATGGCGGCGGCAGCGTGCGGGTGGGGTGAGACGGCCTGGTCTTGCGGCGTGATCGTCGCGATCTGGGTCATTCTTTCACGTGCCGCGATCATCAGGGGGCGGCCCAAAGCAGCCGTTCAGGTTCAACTCCCGATGCGCTCTGGCTTGATCTCAGTACGAAGCACTGTCATTTAACAGCAGATCGTCGGGGGAGAGTGGCATGAACTTCCAGAAATCCTTTCTCGTTCTTGGTGCGGCACTGTTCCTGTCAGGACTGCTGACCGGTCTTGCGACGGGCGTCATGGCCAATCCCCGGATGGGATTGTCAGCCCATATGCAAGGCCTGACCAACGGTACCTTTTTGATCGCTGTCGGCGCCACATGGCGATTTGTCGAACTCGGCAAGACTGCCGCGCGCGCAACATTTTGGCTTCTGGCGTATGGCACCACCGTGAACTGGTTATCAACAACGCTGGCCGCCGCATGGAATACGGGAGGCATGACACCCATTCACGGGCCCAGCCCCACTGCGCAGCCGTGGCAGGAACTCATCGTCACGGTCGGGCTGCTTTCCCTGACTCTCGCAATGATTGCCGGTACAATTCTCTTGTTGCTAGGCTACATTCAGAAGCGCGGAGAGAACTGACAGGGGCTCTGTTATCCGTATTGACCCTGACGAACCGGTGGCCAGCCTTTTCCGGGATATTACGTCCTGACGGTCCTCAGCCGGGGAAACCGCGGCTGGCGCTTGGGAAGTCTTTCGGGCACGGCTACACTGCCGGGGCCCAATTTCCGTGGAAGCCCGGGGGGATGCGGTGGGGGACATGGACGAGGGCGACGGGTCGCGCGGTGAAGGCCTGCGCGTCGAGGATGGCGAGGTCTGTCGTGTCCGTGTTGGTGTCGACGACATAGCCCATCAGCCAGCCGTCGCCTTCCGGTGCATCATCGGTGCGCGGAATGAAGACGAATTCGCCGGGCACGCGGCCGGGGCCGAAATCATGGGTCTCGCGGGTGCCGGCGTCGAGATCGTGCTTGAAGAGTTTGGTCTGGTTGAAGGTTTCGAATCCGCCTTCTTCCGGCAGAGCCATCGTGTAGGCGTAGCGGTATTTCCGGCCGGTATAGCGTTCGTCGGGGCGGGGGAATTCCTGCGGTGCGGCGTCCAGAACGCTGCGGGTGACCTTGTGGGCGGCGGGGTCTATAGACCAGCGTTCGAAGGTGACTTTTTGCGAGTCCGGGCCCTGCCTGCTGTCGGCGAACATGGTGTCGTGGACGCTGGCATCCATGATGATTGTGCCGTCTTCGGCCTCATAGGCATTGCAGGGGTGGAAGACATAGCACGGGTCGACATCGCACCAGATGACATCGTCATTGGTGCCGTGGCGCGGCATCAGGCCGATGCGGGCCTTGTGCGCCGGGTTCCAGCGATAGGGGAAGGACTGGCCTGCGAGCAGGGTTTTCATCGAGAAGGTGACCGGCAGGTCCAGGATGATGACATAGTGTTTCGTCACGGCGCAGTCGTGGATAGAGGGGCCGTGTTCGACCTTGACCGGCTCCTCGCGGATCACCTTGCCGTTGGCGTCGACAACGGTGTGGTGGATTGTGGCGGGGTCCATGGCATAATAGGTGATGGCGTGCATCTCGCCGGTTTCGGGATCGAGATGCGGGTGGGCGGAGAAGGAATTCTTCAGTGTGCCGCCGAACGGGTCGTGCGCGAGCGTATCGAGCCTGTCGTTCAGGCGCACGGGCCAGGCGCCGGCCTCGACCAGGGCCCAGGTGTTGCCATTGTGGCCGATGACATTGGTATTGGCATTGTCCTGCGTGCCGCGGCGCGGGCCGGGGGCGGGCGTCTCGCCAAGGGCGGCGGAGACGGCATTCGAGCGGACCCAGCGATTGCGGTACCAGAGCGCCTTGCCATCCTTGAGGCAGACGCCGTGGATCATGCCGTCGCCGGAGAACCAGTGATAGGTGGACGGGTTGGGCTTGCCGACGGGGTTTGGCCCGATGCGCAGGTAGCGGCCATTGAGGGCGGCGGGGATTTCGCCCGTGACCGAGAGGTCTTCCAGGGTCATTTCTGCGCTGACCGACGCGTGGATGCCGGTGAGGAATGTGTTCTCGGTGTGCCCGAGGCGGGGGCGTGTGCGGTTGAAGGCAACGATCTTCATGATGCCCTTGGTCACATTATCGCGAATGGCGGTTTCGACGGGACTGGCCATGGCAAAACTCCGGGATTGAAACGCGGGCAAATAATGTTTACAGCACTAACATGAACGCGAATGGCAGCACAGTCAATATCAGATCGCCCAAGGGCGGCTATCATCATGGTGACCTGCGGGTTGCCCTGATCGAGACCGGCCTGAGGCGGCTGGAGCAGGGCAGCGCCGAAAGCCTGAGCCTGCGCGAGATCGCACGGGATATCGGTGTCAGCGCGACCGCGATCTATCGCCATTTCCCGGACAAGGACTCGCTGCTGGCGGCGCTGGCAGCCGAAGGCATGACCAAGCTGGCGCGCGAGCAGAAGGCGGCGGCTGGCGGGATGGGCGGCAAGGCAGGCTTTACCGAGATGGGCCGCGCCTATGTGCGCTTTGCCGTTCGCAATCCGGCCCTGTTCCGACTGATCTTTTCGTCCCTACCACCGGCGGCGGATCCTAGAAGCGCGAACCCGGAAGACTCGCCCGGCTGGCTGTTGCGCCAGACCGTGACGGAACTGGCGGGCCCGAATGTCACGCCCGGCCAGCGCCATGCCGCGATCCTGCGGGCGTGGTCGGTGGTGCATGGCCTCGCGATGCTGATCCTCAGCGGACAGATCGCGCCGAAGGATATGGATCAATTGATCAATGAGGTGATCAGCGTCGACAGCCTCAAACTGGGATAGGCGGGCACCGCCCACCTGTCCCTACGTTACCGCTTGTCCCGCAGCCCGGGGCATCTAGTTTGAAACCGATGACTATCAATCCTGTGAGGAAATTCCATGGCCCTGCCAACCGTCCTGCAAAACCTGCGCGTGCCCGTGATCGGCTCGCCGCTGTTCATCATCTCCAACCCTGACCTGGTCATCGCCCAGTGCAAGGCGGGCGTGGTCGGCAGCTTTCCGGCGCTGAATGCCCGTCCCGGCCCGGTGCTGGACGAATGGCTCGACAAGATAACGACGGAACTGGCCGAGTGGGACGAGAAGAACCCGGACAGGAAGTCTGCCCCCTATGCCGTCAACCAGATCGTGCACAAGACGAACAACCGGCTGGAGCATGATGTCGAGGCGTGCGTGCGCTGGAAAGTGCCGGTGGTGATTACTTCGCTGGGTGCGCGCCAGGACGTGAATGATGCAATCCATTCCTATGGCGGTGTGGTGCTGCACGACATCATCAATGTGGTGTTCGCGCACAAGGCGCTGGAGAAGGGCGCCGACGGCCTGATCGCGGTGGCGAGCGGCGCGGGCGGCCATGCCGGGACACTCTCGCCTTTCGCACTGATCCAGGAAATCCGCCAGTTCTTCGACGGGCCACTGGCCCTGTCCGGCTCAATTGCCACGGGAAATGCGGTGGCGGCGGCGCAGGCCATGGGCGCCGATTTCGGCTATATCGGTTCGGCCTTCATTGCCTGCCACGAGGCCAATGCGGTGGAAGGCTACAAGGACATGATCGTTGATTCCAAGGCGGGCGACATTGTCTATTCGAACCTCTTCACCGGCGTGCACGGCAACTATCTTGCGCCCTCCATCGCCAAGGCGGGCCTTGACGCGAACAATCTGCCGGAATCCGATCCATCGGCGATGAATTTCGGGTCGGGCGGCAACCAGGAGGCCAAGGCCTGGAAAGACATCTGGGGCTGCGGCCAGGGCATCGGCGCGATCAATACGCGCATGTCGACGGCCGAATATGTCGACCAGCTGGAGCGCGAGTATAATGGCGCCCGCGAAGCACTGGGCAAGCGCCAGGCCTACAAGGCCGCCAAGGCGTTCGCGACTGCCTGACAGACGCGGGCCTTTGCCGCTGATCCCATCGCCCGTTCGCCTTGGCATGAAGGCGGGCGGGCTTTTTCTATCCGACCGGGACCGCCACGGGCGCATGATGGCACCCTTGCTGATCGCCCATTTCCCCGACTTTGATATCACCGGCTGGCGCGGGCCGCATTTCACCTAGCGAGAGCTGGCTTGCCGTTGCGGCGGCCAGTTCTGCGCCGGAGAATACTGGCATGACGCGACTTTCCTTGATGCGCTGGAAGCCCTGCGGGCAGAGGCGAGCGAACTGGCGCTGCAGACGGCCAATGCCGCCGGGGGATGGCAGGGCCTCCACGCTTCGCTCGCAGCCGAGGCGGCCATTGGCGACAGTTACCGATGGGTCAATGCGGTGCGGGGGCTGACAAGGCCATTCCTGACGCTGCTATTGTGGCTGATCACGGCCTGGGTGTTTCTCGGATCCGGTGCGGCGGCGCGGGGCGAGATCGTCGAGACGGCGACCTTTGCGGCAACGGCCGCGACGCTCTGGTGGTTTGGCGATCGCGGACCCGGACGCGATCTGCGTTGAACCTTTCCGCTGGCGTGCTATCCTCTTCCCAAAAGGGAGAACCGTGATGGCACCGCAGGAGATGGTGGACCTGGGTTCGGCCGACGCAAGAGAAACGGCGAAGGCTGTGCGTACAGGGATTATAAGTGCGCAGGAGGCCTGCGAAGCGGCCATCGCGCGGATCAAGCATTTCAACGGGCCTGTCAACGCAGTCGTCGTTCGCGATTTCGATAGGGCGCTGGCGGCGGCCCGGCAGATTGATGCATCGCGCCAGCCGGATGACCCGCGCCCCCTGCTGGGCGTTCCCATGACCGTGAAGGAATCCAATGATGTCGCAGGCTTGCCGACGACATGGGGCATGGAAGCGTTCAAGGACCTGCCGATTGAAGCCGATGCGGTTGTCGTGCAGCGCCTGAAGGCTGCCGGGGCGATCATCCTCGGCAAGACCAATGCGCCGGTCGCCTTGGCAGACTGGCAAACCGAGAATCCCGTCTATGGCCGGACGCTGAACCCCTATGATCCAAGCCGGTCGCCCGGCGGGTCATCCGGCGGCTCCGCCGTGGCGCTGGCAACCGGCATGGTGCCACTGGAGATCGGCTCTGACATCGGCGGGTCGATCCGCGTGCCGTCGCACATGTGCGGCGTGTTCGGGCACAAGCCGACCTATGGCATCGTGCCCCTGCGCGGCCATGGCTTTCCGGGAACGGACGGTGTGGATGTGCCGATGGCGGTGGTCGGGCCCATGGCGCGCAATGCCGGAGACCTTGTGACGGCGATGGAGGTGATTGCCGGACCTGAAGACGGCATCGGTTACAGGCTGGACCTGCCGCCGGCACGGCACGGGGCGCTGAAGGATTTTCGCGTTCTGGTGCTGGACGCGCTGCCGGGTGTTGCTGCGGATGTCGAGACACGGACAGCCGTTTCTGACCTGGCCGACAGCCTGTCCGAAGCGGGTGCGACGGTTTCAGATGATGTCAGCATACTGCCGCGCCTCGACACGATGCACTCTTCCTATGTGAAGATGCTGAATACGGTGATCACGCGCGGCACCCCGGGCGCAGAGCCGATGGACGCGCATGCATGGATGGAACTGTTGGACGAACAGATGCGGGTGACCCGCGCCTGGCGCGCCGTGTTCGATGAGCATGACGTGGTAATCGCGCCTGTGTTCAGCACGCCCGCCTTTCCCTATCAGACCGACCCGAACTGGGCGAACCGAAGCCTGATGGTCGATGGCGTGCCGCAGCCCTATGGCGCGCAACTGGCCTGGGCGGGACTGGCGACCTTCCCCGGCCTGCCGTCAACCTGCGTGCCGGTGGCGAGAAGTTCTGAGAGCCTGCCGATTGGCCTGCAGCTGATCGGAGCGCCCTATGGCGACTGGACAACGCTGGCCCTGGCGCAGCTCATGGAATCGGCCGGACTCACCCGATAGGCGGCGCGTGATTGCGCGGCCCGGCGGGCTGGGCCAAGATCAGCGTCTTTGCGGGAGATGCGAGGCATGGCCAAGCCGGACAAGCTGTTGGTGATTGATGAGGGCACGACCTCGACCCGGGCAATCGTGTTTGATCGTGCCTTTGCCGAGGTCGCGCTGGCCCAGCAGGACCTGACGCTCAGGTATCCCGAAGACGGCTGGGTCGAGCAGGATGGCGAGGAGATCTGGACACGCACGCTGGCCGTATGCCGCGAGGCGATCGAGGCCAGCGGCGGCGTGGACACGATTGCCGGCATTGGCATCACCAATCAGCGCGAGACGACCCTGATATGGGACCGGGCGACCGGCAAGCCGATTGCGCCCGCCATTGTGTGGCAGGACAGGCGCACGGCCCGCGTGTGCGAGGCGCTGAAGGCGGACGGCCACGAGCCGGCCGTGCAGGCCGAGACGGGCCTGCTGCTCGACCCCTATTTCTCCGCCACGAAGATCGGCTGGATCCTTGATTCCGTCGATGGCGCACGGACGCGGGCGGAGGCAGGCGAACTCGCCTTCGGCACGGTGGAGAGTTTCCTGATCTGGAAGCTGACCGGCGGGCGCGTGCACGCGACGGACGTGACGAACGCCTCGCGCACGCTGCTCTATCGCCTGGGGCTGGGCGAGGATGGCGGCTGGAGCGAGGCGATGACGGCGCTGTTCAACGTGCCGCCGGGCCTGTTGCCGGAGGTGAAGCCGAATGCGGCGGACTTCGGGATGAGCGATGACAGCCTGCTTGGCGCGGCGCTGCCGATCCTGTCGGCAGCAGGCGACCAGCAATCGGCGCTTGTGGGGCAGGGATGCCTCGCGCCGGGCATGGCCAAGATCACCTATGGCACAGGCGCCTTTCTCGTGGCGAATACGGGCGCCGAGCGGCCTGATTCGCAGCACCGCCTGCTGGGCACGGTGGGCTATGAGCTGCCCGGCGGCGGCGCGATGGCGCTGGAGGGCTCGATCTTCAATGCCGGGACGGTGGTGAAATGGCTGCGCGATGATCTCGGCCTCGTCGATTCCGCCGAAGAGACCGAGAGCATTGCGGCGGGCCTGAAGGGGAATGGCGGCGTCTATATCGTGCCGGCCTTTACCGGGCTGGGCGCGCCGCACTGGAACGCCGATGCGCGCGGCACGATCAGCGGCATTACGCGGGCGACGACGGCAGCGCACCTTGTGAGGGCGGGGCTGGAATCGGCGGCCTACCAGACGCGGGACCTGCTTGATGCCTTTGCCGCCGATGGCGCGGAGATCCGCGAATTGCGGGTCGATGGCGGTATGGTGGCGAATGACTGGCTGATGCAGTTCCTGGCCGATATTTGCGACCGGCCCGTGCTGCGGCCGGACTATCGCGAGATGACGGCGCTGGGCGCGGCGGCGCTGGCGGCGATGCAGCTTGGCTGGCTGGACGCGAAAGCGTGGACCGAGCGGCCCGTGCAGGGCCGGCGCTTCGAGCCGAAGATGGCGGCAGCCGACCGCGACGCCCTGATCAAGGGCTGGCAGGACGCGATGCGCAAGACGCTGGCGTGAGGGATGCGCTCAGGCGTATCCAAGAAGGGCTCGCAGGCCCGGCAAGGCATACTCGACGAGCTGCTTTTGTATGTCAGGCAATTCCTCAGGCAGGCGCGAATCATCGACCTGGAGATTATCACGAGCCGTGCCGCTCTGGGCCTTGTCGCTTCCGATGGTTACACGCTCGCGCCAGTCATCCGGCACGGCAATGCCGCAATCGTCCAGTAGCCGCGAGAAATAGGTTTCGGCGCGCTGAGTATTCAGATCCTTGAGATGGCTTACCAGGTCCTCGTAGCGGTAGAGTTTGACGCCTGTGCCGAGCCACGCCGCAGCATTGTGCGTATAAATGTCGTACATTGTAGGGGCTTTACCGTGGATGCCGAAGATCATCATGTTCATCAGGTCGCCAGCGCTGTACTGCCGGGTCCGCAAGTGGGCGAGATTTCCGTCAAAATTTTCTGACAGGAAAAACCGGGCTCGCGCCAGGACCCAGGTGTACGGGTCGCGCACAAGCAGGATATGACGCGACAGGCTGGTCGCAAGCGCGGACTCGTCGGAGAAGAGAAGGTGCCCCCAGCTGAGTTTTGGATTGTCGGGGTGGAGGGCGATGCTGTGCTTTCGCAGGTTCGGTATCTGGATGAAGTCGTCGTGATATTGCTGCTCAACCGGGACAAACATCCGCAGGATATTTCGCAGCAGGTGAGTGCCGCTTTTGGGCACGGAATTCAGGAAGACCGGCTTTACCAGCGGCGTCTGTTTGAACTCGGTATTGCGGTCGTTCAGATTGTCCTGCGTCATGGAAATTCGCGGCATTGATTTTGTCTCCGTGCACAATCTGGTGATCGCCAAGAATGAGAAAAGCGGCTGGCAATCTGCCAGCCGCTTTTAAGTGTCAATTCAAGCAGATGCTAGAAGCTCTTGCTGACATTCAGGAAGAAACGACGGCCGATGGCGTCATACTGCGAGTAGAAAGCAGAGGTGCCCACGGTGTCGTATTCGCTTCCGACCGTTGAAACGGCTGGCGGATGCTCGTCGAAGACGTTCCGCACACCCAAGCGAACTTCGAAGCCGTTCGGCATTTCACGTCCGACCGACAAGCTGTGATACGTGATCTGCTCCGTCTTCAGCTTCAGTCCGACAGGTTGGCCAAGATAGTTGGGCCACACATCGCCATTGGCAATCACGTAGCTATCGACGTTCGACGTTTTGCCGATGAAGTCCATGCCCCAGAAGAAGGACCATGGGCCACGTTCCAGCGTCGCGTTGAGGTTGCCAACCCATTCCGGATCGCCAGCTTCGCCCGTGGTATCGAGTGGCTCGCTGTTAGCGAACAGAACGATTTCGTCTTCCTGCTGATAGGTGTGCTGCGTGTTGAGCGTCAGCGATCCGAACGAGAAGTCGCGGGAGTATTCAGCCGCGAAGTCGATACCCTTGTTCGTCTGCGTTGCGACGTTGATAAAGTCGTTGGTGACCGTATCGATCAGGTAGTTGTTCGGGTCGCGTGTAAACTGGTCACACAGCGGCTCGGTCGCGAACGTGTCCGACTCGTAACAGCCAAGCAGGATGTTAGCTGCACCAAGACGGGTGATTTCGTCCGTGATCTCGATTTCGAAGTAATCGATCGAAGCCCGGAAGTCGATCCAGGTCGGCGCCCAGATAAGTCCGACATTCAGTGCCTCTGACGTTTCAGGCTCAAGGAACGGGTTCCCTGTGGACGAAACAGTTGCACTGCCGCCACCACCCGTTGGCACGATGCCTGGGGGCAGATCAGCCGAGCAATTGTCGAAGCGGCGTTGGGAAATATCGCCGTTAGCAAACGCGTTCTGATAGTTCACGCAGGGATCGATTGCGCGCTGGCCAGCAAATGCTGTCTGACCGGCAAGTGCCGCCTCGAACAATTCTGCACCGCGGAAAGACGTGCCGAACGTAGCGCGTGCTTTGACCGACGGCGTGACCTGCCAACCCATGCCGATCTTGTAGGTTGTGTTGTCCTGACCAGCTTTTACACCGCGTACGGTGGTTTCTTCATTTGTCCAGCGTGCCGACAGGGACAAATCAAGTGATTCCATGAGCGGCGCATCCTTGACCAGAGGAATGGCGAGTTCGCCAAAGATCGCGGATGTGTTCTTCGAGCCTTTGGTGATGCCAGCGCTCGACGAGCCCCAGGCGTTGCCGTCCTGAGTGACTTCGCCAGGAACGTCGTTGATGCGCTCGCGTAGCCGGTTAGCACCGAAGCCTGCACCGACTGTACCAGCAGGCAGTTCAAAGAGCGGTCCGTTGAAGAACATCTCGAACTGCGTTTGCTCGTAGACCGTGTTGCCGATTTCGTTGCCGAACAGGAAGGCCCGGTCGACTTCGGACAGGTTGCCCGCCAGCAAATCAGGACTGTACCAGTCAACGTCCACACAATCGACACCACGGACGGGAGTTGTCGAACCTGCGCACGTGTTGCCATTGAACCATTGGTACGGCGTGATTGCGTCGTCGAAGATCACGTCTTGCTGGTAGTCACCATCCGAACGGGAGAACTGGAGATACGAGTCGTAATTCCAGTCAGACAGGGCCGCGTCGAAATTGCCGCGCATGCCTGCAACGACGTTCATGTAGTCAACGGTGATCTTGGTATCGTTGTGATCCGTGATCGCTGTCGGGCTGAGGCCGACAAAGGCACCCGAGCCGGCGACGCCACCCCAGCCGTTTGCGAGCGCGCTTGGGCTGTTGCTGAAGGTCGTGCCACCGTACTCGTAGACATAGTCATAGGTCCAGAACTGGCGATAGCCATTCACGTAGGTTTCACGGCGGTTAAGCAGGACTTCGCCATAGAGATCCATGTTCGAGTTGACCTCGAATTCGCCATTTCCGTAGAGCGTTACGCGCTCGACTTCAGGGCTCAGCGATTCTTCGTCCTGGAAAATGCTGTCGGCGTTCAAGACGCCGAGCGAGTTGCGTGCTGATGGAGAGAAAGCCGGATCCGGTGTCGCGCCCGGAAGCAGCAATTCGTCGTAACCAACGGCATAGAAACCGCCCGGAACGACAAGTCCAGCCGTGTTGTTTGTCGGGAAGCCTGGCAGGTAATTGCCCAGGTCGCCGTCATAGTCATACTGGATCAGCTGGGGCCGGCCCTGCCATGGCGACGTAACGAAGCCGGGAGCGTTGTAATCGTAAACCCAGATATGGCCCCAGGCGAGGTCATTACAGCGGGGGTTTCCGGTGCGCGGGTCGATCACATCAGCGCGCGAACCATCCGAGTTGAAGACATAGTCTTCGCCGCACTTAAAATAGTCACGATCACCGCGAGCAAGCTCTTCCTGTTTGTAATAGTCTAGGGACAACATGGCACGGCCACGCTCGAAGGTTTTTCCCCAGGTTGCGCTGCCGCGGATCAGTTCACCACCGGAATTTTCCGGGATCGACGTGAACAGATCGAATTCCACACCGTCATCCTGCTTGGTGATGATGTTCACAACGCCGGCAACAGCGTCCGAACCGTAGATTGAAGAGGCGCCATCCTTCAGGATCTCGACGCTTTCGACAGCGGAAAGCGGAATGGCGTTGAGATCAAATGCCGAAACGGCACCGCGCGTACCGGCCGGACCGGCCCTGCGGCCGTTGATCAGTGTCAACGTGCGGTTAGCGCCAAGACCGCGCAGCGAGACCGTCTCCGTGCCGACGCCGCCATTCTGGACGAATGCGGACGAGGATGCGGCGGTTACCTGAGGCGAACCGGCAGCAACAGTTGCTGTCTGCAGCAGTGCGCCGACATCGGCGATGCCTTCGAGCACCCCTTCAGACGCGCTCAGGATCTGAATGGGCGCGACGGCTGTATATTCCGACGACAGGCGCGAGCCAGTCACGCGGACGACGTCAAGCTTCTTCTCGTCGCCTTCGACGTCTTCAGCTACCGGTGCGACGACGATGACAGAATCGTCGGCAGGCGTATCGGCGTCCTGCGCGAAAGCATTTGCACCCAGTCCGGCGCACAGGGCGGACAAGGCGACGCTACGCAACAGCATACTGCTATGATTGATCGATTTCATTAGTTGGATTCTCCGTTTCCCTCAACATTGCCGAGCGCATGTCATTTGATCCGGAAATCCCCTTCCAGACCCTGACACTCGCCCCCTGTCGGAATTGTTGCGGCTTTGTAATACGCAAATCAACTGCCCAGTTCACCGTTTTGTCATGTAGGTAACAACTGTGACAATTATGCCATTTTCGGCCTCCAAACTCCTTGGAGACGCATGGATTGGTCAGAACCCGACTCTGCAGAGCAAGTATTCTCCGCAGAGCTTGCGGAAACTGAAGAGTCTTTCCGGCGGCCTTCATGTGTTGACAGGCCGATATCGCGCGGGTGACATCGGTCAACAGGGAGTTATTTTCGATCATGTTCACGCCTAGGTTAACCGCGTTTCTTTTCGGGTGCAGCGCGGCCGTATTCGCCGCTGGCCCCATCGCTGCCGATCCAATTGCCATTGAGGATCTGGCCCGGCTTCCAGCCATAACGAATGTCACTGTGACAACGGACGGGAACACGATGTTTGCACTTGTCGGCCCCAGTGCAGGTGACGACAAGGATCGCGCGGTCGTCGCGTCCTGGGATCTCAACGATTTGTCCAAACCACCCGTTATCGCCGCGCCAGATGATGACGGCAGCGAATTCGTATTCATTCAGGCCCTGAAAAATGGTTACGTCCTGACGGCCGTTCGGAAGCCCTATACGGGTTCGCTCGGGGGGTGCAGCGAAGGCAAGACCACAGGTTCAACGCGTACCTGGGTTGTAAAAACCCTGATCACAGACACGAGTTTCAAAAAGTTCGAAGAGCCCTTCATCGACCTCGGCAGCATGCGCGGGCGCAGCAAGAACACGGAAATATGCCTGCGTATGGAAGCGCGTGGATCGGTCGCGTCACGCATGGCTGGCGACCCCGACCGTATCCTCATTTCCCGGCTGAATGGCCGCTCGTTCGAATCTGAACTTGGCTTGCTCGATCTGACGAGCGGCGCGGTTGAGGTCGTGTACCAGAACACATCTGACCGCTCGGCGGCCTATTATGATCCCGGGGACGGCGAAGTCATGGCTGAATCGGTATTCGACGAAAAGGAAGGCACATTCGTCCAGGAAATCAGTCTCAAGTCCGAAAAGGGCGGCAGCTTCCAAAAGCAGGATGCGCTGAGGATCGATCTTGTTGAACGCCGCGAACTCGATGTGATCCACTGGGACGACGAGGCGGGCCTTTACTATATCAACACCAACAAGTTGTCCGACAAGAAGCAGATCTACACATTCGATCCGAAGACGCAAAAGCTCAGTGAGATGCCTGTATTTTCCCATCCGGACTTTGACGCCGCAGGTGTCATAACGTCGACAGTCCCTTCGGATTTCGGCAAAGTACTCGGTTTTACTTATGATGCCGATACAACACGCACGGTCTGGGTGGATGCTGAGCTTGGTGGTATCGTACTAGGGCTTGAGCAGGCGTTTCCGGGGCAGGAAATCGACATTATCCATGCGTCTGACGACCGCAACAGGATCGTCTTCAAGGCATCATCCGTACAACATCCGGCGCGCTATTTCGTGTTTGACGACAAAGCGAAGCTGCAAGCCATCGGCGCCGAAAGGCCCTGGATCGATCCTGCAGATATCGGTGCGATGGACCTCGTCTATTATACAGCGCGCGATGGCCGCAAGACCCCGGCTTTGCTGACGCATGCAGCGGGCTGGAAAGAAGGCGACCCTGCTGGCAAGGCGATTGTGCTTCCACATGGCGGACCCTGGGCCCGCGACTATGCCGGTTGGGACTCAAGCGGATGGATTCCGTTCCTGTCCTCGCGCGGGTTTGCCGTTCTGCAGCCGCAATACCGGGGCAGCACTGACTGGGGGCTCGACCACTGGCGTGCAGGCGACGGTGAATTCGGATACAAGGCGCAGGATGATCTCGAAGACAGCGCGGCCTGGCTTGTTTCATCCGGCATCGCTGCGGCCGACAAGATCGCGATCTTCGGCTATTCCTATGGCGGATATGCAGCCATGGCGGCAACCGTGCGTCCGGACAGTCCCTTCCAGTGCGCAATCGCTGGCGCAGGCTATGCCGAATCCGCCAAGATCCTTGTGGACGCTGATCGCAGCCGGTTTGGCCGTGCAGCCTTTGCCTCGGCGCTGGCTGGCCGGGATGTCATCAAGGATGTCTCTCAGGCCAGTATTCCGGTTCTGGTCTTCCATGGAGATCGCGATGTCAGGGTGCCTCTCACCTTTGGCCAGACATTCTACAACGCAGTTAAAAAGCATACGAAAGCAACATTCCTGACTATTCCCGACCAGCCCCACAGCTTGCCTTGGACGCCTGACCAGCAACGCATGTCATTGGGCGCTATTGAGAGCTATTTGTACGAGGATTGCGGCCTGCGCTAAATCCAGTGATCCGGGGCACGCTTATCAGGCCCAGCCTTCGCCGGCTGGGTCACCCGGAAACCTGAAGGGAAACTGGTGCCGCGAGGGAGAATTGAACTCCCGACCTCGTCATTACCAATGACGCGCTCTACCACTGAGCTACCGCGGCGTTGCCGTTTGCAAGTCGCGGCTTTAGCTTATGACTTACCGGATGAAAAGACCGTTTAGCCGCGAAAAGCTGTTGGAAATGTCCCACACGCCAAAAGACCCTGAAAAAGCCGTCCGCCGGGCCGAGGCGCTGCGGGCGAACCTGAAGCGCCGCAAGGCCGCAGCCCGCAAGGCGAAGGACGAGCCGCCGGTGCCGGAAGGCGGCAAGCGCGAGTGACGCGGCCGGACCTGTCGTCGCAAGCGTTCAGGCGTTCGCCCCATGCGACTCTGGCGCGGCTGGTTGAAGAGGGGCCGTTTTGCGAGATCAGGCTGCCCTTTTTCGGGCCGGTGCTGTGCGCAACGCGTCATTCAGCCATCCAGGCCCTGCTGAAGGACGCAGACCATTTCGCGGTCGATGCGCGCAATGCGGGGCACAGGTCGGCCTTTGGCCTGCCGTTCCTGCCTAAGGTTTTCCGCACGCTGGCGAACAATGTCCTCTCGCTCGATGATCCGGACCACAGGCGGCTGCGGCAGCTGGCGGATGGCCCGTTCCGGCGGGTCAGCATCGAGGCGATGCGGCCGCAGATATTGGAGGAGGTCAACCGGTTGCTTGAGGAATACATGGCCAGCGGCGACCCGGATCTTGTGGCCGGGTTCTGCCGCAAGCTGCCGCTTCAGGTGATCTATACGGTACTGGGCATGAGCGAGGCGACACGGGCCCGGTTTGACGTCGCCATGGGCGCGTTCAGCGGGAACGAATCGCCCCTGATGATGCTGCGCGCGGCCTTTGCGCTCAGCCCCCTGCTTAAGGCCCTGCGCGGCGAGCTTGCCGACTTGCGCCGCGATCCGCGCCCCGGCCTGATGAGCGAGCTTGTCCATGCCGGGGAGGCTGGCGAGCAGATGAGCGAGGACGAACTGGTGACGATGGTGTTCATCCTGTTCGTCGCGGGCCATGAAACGACCACGCACCTGCTCTCGGCCAGCATTTATGCCCTGTTGACCGTGCCCGGCGCCGCCGAGACCTTTCGCGGCCTTGAGGGCGAGGACCTGTCGGCCGCCGTCGACGAACTGATGCGGTTCACCGGGCCGGTGCAGATGACGAAGCCGCGTTTCGTGCGCGAGGACATGGCATTCGAGGGCCGGGCGCTGAAAAGGGGCGAGAAGGTGATAGGCCTGCTGGCGGCCGGCAATGTCGACCCGGACGTGTTCGGCAATCCGCTGGCGCTGGACCTTGCGCGGCGTCCCAACCGTCATCTCGGCTGGGGCAGCGGTCCGCACATGTGCCTTGGCCTGCACCTCGCCAAGGCTGAGGCCGAGATCGCGCTCTCCGAACTGTTCCGGCGGGCGCCGGGCATGAAGCTGCAGGCGCCGCCGGATACGCTCAAATGGGTCAAACGGTCGGGCCTGCGGGGGCTTGAGTCGCTGCCCGTCAGCCTGTCCTGAGGCCGGGGCGCCCTGAACCTGCTGCGTTTGCGCCTCAAGGTTCCACAATCACGCCTTTCCCGCGCCGTGAACAAGACTATAAGTGCGCGCCATGGATAGATTGAACATCATTGGCGGCGCTCAGCTGAATGGCCGCATTCCCGTCTCTGGCGCCAAGAACTCGGCGCTGAAGCTCATGGTCGCATGCCTGCTGACCGACGAGCCCATCACGCTCACCAATATGCCGAGCCTCGCGGACACGCGGTTCCTGGCGCAACTGCTGGAAACGCTGGGTGTCGAGGTTTACTGGCCGAAGGGCGAGTCGACCTGCCACCTGAATGCGGCGGAGCTGAAAAGCACGATCGCGCCCTATGAACAGGTGCGCAAGATGCGGGCGAGCTTCAATGTGCTCGGCCCGCTGATCGCCCGTTCCGGCCATGCCACCGTGTCGCTGCCCGGCGGCTGTGCCATCGGCGCGCGTCCGGTCGACCTGCACCTGCAGGCACTGCAAGCCATGGGCGCGGACCTGAAAGTCGAGAGCGGCTACGTCAAGGCCGCTGCGATCCAGGGCCTGAAGGGCGCCCATATCGTGTTCTCCATGCCGAGCGTCGGCGCGACCGAGCATGCAATGCTGACGGCGACGCTGGCCAAGGGCGAGACCATTCTCGAAAACGCCGCGCGCGAGCCCGAAATCGAAGACCTGGCCGATTGCCTCAACAGCATGGGCGCAAAGGTGAGCGGCGCGGGCACATCGACGATCCGCATCCAAGGTGTGGAAAAGCTGCATGGCACGACCCATGCGGTGATGCCGGACCGGATCGAGGCAGGCACCTATGCCATGGCGGCGGCGGCGGCTGGCGGCGACGTCACGCTGGATGGCGCCCCGGTCGAGGCGCTTGGCGCGATGATCGCCAAGCTGCGCGAGGCCGGTGTCACGGTCGATGCCGACGAGGCGGCCCACACGCTGCGCATCCGCCGCAATGGCACGCGCCTGAAGGCCGTCAGCGTCTCGACCCAGCCGCATCCCGGCTTTCCGACAGACCTGCAGGCCCAGTTCATGGCCCTGATGAGCCTTGCCGACGGCACCAGCATCATCCGCGAGACGATCTTCGAGAACCGCTTCATGCATGCGCCCGAATTGTCGCGCCTTGGAGCCGACATAAATGTGCGGGGGCAGGAGGCCGTGGTCAAAGGCGTGCCGCACCTGACAGGGGCGCCGGTGATGGCGACCGACCTGCGCGCGTCGGTTTCTCTTGTCATCGCAGGGCTTGCCGCAGAAGGTGAGACTGTGGTGAACCGTATCTACCATCTGGACCGCGGCTTTGAGCGGCTGGAAACGAAATTGAATGCCTGCGGCGCAAATATCCAGCGCCTGTCAGGCGAGGACGAGTAAGGGACTGGGATGTCTGAACCACACGCGCTGCGTCTCCTGGCCGAAACGGCCGAGGATCTTCAGGTCATTGCGGCGGCTGTCCAGGATTCCGTCGTGAAGGCTGGCAGCCTAAAATATGAAGCCCGCAAGAACCGCTTCTCGCTGGAACTCAACCGCTTTCGCTGGGAAGCCGGCCAGCCCCGCGCAAAGGAAGGCGCGCGCGTGCGCTCGCTGCTGGCCTTTGACGGCGTGCTGGGCGCGAAGACGCGGGCCGTCACCAAGGCCGATCCGGAACTGATCCTCTCCCTGCTCGACGTGAGCTTCACGCTGGCAGACGAGCCGCCGGGTGGCACGGTCACGCTGCTGTTTGCGGGCGATGGCGAAATCACGCTGAACGTTGAAGTGCTCGACGCCACCCTGCTCGACAGCGATTATGTCTGGCCGACGCGCAACCTGCCGAGCCACGAGCGGAGGCGTCGCTAGGTGGCGCGCCGCTTCGATTCCACCGCGCCTGGATTCAAGGATGCGTTTGCTGCCTTTCTCGGTGAAGACCGGGGAACGGGGCATGACGTGGCCAGCATCGTGGCCAGGATCCTGAATGATGTCGAAAGCCACGGCGGCAGGGCGGTGGCCGATTACACGGCCAAGTATGACGAGCTGCAGATCGACCCGACCACGCTGGAATCCGACAATGTGAACCTGCATGCGCTGGCGGCAGACTGCCCGGCTGACCTGCGCGAAGCCATCGATTTCGCGCATGACCGGATTGCGGCCTATCATGCGGCCCAGCGCCCGGCAGACCATTCCTTCACCGACAGCGCAGGCGTCGAGCTGGGCTGGCGCTGGACGGCGCTGGAAAGCGTCGGCGTCTATGTTCCCGGTGGGCGGGCGAGCTATCCCTCGTCGGTCCTGATGAATACGGTCCCGGCGAAGATTGCCGGCGTGGAGCGCATCGTCATGGTTGCGCCTGCACCCGGCGGCGAACTGGCACCGGCCGTGGCCTATGCCGCGCTGAAGGCCGGCGTACACGAGTTCTACCCGATTGGCGGAGCGCAGGCCGTCGGCGCGCTGGCCTTCGGGGCCGGGCGGCTGAGGCCCGTCGACAAGATTGTCGGTCCGGGTAATGCCTTCGTAGCAGAGGCCAAGCGCCAGGTGTTCGGCCGCGTCGGCATCGACACGATTGCAGGCCCGTCGGAAATCCTGATCATCGCAGACCACACGGCCAACCCGGACTGGGTTGCGGCCGATCTCCTCTCCCAGGCCGAGCATGACCCCTCCAGCCAGTCGATCCTGATTACTGTGGATCAGTCTGTGGGCAAAGCTGTGGAAATCTCTGTGGAAAACCAGTTGAAGGAACTGGCGACCGGCGAACGCGCCCGGGTTTCCTGGGAACGCCACGGCGCGATCGTCACCGTGCCGGACCTCGGTACCGCCGCCGCAATTGCCAACCAGATCGCGGCGGAGCACCTCGAACTCGCCATTGACGATCCTGACGCGCTGTTGCCGCAGATCCGGCATGCCGGGGCGGTTTTCCTCGGCCACCTGACACCGGAAGCCCTCGGCGACTATGTCACCGGTTCGAACCATGTCCTGCCGACCAGCCGGGCGGCCCGTTTCGGCTCCGGCCTTGGCCTTTATGACTTCCTCAAACGGATGAGTGTCCAGCGCGTCAGTTCCCGGGGCTTTGCCGCGCTTGCGCCCGCTGCCATCAGGCTGGCGGAGGCGGAACGCCTGCCGGCGCATGCGCGCTCGGTCTCGATCCGCACCAACCGGGGGGAGGGCGATGGGTGATAACCGGCTGATATCGGTCAGTATTGACGAAGACACGCTGGGCGCGACCAGCCCCGACGCCGAACATGAGCGCCGCGTGGCGATTTTCGACCTGATCGAGGAAAACAGTTTCGCCCTGCCGGGCCATGATCGCGGCCCCTATGCGCTCACCCTGTCACAGGTCGAGCGCAAGCTGGTCTTTGCGGTCCGCGACGAGGCCGGGGAAGACGTGCACACGTTCATCCTGTCGATGGGGCCGTTCCGGGGCGTGATCCGCGACTATTTCATGATCTGCGACAGCTATTACGATGCCATACGCAACCAGACCCCGCACCAGATCGAGGCGATCGACATGGCGCGGCGCGGCGTCCACAATGAGGGCTCGGAGCTCGTCGCCGAACGGCTGGAAGGCAAGGTCGAGGTCGATTTCACCACCGCCCGCCGACTCTTCACCCTGATCTGCGCCCTGCATGCCGGGCAGACGCGATAGGCCGTCTCCTGTTCAGGTGGCAAACAGGGCTTTCGCTCTTTCCACGTCATAAGCCCGTTCGGTCAGGTTCTCCGGGTCCCATTCGCTGCGATGGATGCCGAAGAAGTCGCCGCCATAGACGTGGATCGCCCCGGTCAGTTTCTGAATGGGGTTCGTCACCGAATGAATGATGTCCTTGCCGAGTGGCGTGACATCGCCCGTCGACATCGCTTTCGCGCCAGCGGCTTCGATACGGCCATCCGGATCGTCCTTGATTCGCCGCCAGAAGATATTGTCCTCGCGGCCGCCATAGACACCGATGACCGCCCACATTTCGTGATTGTGCGGCATCAGGGTCATGCCCGGTTTCCAGACCACATTCAGGATGGTGAGGTCATCTGCCCGATAGATCGGGAAGATACCCCCTGCCGTCGGTTCGCCGACGGCGGCCAGCACGTCCGCCGGGTCGCTGAAGGCGCGCGCCGTGAGATCGTGCACGGCCTTGTGGGTCGGGTCAGCGGCCACCGCCGCGCGGCAGTCTTCGACGAAGCGGTCAAGATCAAGCATGGTATCCTCCAGGGCCGATAATCGTAAGTCAGGATGACCCGGCGAACAACCACGGACCCATCTGACCTTCCAAGCTTGCCGGAATCTGTGCAAAGGGCTATGGCGCGCCCTACATATGTTTCGGCGGCGCAACGGACCGCTCTGAATTTGGAGACTTCATGTCGAAAGAAGAACTGATCGAATTTGAAGGCACGGTCGTCGAACTGCTGCCGAACGCGACGTTCCGCGTTAAACTCGAGAACGAGCACGAAATCATCGCCCACACTGCAGGCAAGATGCGCAAGAACCGTATCCGCGTGCTGACCGGCGATAAGGTCATGGTTGAAATGACCCCCTACGACCTGACCAAGGGTCGCATCACCTACCGCTTCAAGTAGTATCCATGGCGAGCTTCGGACACGCGCCGCTCATCCTTGCGAGCGCCAGTCCCCGCCGTCGGGACCTGCTCGCGCAGATCGGCATCGTCCCGGCCCGCATCGCCCCCACCGACATCGACGAAACGCGCCGCAAGGACGAGCCGCCGCGCGCACTGGCCGAACGCCTCGCCCGGGAGAAGGCGGCGGCGTGCGAGGCTGACGGTTTCGTTCTGGCGGCAGACACGGTGGTCGCGCTGGGCACCCGCAACCTGGAGAAGGCCGAGGACGCAGCCGAAGCCGAGGCCTTCCTGCGCCTTCTGTCGGGTCGGTCGCACCAGTGCATCACCGGGATTGCCGTGAAGGCGCCGGATGGCCGCGTGCAGTCGCGCACCGTCCTCGCCAGGGTGCGGATGAAACGCCTCACCGATGAAGAGATCGCCGCCTATGTCGCCAGCGGCGAATGGCAGGGCAAGGCAGGCGGCTATGGCATCCAGGGCATGGCCGGCGGTTTCATCACGCATATCAATGGCAGCTATACGGCGATTGTCGGCCTGCCATTATACGAAACGAAGTCTTTGCTTGAGGGCATGGGGTGGCGGGCGAGCCCATCCAGCTGATCTCCCAAAGCGGCTCATCCTGAGCGCTCAGATCGGCCGCAGGCGAGCCCCCGTTTCAGGCCCGCTCGGTTGCCGCGACGGCGGCGAGGCTGAGCATGACGATGGCACCGATGCCCAGCCAGAGCGGATTGGCGCTGGCCAGCGCACTGATGTTTTCCTGCGCCTGAAGGATCGATGTCGTCAGCGAGGCATCAAGCCCGACAGAATCGGCCAGCAGTTTCGGCAACTGGGATGCCGCCAGAAGCGCGCCGCCCAGACCGGTTGCACCCAGCAGCAGCTTGCGCAGGCGGGCCTGCGCCCGGATGCGGCCCATCACCCTGTCCACGAAGGGCCGGGCCTCATGCTCGCGGTCTTCAGCAGCGAACAGGGCGGTCAGGTCGGCGTAAGTGTCTTGGTCTCGCATGGTGTCTACTCCATCACGCCACTTGGGTGGCGGCAAGGTCTTTGCGAAGGGCGGCCACGCCGCGCGTCACATGGGATTTTATCGTACCGAGCGGCCATCCGGTCGCTTCGGCGGCCTCCCGGTGGCTCAGGCTGGCGGCGACACACAGGGTGACACAGATGCGCTGGGCCTCGGGCAGCCTGGCGAGGGCGCGCGACAGGTCCATCTTGTCGCCCGTGTCCGCAGCGGACCGGTCGAAGGGAATGATCTCGGCTGTCTCGTCAAATTCGATCTCCACTCTCTGGCGGCGGCGCACCTGCAGGAATTCGCGGTAGCAGATCGTGCAGATCCAGGCCGCGAACGTGCCCCCCGCATAAGTGCCGATTTTCTGCCAGGCGGTGAGGAAGGTCGCCTGGGCAATATCGTCCCCGTCGCTGGCCGTGCCCGTCAGGCGCCGGGCCATGCCCCGCACCCTGGCCTGGTGGCGCCGCACGAGTTCGGCAAAGGCGCTCTCGCTGCCGCGAGCGGCATCGGCTGCCAGGTCAGGGTCGGTGCGCATGTCGGTGCCTCCCGCAGCGACGATCCAGAGATCAGGCCGGTTTGCGGCCATGACCGAATGCCCAGAGGCCAAGATACGCCAGTCCGAGGAAAACCGGAAATGCGGCCACGCCGAGCATGGGCAGCAGGGCATCGCCGTCCTCAAAGTTGACCATCATGCCGAGCACGCCAAAAGCGGCGCCGAATGCGATGAACAGCACGCCGCGGCGCAGGTCGGCACGGACCGGATCGACCAGCAGGGACATTTTCTCGATCAGTTCCGGCGAGACGGTCTGGCCGGCATCGATGGCGTGGCGCACGGTTTCATGGGCCGTCAGGCGCTTGCGATAGTTGAAATAGCTGACCAGCCAGATGCAGACCGGTACGACAGAAAACAGGACGATTGGGACGAGGACGTCTTCCATGATGATGTCTTTCTTACAGTTTCACCGGATCATTTTGCCCGGCTTCAAGGGGTAGATGCCGCGAGGCAGGCATTTGGATGCAGCCGGGTGAAAAAACTTCCTGCCGCGATTGCTTGCAGGGGCCGGAGCACGCCTGTAATCGCGGTGGCGACATGGTGAAACTGACCCCCAAAGCCAAAAAGCGCCCGCATGTGGCGGCTGATCTCGCCACGCGGTCCGGGCGCAAACGGGCGCGGCGGGAGCTTGTATGGGGCGACCACGGCTTCCTGCGGGCCCGGTTCAGCAATCTGCACCAGATCGCGCCCGGCATGTGGCGCGCGAACCAGCCCTCGCCGCGCCAGATCGCGGCCCACGCGAAGGAACGGGGCATCCGCACCATCATCAACCTGCGCGGGACCAGTACCAAGGGCTATTACCTGCTGGAAAAGGAGGCCTGCGAGGCGGCGGGCATCGCACTGGTCGATTTCCAGGTCTTTTCCCGGGACACGCCCACGCGGGAAGCCATCTTCGCTGCGCGCGACCTGTTCGAGCGAATTGCATATCCGGCGCTGATGCACTGCAAGTCGGGGGCTGACCGGGCGGGCCTGATGGCTGTCCTGTACAAGCTGCTGCACGAAAAGGTGCCGTTCGAGGAGGCGCGAGAGCAGCTTTCGTTCAAGTACCTGCACATCAAGCATGGCAAGACCGGCATGCTGGACTGGTTTTTCGACGCCTATGCGCGGTTCAATGCGGGCCGGGCGCGTACGGACTGGAAACCCTTCCTCGACTGGGTCGCCGAAGACTATGACCGCGCCGCCGTGAAGGCCGAATTTCTCGAATCGTTCGGCAGCAAAGTGCAGTTCGACAAGATTATCGGGCGGGAATAGGCGCTTTCCCTGTCACCAGATTCATGATTGCCTTGGCACCTGAGCTGATCATGGAGATGCCGGAATGCGCCACATAATCCTTTCAATCGCGGCGCTGACCACGCTTGGATCCTGTAGCGGCAACAGCGATCACAAGGCCCTTGTGGCCGCCTGCACGGCCGATGGCGAAAGCGCCGAAACCTGTTCGTGCATCGCCGATGCAATGGAGGCCAAGCTCGATCCTGACCTGTTCAAGCGCACGGCCCAGTCGATCGGGCGCGAAAAGCGCGATGTCGAAGCCTTCGTTACCTCGCTGACCGGTGAAGAGCAGATGCAGTTTGCCAGCGTCGTGAGCGACATGTTCACCTGCAAACTGTCGCCGCCAAAGGAGTAAGGGGACGCGGCCGGACTGGTGCAAATTCGCACCGGCCCGCAAGCGAGTTTCGTTTCATACGTGTAATCGCGTGACGGCGCGCTTTTATCCGCCTAAATTCGGCTTCGAAACAGGAAGGGGACACCCATGAAGTTCTTAATCATCAACAGTTTCCGTATCATGGTCTACGTGGCATATATTGCGATCATTGTCGGGGGCATCGCGCTCGGCCTCTACAACAAGGGCGAATTCAGCAACGAGATGCTCGGCCTGGCCGGCGGACTGGCCCAGGTGGCGGACTTCGCCATCTTCACCGCGGCCGGCTGGATTGCTGCCAGCCTTGTCTGCGGCCTGATCGTTACGCTGATGGACATTCGCGACGATATCAATGACCGCCTGCCGGACGCGCGCCGCGACGACTGACCGGCCGATGAAACCGAGGAAATCATGTAATGCCGCCGGGAATCACCGGCGGCATTTTTTCTGGAAGGACTGAAACATGCCACCCCTGGAAGCTGCTGCCGTCTATATCGGCATCAACATATTGCTGCTGATCTACCTGTCGTCGCGTGTCGTCTTCGTGCGCCGATCGGCCCAGATTTCGATCGGACATGGCGGCAATGCCGAACTGGAACTGCGCACCCGCACGCATGGCAATGCGTCCGAATATATCCCGGCCATGATGGTCGGCCTTGTGACGGCGGCCTATATGGGCATCCCGGCGCTGTGGATCCACATTCTGGGCGCCACGTTCACGTTTGGCCGCATTCTGCACGCCATCGGGCTGTCGCGGACGATCCTGCCGGCCCGCGCGGCCGGCATGCTGCTGACATGGATCCCCCTTGTCGGGATCGCAGGCATGCTGATTTATCACGGGCTTGCCTGATTTGAGCAGTTGCACGGCCCGGCGGGGCGGTCCATTTAGCCGGTATGGCTGAATTCAAGACTCCACCGGCTGAATTGCTCGCCGGTCTCATCGACCAGTGCCTGAAGGCAGGCGCCGACGCTGCGGATGCCCGTATCGGCGCGGCAGAGGGCGTCAGCGTCTCTGTCCGCGACGGCAGGATGGAAAGCATCGAGCGCGAAGAGAGCACGAACGTGGCCCTGCGCTGCCTGTTCGGCAAGCGCCAGGCGCATGTCTCCGGCTCCGATCTCTCGACCGAAGGCCTCCACGCCCTCGCCACGCGCTGCGCCGCCATGGCCCGCGCCGTGCCGGAAGACGAATATTGCGGCCTCCCGGACGCCAGCGAACTGGCCACAGGTCAGCTCGACATGGACCTGACCGGCGAGCCGGAGATTTCGGCCGAGACGCTGGAGCAGGAATCGCTGGCCGCCGAGGCTGCGGCCCTGGCCGTGAAGGGTATCAAGACAGTGGCGGGCTGCGGCGCCTCGTGGAACCGTTCCTCGCGCTGGGTCGCCGCGTCTAACGGCTTTTCCGCTTACAAGACCGGCACGAGCACCAGCCTCGGCCTCGCCTCGGTTGCCGAAAAAGACGGCGCCATGGAGCGCGATTATGAAAGCTGGTCCGTCCGCCGCACGATTGACCGCCCCAGCGCCGAAACCATCGGCCGCACGGCGGGCGAGCGCACGATTGCGCGTCTCGGTGCCCGCAAGCTGGAAACCCGGAAAGCGGCGGTCCTGTATGACCGGCGCGTGTCCGGCGGCCTGATCGGCGCGCTGATGAGCGCGATTTCCGGCCCGTCCATCGCGCGCGGTGTCAGCTTCCTGAAGGACCGGATGGACACACAGGTCTTTGCGAAGGGCGTCAACGTGATCGACAATCCGTTCCGGCCCATGGGCATGGGCTCGCGCTGCCATGATGGCGAAGGCCTGCCCGTCAAGGAAACCTACCTGATCGAGGATGGCCGTCTCACCGAATGGCTTCTGAATGGTGCGTCTGCGCGCCAGCTGGGCCTTAAGCCCAATGGCTTTGCCGCCCTCGGATTTGGCGATCCGCCCGGCGTCACCACGTCGAACCTCTATCTGCAGGCGGGTGAGAAAACGCCTGCCGAACTGATGGCACAGGCCGGAGAGGGCCTGCTCGTCACCGACATGTTCGGCCCGTCGATCAATCCGAATACGGGCGACTATTCCGTCGGCGTCGCCGGGTTCTGGTTCGAAAATGGCGAGATTGCCTATCCCGTATCGGAAGTGACGATTGCAGGTGACCTGCCAGCCATCTTCGCGCGCCTGATCCCCGCCTCCGACCTCGAATTCCGCGGCACGCGCGATGCGCCCAGCATCCTTGTCGAGGACATGAGCCTTGCCGGCAGCTGAACGCACGCTGGTCGAAGACCTGGTGACCCTGCGCAGCCTTGCCATAGAGGCTGGGCAGCTGGCGCTGTCCTACATTCTGGAAGGCCAGTCGGCCCGCGCCTGGGAAAAGACGGGCGGCAGCCCGGTCACCGAGGCCGACATGGCCGTCAACCAGCTCTGCGATCTGCGCCTGTCGGCTTCGCGGCCTGAATATGGCTGGCTGTCGGAAGAGACGCTGGATGATCCCGCCGCACGCCAGAAGGACCGCTGCTGGGTTGTCGACCCGATTGACGGCACGCGCGCCTTCATGCGCGGCGACCCGAACTGGTGTGTCGGCCTGGCAATCGTCGAGGCCGGCCAGGCGGTTGCGGGTGTGCTATACGCTCCGGCGCTCGGCCAGCTCTACGAGGCGCGTATCGGCGGCGGCGCTTATCTCAACGGCAACCTGATCCGTGTGTCGGAATGCGGAACGGAAGCCGGATGCCGCCTGATCGCGGCCGAGGAAATGCTCAATCACAAGGGCTGGCCCGAGCCGTGGCCCGCCCTCACCGTGCCGCGCCCCCGGCCCAATTCCACCCTCCTGCGCATGGCCTTTGTCGCCTCGGGCGCGTGGGACGCGACCCTCGTGCTCAGCCATAAGTCGGACTGGGACCTCGCGGCAGGGACCATTCTGGTCCATGAAGCGGGCGGCGTGGCGACGACACACCGGGGCGAGCCGCTGCACTTCAATCGCACCATTCCTGCACAGCGCAGCATCATCGCGTCTGGAAAACGCCTGCATCCTCTGTTAGTGCGCCGGTCAGGATTTGTGGATATACCTGACCCACAGGACAAGGCGGCCCCGGCCGCAGCAACAGTCAAAACGGAGCCAGTCAAAATGGGTGATGCCCCAAAGGCCGGAAAACAGCTGCTTCACATCGTGTTCGGCGGTGAACTGAAAGACGTGCGGGAAGTCGAATTCGAAGACCTCTCGAAAATGGATTTCGTTGGCGCGTTTGCCAGCTACAAGGAAGCCTATGACGCGTGGAAGGCTGCTGCCCACCGTACGGTCGATCATGCCGAAACGCGCTATTTCATCCTCCATGCCCACCGGCTGCTCGACCCGGAGACGGGGGAACACCATAACGTCTGACCGCGCCAAACCGGTGCGCCGTTCCGGCGCCCTGACGCGTCTTGGCAGGGAGCGGTTCGCCGCGCACTGGCGGTGGTTCGCGGCAGGCACGCTGTGCGCCGCGCTGACCTCGATTGCGGCGGCCTCCTACGGTTATCTCCTGAAACTCGTGGTCGAGGGGCTCGAAGCGCTTGCCGGGCCTGACAAGGCCACCGTTCCCACCAGCCTCTGGTGGCTGATCGCGATCATCGGCGTCGCGGCCATTGTCCGCTCGCTCGCCCTCTATGGCATGACCATCTTCAACAATACCGGCGTGCAGCGGGCGATCGTCGATATCCAGCAGGACCAGTTCGGTTCCCTGACGGATGGCGACTATGCACGCATCGCGGCGGAAGCCTCCGGCGGCTTCGTTTCGCGCTTCATCAATGACGTGAATGCCCTGCGCGATGCCGGCCTGCGCATCGCCAACAACCTCACCAAGGGCGTGCTGACGGTCATCGGCGTGTTCATCACCATGCTCGTGATGGACTGGAAGCTGACCCTTGTCCTGCTGGTGATCTACCCTATCGCCTTCGCGCCCGTGCTCGCCCTCGGCAACCGCGTGCGTAGACGCTCGCGCCAGTCGCAGCAGCAGATCGGCGAAGTCACCTCCCTCTTGGGAGAGGCCTTCCAGTCGGCCCGCGTGGTCAAGGCCTATGGCCTCGAAGACTACCAGAAGGCCCGCGCGGCGAAGGGTTTCCGCGAACGCTCGCGCCTCTTCCTCAAGGTGCTGACAGACCGCGCCGCCGTCGATCCGATCCTCGAGATCACCGGCGGGCTCGCGCTTGTCGGCATCCTTGCGCTGACCGCCTGGCGCATCGCGCAGGGCGATACGTCGCTCGGTAATTTCGTCGGCATCATCGGCGCCATTGCCGTCGCTGCGCCGGAACTGCGCGCGCTCGGCACCTTGAACTCGGTAGCGCAGGAAGGCGGCGCGGCGGCCGACCGCGTGTTCGAGATCACCGACGCGGCACCCGAGATCGCTGACTCTCCCGGCGCCGGGCCCATGGCCAAAGTCACCGGCGCCATCGCCTTCGACAATGTGCGCTTTGCCTATCCCGATGGCACGGAAGCCCTGAAGGGCCTCTCCTTCACCGCTGCCCCGGGTGAGACGATTGCGCTGGTCGGCCCGTCCGGCGCTGGCAAGTCCACCGTGTTCAACCTTCTCCTGCGGCTCTACGACCCTACCGGCGGCACAGTCTCCGTAGACGGAACGAATGTGCGTGATGTCAGCGGGGCCAGCCTGCGCGCAAGCATGGGCCTCGTCGCACAGGACGCGGCCCTATTCGACGACACGATCCGCGCCAATATCGCGCTGGGCCGGCTTGGTGCCAGCGATGAAGAAATCGAGGCAGCTGCAAAAGCGGCCAATGCTCACGAATTCATCCGTGCACTGCCGGGCACCTATGATGCCCCGGCGGGCGAAATGGGACGCAACCTGTCAGGCGGCCAGCGCCAGCGCGTTGCACTTGCCCGCGCCATCCTGCGCGGCGCGCCGATCCTGCTGCTGGACGAGGCCACATCCGCCCTCGACGCCGAAAGCGAGGCCAAGGTGCAGGACGCGCTCGCGAAATTCGCCACTGGCCGCACCACGCTGATCATCGCCCACCGCCTGTCCACCGTGCGCGCCGCCGACCGCATCATCGTCATGGAAGATGGCCGCGCGGTCGAGGACGGCACCCATGCGGTCCTGATGGACAAGAACGGCGCCTATCGCAGGTTGGTGGACCTGCAGCTCAGCTAAGGGATCGAAGGCGCATCCTTTGACTTCGCTCAGGATGAGTGCTCCGGCTCCTCAATCGCCGGTGAAATCCGGCTTGCGGCCCTTCAGGAATGCGCTGACGCCTTCCTTGAAATCATCAGATTGCTGCAGCAGGGCAAAGGCCTCGAGGTCGCGATGCCCCGTCGCACGGGCCAGCGCCAGCGCGGCGACATTCACGTCCTGCTTCACGCTTTTCAGCGCCGTCGGGGGCAGGGCGGCTGCCGCCTCGGCAATCTCGCGCGCCTTTGCCATGGCCGTGCCTGCGGGAACGACATGGTCGGCAAGACCCCAGTCCAGCGCCATCGGGGCAGGAATCTTCTCGCACAGCGCCGCAATGCGCTTGGTCCGCGCCGGGCCGACCAGCGCGACGAAGCGCGGGATGGATCCCCAGCTCATGTTCATGCCGCGCTCGACTTCGGGCACGTAGAAGGTGGAATTGTCCGCCGCCACGCGCAGGTCGCAGGCCGTTGCCAGGGCCACGCCCCCGCCCACGCACCACCCTTCGACCGCACAGATCGTCAGGGCATCGACATCCTCCCATGCCTGGCACATGCGTGGCCCCCGGCGCAGCATCACCCGCCGCTGGCTCAGCGAGGCTTTCGCCGCCGCCGTGCCGTCCGGGTCTTTCAGGTCGGCGCCCATGCAGAACTGGTCGTCGCGGCCGGTCAGGATGACAGCGGAAATCTCCGGGCAGTCATGGAAGCCCTGCGCCGTCTCGGTCAGCTGGCGCATCAATTCCTGGCTCAGCGCATTGGCGCGGTTGCCCGTATCGAACCGCACGGTCGCAATCCGGCCTTCGCGCGTGACGCTGACAAGGCCGCTCATTCAGGCGTCGCCTGCCTTGCGTTCCTGCGGCAGCTGCGCGGCTGCATGCTGAAGGAATTTTGCCAGTTTCTCCGCGCTCTCCGCGCCCTGCACGGCCACCGCGCGATTGGCGATATAGGTCGGCACGCCGCTGACGCCCATCTGGCGGAAGGCCTCGGCCTCCTCGCGCACATTCGCCACATCGGCATCGGTCTTCAGCAGGTCGGCCACGATCTCCGCATCAAGCCCGATCTCGCGGGCGATATCGACCAGGACCTCATGGTCGCCAATGTCGCGTCCATCCTCGAAGAAGGCCTTGAACAGGGCTTCCTTGGCCGCCGCGCCCTTGTCCTGGCCCTGCGCCCAGCGCACGATTCGGTGCGCATCGAAACTGCTCGGCCGGCGGGTGATCCTGTCGAACTGATAGGGAATGCCCTCGGCCGCGCCATAGTCGATCAGGGCCTGGCGCATCTGGCCGGATCGTTCACGGCTCTCATCCGAACCGCCGAACTTCTCCTTCATGTATTCCTTGTAGTCGACACCCGCCGCCGGGATCGTCGGGTCCAGCTCGAACGGCCGGAACACGAGCTGCACGTCGACCTCGGGAGCGAGCTTTCGCGCCGCCTCGATCCTGCGAAGACCCAGCCAGCACCACGGGCAGACCAGGTCCGAAACCATTTCCACAACAACTGTCATGCACCCAGCCTAAGCGTGCTGCCGCTGCCACGCAACCGGGGCAACAAGATGTAATCGGGCTGCAAGCCGGAACTTATTTCTTTCGCCCGCCCAGAACGGCCACCAGTTCCTCCACTTTTTCGCGCCGTGCATCCATGTCATCGTCCTTGAGCGCGTGGTCCACGCAGGTCGCAATATGGTCGTCGAGGATCAGACCTTCGAGGCCTATGAGTGCCGCCTTGATCGCCTGCACCTGCCGGACGATATCGATGCAATATCGGTCGTCGGCCACCATCTTGGCGACGCCTCGCACCTGCCCTTCGATCCGGGCGAGCCGCTTGGCGGCGGCATCTCTGGTTTGCGTTTTCATGGAGCGGTGTCCTTCGTCAGGGAGCCTGCAGTATCGTCGCCGCCACGGGTCTTTGAAAGGTAGAAATGCTCGAAGGCGAAAATGACGCCCATGCCTGCCAGCGCGATTACAACGATCAGCGGATCACTCTGCGCCTTCATCAGCAGAAACGCGCCCAGCGCCACGGCGTCCAGAATGATTGCAGTGATCAGCACGGGTGCCCGTGCCCCGACATCCTGGCGCAGGTGCCGATAGACGCCCCAGTGAATGATTATGTCCATGACGATATAGAAAATCGCTCCCAGTGATGCGATGCGCGACAGGTCGAACAGTGCTGCCAGTAAGCCGGCAGCAACGACTGTGTACACAAGTGTATGCGTCTGCGTGTTACCCGGCAGGCCGAGCTTCGGCTCCGGTATCAGGTCCATCTCCACCAGCATGGCCAGCATGCGCGAGACAGCAAACACGCTGGCCAGCAGGCCGGACGCTGTGGCAACGATGGCAATCGCCACCGTGAACCAGACACCATATTCGCCGATGCTCGGCCGCGCGGCCTCAGCCAGTGCATAATCCTTCGCCTTGACGATCTCTTCGATGCTAAGGGTTGATCCGACGGCATAGCAGACGAGCAGGTAAATTGCGGTGCAGACGGCCAGCGAGATCATGATCGCCCGGCCGACGTTCTTTTTCGGATCTTTCACCTCGCCACCGGCATTGGTGATCGTGGTGAAGCCCTTATAGGCGAGAATGGCCAGCGCCATGCCCGCGAGGAAGCCGCCGGCTGACGTCTTATCGCCGATGCCGCCCTCGGCTGGCTGGAAGGCAAACCCGGCAGCCCACAGGGCCAGCAGGGCGAAGACGAGGATGCCGCCGATCTTCAGCACGGCGGTCACCTTGGATACCGAACCAATCATGCTATTGCCGGCAATGTTCACGAGGAATGCGCCGACGATAAGCCCGAGCG
This sequence comes from Hyphomonas sp. BRH_c22, assembly GCF_000961795.1. Lineage (GTDB taxonomy): Bacteria > Pseudomonadota > Alphaproteobacteria > Caulobacterales > Hyphomonadaceae > Hyphomonas. The sequence goes on from NZ_LADU01000117.1 coordinate 33,114, forward strand.
CTAGAACTGGCACCAGGATGCCGCCCTCCATGCCGAACAGCTGCAATGTATAGGTCCCGAATGTGCGCGCCACGAGGCTTTCATTGATGATCATCGAGAATGCCATCAGCAGCGCTGCCCCGCCGGTCACCGTGCCCGGCCCATAGGCCTTCTTCAGAATCATCGCGATGCCGCCAGCCGAAGGATACTTGTTCGATACCTTGATGTATGAGTACGCGCTGAAACCGCAGATGATGGCCGCCATCAGGAAGGCCAAAGGAAACAGGCTTCCCGCCAGTTCCGCAACCTGTCCGGTCAGCGCGAAAATGCCCGCGCCGATCATCACACCTGTTCCCATCGCGACGGCTCCAGGTAGCGTCAGGCTGTTCTTTTCGTATGAGGTGCCCATCAGAGTTTCAGTGCACGCAGGCGCAGGGCGTTTCCGATCACCGAGACCGATGACAGGCTCATCGCCGCCGCCGCAATCATCGGGCTCAGCAGCAATCCGAACACAGGGTACAGGACGCCCGCCGCCAGCGGGATGCCGAGCGTATTGTAGATGAAGGCGAAGAACAGGTTCTGGCGAATGTTGCGCATCGTTGCATGGCTGAGAGTGATGGCTTTTGCGATGCCTGCCATGTCGCCCTTCACCAGCGTGACGCTGGCGCTTTCCATCGCCACATCTGTGCCGGTGCCCATGGCGATGCCGACGTCGGCCTGCGCCAGCGCCGGGGCGTCGTTGATGCCGTCGCCGGCCATCGCCACGACGGCGCCGTCGGCCTGCAATTCCTTGATGATCCGGTTCTTGTCTTCCGGCGAAACGTCCGCACGCACGTCGTCGATGCCCACTTGCCGGGCCACGGCGCCGGCCGTCGCCGCGCTGTCGCCGGTCAGCATCACGACTTTCAGGCCTTGCTTGTGCAGCGCTGCAATGGCGTCCTTTGTCGTCGCCTTGATCGGGTCAGCGACGCCGATCAGGCCGGCCGCCTTGCCGTTCACGGCAACGAACATCACGGTCTGGCCATCATTCCTGTAGGTCTCCGCCGCTTTGGCGCGCGCTTCATTAAAGCCGCCTGTCCGCCGCATCATCTTCGCATTGCCGATGGCGACCGAATTACCATCAACGCTGCCCTGCGCGCCTTCGCCCGTGACGGATTCGAAATCCTGCGCGGCGCTCACGCTGATGCCGCGGTCTTTCGCGCCCTGGACAATCGCTGCCGCCAGGGGATGCTCGCTCGCCGCCTCAACCGCGGCAACCAGTGCCAGCAATCCGGCTTCATCCCAGCCGTCTGCGGGCTCAACCGTCACCAGTTTCGGCTTGCCTTCGGTCAGCGTGCCGGTCTTGTCGACGACCACCGTATCGACTTTCTCCAATGTCTCCAGCGCCTCGGCATTGCGGATCAATATGCCGCTCTGCGCGCCCTTGCCGGTGCCCACCATGATCGACATCGGCGTCGCAAGGCCCAGTGCGCACGGGCATGCAATGATCAGCACGGCGACGGCATTGACCAGCGCAAAGACCAGCGCCGGATCCGGCCCGAACACGGCCCACACGATGAATGTCAGCACAGCCGTTGCCACCACGGCCGGCACGAACCAGGCCGCCACCGCGTCCGCCAGCCGCTGGATCGGCGCCCGCGAGCGCTGCGCCTCGGACACCATGCGCACGATCTGCGCCAGCACCGT
>NZ_LADU01000019.1 GCF_000961795.1 Hyphomonas sp. BRH_c22
AGCGCCCCGGCACTCACCAGCCCCTTCACCACCCCGCTCGACACCCCGGCCGCCGCAGCCAGCGCCGCCGCATTCGCCGCGCCAACCTCCCCTGCCGCATCCAGCACACGCCGCCGCGCATCCGTCAGCTTGTCGGGTCCCTCGCCTGTCAGATGGAACACGGTCTCTGTCGGCGAAGGCGACAGACCGCCCCGCGCCCGCAGCGTCATGCCCAGCACATGGCCCGGATGCGACACGGTATATCTGGCCGCCCACATGATGAAGTCGCGCATCGCGGCCGGCATTGGCGGGGCCGGATAGACAGAAAGCACCGGCTTCAGCTCCCGCCCCGCCGCCGCCTCGTCATCCAGCATCTCCCACACCACGCCCAGCCGCTCGGTCTGCCCCAGCGGCGCCGTGACGTAAGCGCCAACTTGCACATCCATGCCCTCCGGCACCGCATAATCAAACGGTTCGGGCAGCGGTAGAACAAAGAGAATCCGGGCAACAGGCATGCGTCTGGCTTAGCGCCGATCAGCCGGGGCGTCATCCCGTGCAGACAGGGGCCGTTCCCCCAGCACCACCCCTGCCCCAGCGATATGCCTTGCCAGCCATTCGCCCGCCCCCTACCCCTTTCGGCATGGCAAAAGACATTTCCACCGGCTACGAGCCGCTCACCTCGATTGAGGCTGTCACTTCCGGGCTCGCCGAAGTCGGCTATATTTCCACGCGCGAGATATCGACCTCGGTTTTCCTCGCCCATGGCCTGCGCAAGCCGATCCTGATCGAAGGCCCGGCCGGTGTCGGCAAGACAGATCTCGCCCAGTCGCTTGGCCGCTGGCTCGACCTGCCGATCCTGCGCCTGCAATGCTATGAGGGCCTCGACGAGGGCAAGGCGCTGTATGAATGGAAATACGGCAAGCAGCTGCTCTATACGCAGATCCTCAAGGAGAAGCTGAACGAGCTGATTGGCTCGGCGGACAATCTGACCCAATCGCTGGGAAAGCTCGCCTCGTTCGAAGACCTGTTCTTCTCCGAGCAATTCCTCGAATCCCGTCCTCTGCTGACCGCCATGCAGCAGCCTGCCGGGTCGATCCTTCTGATCGACGAGATCGACAAATCGGATGAGGAGTTCGAGGCCTTCCTGCTTGAAGTCCTGTCCGACTATCAGGTCACGGTTCCCGAGATCGGCACGATCCGCGCCAATGTCCCGCCCATCGTGATCCTGACATCGAACAATGTCCGCGAACTCGGCGACGCGCTGAAGCGCCGCTGCCTCCACCTCCATATCGGCTTTCCTGATGCGGCCCGCGAACGCCTGATCGTCCAGGCCCGCGTGCCGGACGTGTCCGAGATCCTGCTCAAGCAACTGGTCAGCTTCGTTCAGGGCGTGCGCGAAACCGACGTCAAGAAACGCCCGTCCATTTCGGAAACCGTCGACTGGGCCCGCACGCTTCTCCTGATGCACACGACCGCCCTCGACGAGACCTTTGTGCGCACCACGCTCAATGTCCTGCTCAAGCACGAGAGCGATATCGCAGCGGTGTCGAAGGAAATCCCCCGGCTCGTGCGCGAAGCCACCGGACCGGACAAGGCCGGACGCACATCTTCCGGCTATCCCGAACTCGGATAGCGGCAGATGGAGCGCACGCTCACCAATTTCATCCGGGCACTGCGGTCTTCCGACGTGCGCGTCTCGACCGGAGAGGCGCTCGATGCGACGCGCGCCGTCGCCCTGATCGGCTATGGGGATCGCTCTCTCCTCAGGGACTCGCTCGGCTGCGTGCTGGCCAAGTCGACCGAGGAAAAGGATATCCACGACCGTCTGTTCGATCTCTACTTCTCCCATTCAGACTCGCGCACGGATACGGCCTCTGGCTCCCCGGAAAGCGAGGCTGATAGCGATGCGCCCCAATCGGCGCCGGAAGACCTTGTCGGCCTTCTCCAGTCGGGCGACGAGAGCGCCATCTCCACGGCGCTCGAACGCGCCGCCGAAGCGGCCGGCATCGAGAATATCCGCTTTTCCACGCAGGTTGCCTATTACGCCCAGCAGATCATCAGGCAGATGGGCGGCGAAGGCCTGCAGGAACGCCTGCTCGAAGCCCTCCAGGGCCGGGAACCGGAAGACGAGGCCGAGGCCCAGGAACTGATCGACATTCGCCGTGACCTCACCATGCGGGCGCGCGAACGCGCCGAGCGGGCCTTCGACGTCTTCGGCGCCGGAGAGACCCAGCAGTTCCGGGATGATTTTGCTGCCGAGAAGCGCCTGAACGCGCTTGATCGTTATGACATGGAGCGCATGAAGGGCCTGATCGCCAAGATCGCCAAGCGCCTCGCCGTGAAGCATTCGCGCCGGCGGCGCAAACGCAATCGCGGCCAGCTCGATGTGCGCCGCACGATGCGGGCCAATGCCGGTCTCGAAGGCGTGCCGTTCAATGTCATCTGGCGCCAGAAGAAGAAAGACCGCCCGAAGATCGTCGCCATCTGCGACGTGTCAGGCTCTGTGGCCCAATATGTCCGCTTCCTCCTGCTCTTGCTTTACTCGCTGGCCGACGCGGTGCCGGACATCCACGCCTTTGCCTTTTCGCACCGCCTCAAGCCTGTCGATGACATCCTTGCCGACAATGAATTTGAAGCGGCCATGGCCAAGATCATCCGTGAACTCGGCATGGGCTCGACTGACTATGGCCAGGCCTGGTCTGACCTGAAAGTCGAGCATGAGAGCATCATCGACCGGCGCACGACCGTCATCGTCCTCGGCGACGGGCGATCGAATTATGGCGACCCGCGCGCCGACCTGTTCCGCGACTTTGCCCAGCGCGCCAAAAGCATGATCTGGCTCAATCCCGAAGGCCGCGCCCTTTGGGGAACCGGCGACAGCGCCATTCCGCGCTACCTGCCTTTCTGCACGCAGATGAGCCATGTCGCGACCCTGAAAGACCTTGAGCGCGCCGTCGACGAAGTGCTCAGCGCCTATGGCTAGAGGCCGCCCAGCACATTGATCTGCACGAAGGCCGCCATGTTGATGGCAACGGTCATCCAGAACAGGTAACGGAACGTGCCCTTGCGCGTCTTGTGGCGGAAAAGCTCCTGCGCCAGGATCGCGCCCGGCCAGCCGCCGACCAGCCCCAGCAGGAGCAGGACCGTTTCGGAAATGCGCCAGTTCTTCTGGATTGCGGCATTCTTGTCGATCCAGTAGCCGATGACCGAGCCAAAGCTCGCGATGCCGTAGACGATCCACCAATCCGTTGAAACAGTTGTGACCTGCGACACGGCCATGACGATGCCGAGGAATGCGGCGATCACGAGGAATGGCGGAACATGGCTGAGGGCCCAGAAACGCGGTCGTTTCGGCGGTGTCGCAGGCTCGATGATCGGCAATGCATTCTGCGCCTGCAACCGTCCGCGCGCATCCGTCACCGCGTCATATGAATAGGCCTGTCCGATGTCCAGCCGCTTGTCTTCCTTGGGAAGACTCTTGATGTGAAGGAACACGTTCGGGCCGCCATCATCCGGCGCAATGAAGCCGAAGCCCCTGTCGGGAAACCACTCGACCAACCGGCCTTCACGTCGAGTCATCAGTTCCATTTCCCTGTTTCACGGCAGCAGCCAGCGCGGCGCTCAAAAAGCGGTCAATATCACCATCGAGCACACCCTGCGTGTCCGACGTTTCAACCTCCGTACGCAGGTCCTTCACCATTTGATAGGGCTGCAGGACATAAGAGCGGATCTGGTGGCCAAACCCGATCGCACTCTTGGCGGCATTGGCCACGTCGGCCGCATCCCGGCGCTTCTGCAGTTCCAGTTCATACAGTTTCGACCGCAGCATGCGCCAGGCCTGGTCGCGGTTCTGGTGTTGCGACCGGGACACCTGGCACGCGACCACGATCCCGCTCGGCGCGTGCGTCAGGCGTACCGCGCTGTCGGTCTTGTTGATATGCTGTCCCCCGGCGCCGGAAGCGCGGTAGGTATCGGTGCGCACATCGGAGGGATTGATCTCGATCTCGATATTGTCATCGATGACGGGCGAAACGCTGACCGAGGCAAAGCTTGTATGGCGCCGCGCCGAACTGTCGAACGGCGAAATCCGCACAAGCCTGTGAACGCCCTGTTCCGATTTCAGCCAGCCATAGGCATTCTCGCCCTTGATCTGGATCGTGGCCGACTTGATGCCGGCCTCTTCACCTTCACGCTCGTCAAGTTCCTCGACCTGCATGCCGTGCGCATCGGCCCATCGCGTATACATGCGCCGCAGGATGTTGGCCCAGTCCTGGCTCTCCGTTCCGCCTTCGCCCGCATTGATCTGGACGAATGCGTCATTGGCATCCACTTCACCGGACAATAGCGCAGCGAGTTCGGCCTTTTCGGCACGTTCCGCCGCCCGTGTAAGCGTCCGTTCGATATCCTCGATCATCGACGCGTCGCCATCGGCCAGTTCCAGCAATTCTTCCGCATCGGCGGATTCCTGCTGCAGCGATTCGACCATGGCGATCCCGTCCGCGAGGCGCTGGCGCTCCCGCATCATGGATTGCGCCGCCTGTGGATCGTCCCAGAAGTCGGGACGCTCGGACAGGTTTGTCAGCTCATCAAGGCGTTTCGTGGCTGTATCCCAGTCAAAGACGCCTCCGTAGCAGTTCGGAGGACTGGCGGATCTGATCGATCAGGGACTTGATTTCAGCGGACATGACAAAGGGCCTCTTCGGGCGGGTTTTCGCAAACGGGATTACAGAGGCCGGGATAGCCGAGCCCTGACAGTCCGTCAAAATCCTAGTTCAGAAAATCCCGTCGAGACTGTCATCGGCGGTCGCTTCCGGCGGCTTCGGGAACTGCTCGCTTTCCGGCACAGGCTGTTCGCCGGTACGCGGGTCGAACGACCCAAACGAGCCGGAACCCGAACCGGAATTCCCGCACGCGCCTGAAATTGACAGGCAGTCATCCGTTCCGGCAAACGCCGCCATCCCGGGCTCCGTGCCTGGGCGGAAGGCCTCGTCGATGATGACTGATGTGCCGGGGCCGGGCAGTTCGCCCGTGCGCGCGTCGATCTTCACCAGGCGCACTCCGGGAGGAATCCGGAACGGAATGGCCGGCGTACCGTCAAGCGCCTTCTCCATGAAGTCCGTGAAGATGGGCGCGGCAACAGAGCCGCCCGCTTCCCCTTCGCCCAGCGACCGGTTGTCATCAAACCCGACGCGGACGCCAACCACGATGTCCGGCGAGAAGCCCATGAACACCGCGTCGCGATAGTCATCGGTCGTGCCGGTCTTTCCGGCGAGCGGCTTGCCCACGCGAAGGGCCCGGCGACCGGTGCCGCGCTCGACCACGCCCTCCAGCATGTGGGTCACCTGATAGGCGATGATCGGGTCGAGTACCTGATCGCGGCTATCCGGCAGTTCCGGCGGCCCCTGGCCATCCCACTCTTCGACTTCACATCCCGCGCACTCGCGTTGGTCATGACGGAAAAGCGTTCGCCCGTGACGGTCCTGCACACGGTCGAGAAGGGTCGGCGTGACGATCTTCCCGCCATTCACGAACGCCGCATATCCCCGCGCGACATCGATCAGGTACGCGTCGCCCGCGCCAAGCGACATGGCAGCATAGGGCGGCAGGTCGGTATAGACGCCAAGGCGTTCGGACAGTTCGGACACGGCTTCCATGCCAATGTCCTGCGCGACGCGGGCGGTGACCTGGTTGAGCGATTTTTCCAGCGCAATGCGCAGGGTGACCATGCCGTAGGAGCGGCCTTCAGTATAGTTCGCCGGACGCCAGTAATCGCCCGTCGACACGTCGAACGAGACAAATGGCGCATCCAGCATGCGGGACGCGGGCGTATAGCCCTTCTCGAGCGCGGCAGCGTAAACGAACGGCTTGAAACTCGACCCCGGCTGGCGCTTCGATTGCGTTACACGGTTGTAACTGCTCTTGAAGAAGGAATAGCCGCCCTGCATGGCTAGGATACGCCCCGTATGCGGGTCCAGCGCAATCAGGGAACCGTCGACCTCCGGCACCTGGCGCAGCGTGGCATTGCCAACCGGCAGGAACATGGATTGCGCCACCGGCCGGGCAATCGGGTTGCCCTCTTCGTCGAGCTCCTGCTCATCAGGATCAGGCGCGCCGGTTTCATTCGCATTCAGAACCTGGCGTTTGAGCTCAGCCAGGACAACATGGCCGACCTGCAGGCCCGGCTTGCCGCCTTCGGGCTTATAGGTCTGGGCCCATTCCAGCTCTTCGGCCGGCAGCTTGATCTTGGCACCGTCGATCAACAGCAATTCCGCAGATTTGGAACCGACAGACGTAACCAGCGCGGCTTCCCATGTGCCATAGCCTCCGGGAAGCTCTACAGCGTTCAGCGCCTCGAGCATGCCGCCACCGACAGGCAAGCTCGTGACCGGCCCGCGATACCCGTGACGCCGGTCATACGATATCAGTCCGTTTTGCAGCGCCTCTTGCGCCGCCAGCTGCATGCGCGTGTCGATGGTCGAGCGGATGGACAGGCCGCTCCGGCCGAGCGTTTCCTCGCCATAGGTCTTGGTCAGGTCGCGGCGCAGTTCCTGCACGAAATAGGTCGCTGCAGCATATTCCGGCCCGCGAAGACGCTTGGTCGTCGTCAGCGGCATCGCCTTCGCCTCGTCGGCTTGCTCACGTGTGATGTAGCCGTCTTCCACCATCCGCCCGAGCACATAGTTGCGGCGCGCGAGCAGCTTGTCCGGATTGGTGTAGGGATTCACCGCCGAGGGTGCCTTGGCGAGCGATGCCAGCACGGCAGCTTCGGACAGGTTCAGCTCCGGCAGCGACTTGTTGAAATAGTTGAGCGCGGCCGAGCCGACGCCATAGGACCGGCCGCCAAGATAGATCTCGTTAAGATACAGTTCGAGGATCTCGCCCTTGGTGAATTCCTTCTCCATCCGCTGGGCGACAATCGCTTCCTTCGCCTTGCGCTTCAGGTTCTGGTCGCGCGTCAGCAGCATGTTCTTGGCAACCTGCTGCGTGATCGTCGACCCGCCCTGAAGGCCGCCCGAACCTGTCACCTTGTTCTTGGCAGAATTCACCGCACCGCGCGTGATACCGACATAGTCGAGCCCGTCATGCGTGAAAAAATTCTTGTCCTCGGCGGCCACGAAGGCGTCGATGACGTGCTTGGGAATGGATTCGTAGGGCACGAAGACGCGGTGCTCATCGGCAAATTCCGCGATCAGCGTTCCATCGCCGGCATGGACGCGCGAGGTAATTGGCGGCTCATACTGCTTGAGTTTGGAAATGCTCGGCACATCGCGGCCGAGCGCCGCGAAATACAGCCAGATCGCAATCAGGCCGATAACGCCAAGAACAAAACCGGCGATCAAGGTCCACTTTGCGACCGGCCACACCCAGGTCGGAATGCGGGGCTTCTCGTAGGCATCGGCCATGTGGTTGTCCTGTTACAAGGGCCAGCGATCCCTGGCAGCAGAAGGCGGAATCGCATTCGTTTCCGGCGATAGTAAGGCGCACCGGCGGCGCGTTAAAGGGGCCAGTGTCAGATGTCCTGCCTATCGACTTCGCCGTCGTTTATGGACACATCAGGAAGCGGCCGTTTCTCGGGTGCGGGCGCAGTGAGGCCTTCTGCCAGTTTGGCTTCCAGTTTCCGCCGCTCTTCTACCGGTGGCCGGTTGTCGAGGGCATATTGCCAAGCTTCGCGCGCGTCATCCTTGCGGTCCAGATACCAGTAGATATCACCGAGATGGCTCTCGATTTCCCAGTGCCGGTGAGGTTTCAGCTCCTTGCGCGAGGTCTCGATCATGCGCAAGGCGCCCTTCAGGTCACCCATCTTGAACAAGGCCCAGCCAAAGGAATCCGAAATATAGGGGTCGTGCTGAGCCAGCGCCTTGGCCCGGGCCAGCACGCGATAGCCTTCCTCGTACTTGTCCGTGTGGATAATCAGGAAATAACCCAGTGAATTCAGCGTGTAGGGATCGTTGGGACGCGCCAGCCGCTCGGTGCGCAACAGGATGATCGCTTCATTGACCCGGCCCGCCTTGCCCAGGGCATCCGCCAGCGCGAGGCGGCGATCGTGCGTGTCGTCCAGCGCCCGCGCCTTTTCGGCATTCTCGGCCGCGTTCGCATAATTGCCAAACTGTCCGTAAATCTCTGCGGCAAGGCCATGAGCGGCCGCCCGTTCGGCAGGGCTTTCGGCCGCCGCCAGCAATTCATCGAGCAGCTCACCGGCCTCGGCTTCATCATTCAGCAGCGTGCGCAGCTGCAGCGCACCATACAGGGTCTGCAGCCGGTTGTCAGTATCAGACAGCTCCAGCGCCTTGTCGATGGCGGTCCGCGCCGCAGCCTCCTGCCCGGCCATCAGGTAGGCCTGCCCGGCCGCAATTTCCAGCGACGCGGTAGGCTTGGGTCCGGTCAGCGCCACGTGCGCAGCCGATTCATAGAGGGCATTCTCGTAGAAATCATCGACGATCGACGTGCGTAAACCATCATCCTCGGGATGGATCAGAAGCGCGACCTGGTCGAACGCCGAACGCTGGTCGTCAAACCCGTCAGGACGTCCGCCCATCATGATCTGACGGATGATCCTCTGTTCCTGCAGGGCCCGCGAAACATCCGCCAGGGACTGGGCAAAGGCGGCCCGCACTGTCAGCGATTCATTGCGCAGGTTCTTGCCGGTTTCGAGACTTTCGAGCGCGGCGGCATAGCTGATCGCCTCTTCAGGTTCGGCATCTGCCAGACGCTGGTAAACGGCCTTTGCCTCGTCAATCCGGTCGAGTTTCTGCAGCAATAGCGCATGACGGGAAATCACCGTCTTGATGTGGGAATACAGCAGCCCGCGCGGATCGAACTGGTGTTCCGGCGCCTCGATCCTTGTCGGCGTGAGGGATTCATAGACAGCCAGCGCCTGTTCCGGGCGGCCCAGCGCCTCCAGCATGGCGGCCAGCGACAGGTCACCCGTCAATCCGGGCATGCCGGACGAGGCACCGCGATGGCGCTCAAGCGCCGCGTCCGCCTGTCCGTCCATGGCGAGGAACCAGGCATCGAGATAGGCATAGAATTGCGACTGGCTGCCCGTCGCGTCAGCGGGATCGTCAACGGGCTCGTGAATGTTCAGGATCAAGCGCGCGCCAGCCGTATCATTCGCCGCCGCCCGGTCGATTGCGAGGAAGGCATTGAACAGGGGATTGGAGTCGCGGTCTTCCAGGGCAAGACCGCGGGTCATGATCAGAAACGCCGCCATGTCCCCGGCCTTGATCGCGTCAATCGGTGCCGGATAGGCTGAAATGCCGACCGGCTTGCCATCGGCGCCCATCACGGCTGTCGACCGGGCGGCATCCGACAGTTCGGCATCGGCATAGACCGACGCTGACGCGTCAGCGGCCTGCCCGGAGGCGACCGAGGCGCAGCCCGCGAGTGCGAGTGTAATGGCTAGGGCAGAGGCGGCTAAGACAGGCTTGAGGCGCATGGGCGTCAGGGTTCTCCGTTTCGCGTTTGCGAAGAATGAAGCAGCCCCATGAGGCAAGAACAAGGCCCCGAATGGTAAAAGCGCGGACAGGTTGCCCTGCCCGCGCCACTGTCACGCAATCGTGCGGTCGTGCCTACATGTTCGGATAGGCTGGTCCGCCGCCACCCTCGGGCACGGTCCAGTTGATATTCTGGTTCGGATCCTTGATGTCACACGTTTTGCAGTGGATGCAGTTCTGCGCGTTGATCTGGAACTTGAGGTCGGCGCCCTCCCCGATCCACTCATACACGCCCGCCGGGCAATAACGAGCCGAGGGGCCGGCATACACATCATGCTCGGAGGATTTCTGCAGCGCCATGTCCTTCACGATAAGGTGGCAGGGCTGGTCCTCGCCATGGAACGTGTTGGTGAAGGACACATTGGTCAGCTTGTCGAAGCTGAGCACGCCATCCGGTTTCGGATAGGTGATCGGCTTGAACTTTGCTGCTGGCTTCAGCGAGGACGCATCCGTCTTGCCGTGCTTCAGCGTCGGCAGGAAGCCGAAGCCGACCAGCGAGCGCATCCACATGTCCGGCACACCGATCATGGCGCCGATCATCGTGCCGAAGCGCGACATCAGCGGCTTCATGTTCCGCACGGTCGACAGGTCCTTCTGCACCCAGCTGGAATGCATGGCCTCGTCATACTCGCTCATCTCGTCACCGGAACGCCCGGCCCTGATCGCTTCGAACGCCGCTTCGGCGCCCAGCATGCCGGTCTTCATGGCATTGTGCGTACCCTTGATGCGCGGCAGGTTCACAAACCCTGCGCAGCAGCCAATCAGCGCACCGCCCGGGAAGCTGAGCTTCGGAATGGACTGCAGGCCGCCGGACGTGATGGCCCGCGCGCCATAGGCCACGCGCTTGCCGCCTTCCAGGTAGCGACGGATGTCGGGATGATGCTTGTAGCGCTGGAATTCCTCATAAGGCGCGAGATACGGATTCTTGTAGTTCAGGTGAACCACATAGCCGACGGAGACGAACGGCTCGCCATTGTCGCGGAAGTGATACAGGAATCCGCCGCCATTGCCGTCCTTGTCCTGGACAGGCCAGCCGAACGAATGCTGCACCAGGCCATCCACAAAAATCTCTTCCGGCACCGACCAGACTTCCTTCAGGCCAATCCCGAACTTTTGCGGGTCGCTGTCGGCCTGCAGGTCGAACTTGCTCATCAGCTGCTTGGTGAGCGAGCCGCGAGCGCCCTCCGCAAACAGCACATACTTGCCGAGCAGTTCCATGCCCGGCTCGAAATCGGGTTTCTTCTGGCCATCAGCGCCGATGCCCATGACGCCGGCAACGACGCCGCGGACTTCGCCCTTCTCGCCGTAAACGACCTCGGATGCGGCAAAGCCGGGATAGATTTCAACGCCGAGCGCTTCCGCTTCGCGGCCAAGCCAGCGGCAGACATTTGCCAGCGAGCCGGCATAGCAGCCATGATTGCTCATCAGCGGCGGGAAGGGCAGCCAGCCAAGCTCGGCCGATCCGTTCTCGCCGAGCAGCTTGTAGCGGTCGATCTTGACTTCGGTCTTCAGCGGACAATCGCTATTGGTACGCCAGTCGGGCAGCAATTCGTCCAGCGCCTTCGGATCAAGCACGATGCCTGACAGGATGTGCGCGCCAATTTCGCCGCCTTTTTCCAGAACGACGACTGACATGTCCTCGCCGGCCGCATTCGCCGCCTGCTTGAACCGGATTGCTGCCGACAGGCCGGCCGGGCCGCCGCCAACGATAACCAGATCATATTCCATCGACTCGCGCTGCGGGGCGTCATCAGCCATTGGTAACTCCTCATTGTGGCGTGTAGGATACCGCCTTACGTTTCAATCATATGCAATTACAGCCTGTTTCGGGAAGGTCCAGAGCGTCGCAATGCCAAACCTCGCGTCAAGTGATGCCCTCAAGGCGCTGACAGACTGGTGGCTGGACATGGGAGTCGAGGTCGATTCGGCCCGGATCGACGCCCTGATGCGGGAGATGAAGGCCTCCGAGCCGGTATTGAAACCCGTGAAAGCGGATACAAAAGGCGCGCCGAAAGCCGCACCTCGCCGCACCCGCGGACCCACTGACTGGGTCGCGGAAGCCACCCGGGCTGCCGCCGCCTGCGATTCGATGGACGCGCTGAAAGCGGCGATCGAGGCGTTCGACGGCTGCCCGCTCAAGGCGACCTGTGAACATACGGTCGTCTATGATGGTGTCGTGGGGGCCGACCTGATGGTCATTGGCGAAGGTCCGGGCGCAGACGAGGACCGGCGCGGCCTGCCCTTCGTCGGCAAGGCGGGCCAGCTGCTCGACCGGATGCTCGCCGCGATTGGCCGTTCACGCACCGAAAACACGTTCATCACCAACGTCAATTACTGGCGCCCGGCCGGCAACAGGAACCCTGATGCCGAAGAACTGGACGTCTGCCGCCCTTTCGTCGACCGGATGGTCGAACTGGGAAAACCCAAATTAATCATCGCCACAGGCGGCGTCCCGGCCAAGGCCCTGCTCGGCAGCGACGACGGCATCATGAAATTGCGCGGTACCGAGTACACGTTCACGACACCGGGCGGCGCCTCGATTCCCCTGATCCCGATCCTGCACCCGGCCTATCTCCTGCGGCGTCCGCAGGACAAGAGCCGGGCCTGGCGGGACCTCTTGCTCATCGAAAAGAGGCTGACCGAACTCGGCTGATCATTCTTCCAGCGCCGCGTCGGCCTTCGCGTCGACGAGGCCGCGTTCCTTCTTCTTGCGGGTTTCGAAAGTGCCCGCGATTTCGCCTGACGCATCCGCGCCCAGCACTTTGCGCGCGGTTGCGAAAATCTCGTTCTCTTCTTCGTCGATATGGTGCTCATAGCGTTCTCGCATTGTCTTGAACCGCGCCAGCCAACCGGGCGAACTGAAGTCCATCGCCTCGATATCCTGGATCATTTCATCGATTTCGTGATGCTCTGACACCGAGTGGCGCGCCTTGGGCTGGCCCTTCGATTCTTCCATCAAGGGGGCATAGAATGCCTCTTCTTCGGCAGCGGCGTGCGCCCCGACATCGTAGAAGAATGTTTCCCAGAGTTTGCGGCGCGCTTCGCTGTCGCCGGTCGTTTCAACCAGCTGGGACAATAGCTGGCGGTGCCTGTCATGGTCTGACTTCAGGCGATCATAAATGCTCGTCATTTGAGATTTCCTCGTGCAGGTTTGGATTGCAGATGGAACGCGGTTGCCCGAAGAGAGTTCCTCGTGCTCATGCGCCTGCCAGGAAATCCCCATGCCCGCTCCACTGTCCGTCATCATTCCCACGCTGAACGCCGCCCGGGATTTGCCCTTGTGCCTCGAAAGCCTGATGCCCGGCCTCGATAGCGGCTTGATCCGTGAAGTCATCGTAACTGATGGGTTCTCCGAAGACGGAACAGAATCGCTGGCAGAAGCAGCCGGTGCTGTTTTGCTCAAGGCCGCCAAGGGTCGTGGCCGCCAGCTGATTGCCGGCGCAGAGGCCGCGCGCGGCGAATGGCTGCTATTCCTTCACGCCGATACGGCCCTCTCCCGCGAATGGGCCGAACGCGTGTCGGACCACATCTCCCACCGCCCGGACAATGCAGCCGTTTTCCGCCTGAAATACCGGTCGGACGAGAAAGGGGCCCGCTGGCTGGAGTCACGCGCCAACCGCAGGGCGCGCTGGCTCGGCTTGCCCTATGGCGATCAGGGCCTGCTGATCTCCCGCCAAAAGTATGACCAGATCGGCGGCTTTCCCGATGTGCGCCTGATGGAAGACGTCATGATCGTGCAGGCGGTGGGAAAGAAGAACCTCACCTTCCTTGATGCCGAGGCCCGCACATCGGCGGCCAAGTATGAGCGTGACGGCTGGCGCAAACGCGCCTGGAAGAATTCCTGGATGCTGGCACGCTTTCTCCTGGGCGTAAGCCCGGACAAGCTCGCCAAGGAATACACCTAGTTGTCTTTCCAGAAATCCTCGGTCTCGAAATCTGCGCTGTGGGTCTCAACCAGGTAAGTTTTGAACGCCTCAAGATCAGAAACCCGGCACGAATAGCTGTCGGTCCGCACAATACCGAAACGCGCCAACGCTTCATCCGCCGCGTCATTGCATGACGGCATCGCGAATTCATATGTCGGCACGTGGGTCATCGTATCTCTCCGCCTGTGTGCCACCAGATAGTGATACGATACTTCCTCACCGTCCTGCATTTCCGCTTCAGCCAGGTAAACCGGGTTCATGTCTTCATCGCTGCCTGGCGCGGCCAGCATCTGGAAGCGCACGAAAAGCGGCTTTTCATCCGCCTCTTCGGGCGGGGGCTGGATTTTGTACGTGCCGTCATTTTCGGCCATCACAATCCGGCAGTCATCGTCAAGACAGAGCACCACGCCATCGTAAGGTAACCTGACTTGCTCCCCCGCCGGAATAAGCGGGACTTCACTGTAAAAGCAGGCTGACAGGGCGAACAACCCGGTCAGGACTGCGAGCATTCGAGGCGCGTTCATGACATATCTCTCCCTAGCGTGAATGAAAGCTTTGCTCTTCTTGCTGTCGAAAGTAAGGCCAAGAAATGAAAAATGCGACCGTCCTGATCTACGCAAAACCGCCCCGGATGGGGCTGGCCAAAACCCGCCTGGCCAGCGGCGTCGGCCTGACCGAAGCCAGACGCATCGCTCACTTCACCCTCGCACGCACCATGAGGGCGGCGCTTTCCGGCCCCTGGAGGCCTGTTCTCTATGCGGCGCCTGACGGCGCACTATCCGACACAATCGGCGGCATCTGGCCAGCCCACCTTGTCCGTCTCAGCCAGGGCTCAGGCAGCCTCACCGAGCGCCTGAACCGGGGCCTCGCCGACGCATATAACGGACCGGTCCTCTTCATCGGCGCCGACGCGCCAGACCTCACGCCGGCCCTGCTTCACCAGGCGATCCGCGCCCTGAAACGCCACGATGCCGTCTTCGGCCCCGCACGGGATGGCGGATTCTGGCTGTTCGGGATCAACAAGCGCGCCCGTACAAAGTCTCCCTTCGAAAAGGTCCGATGGTCGGGCCCGTACGCAATGGAGGACGTCTGGAGCAATCTTCCGGCAGGCGCCTCCGTGGCGCTATTACCGATGCTAATCGACATCGACGAGGGACAGGACTGGCGGGACTGGAATGCGGCACGCTGACCGGCGCCCTGCCTACAGGCGTGAATGGAGCTGGTAGCCTTCGCGATAGTACAGTTTCATCGTCGTGATGAACTCGCCCGCAAGCGACGTCGTGCGATCAATCACGAATACGGCCGTCCCTTCGCGCACGTCGAGCGCGCTCGACACCGCCTTGTCGGCATTGACCGCCGAGAACACGACGTCTCCGCCAGAAAACGGAACCGTCTGCACCAGCCACTCATTGGCACTGACAGTGTCCAGCGGCGCATCCATGATCGTGGGTACGACCCGTGTATTCACCCAGCGCGTTTCGAAAGCGAATGGCCGCCCGTCTGCGAGATGGACCGTGTCGAGATGAAGCGCCTTTGCCCCCGCCGGCAGGCCCAGCCTGGTGCTGATGGCAGCGGGCGGCACCTTGTCGGCCCTGCGCGTGAGCTGGTGGCTGTAGGCGCTGCCGAGCGACTCGACCTGTTCGCGAACGACCGGAATATTGAACTTCGCCTGGCGCACCGGCATGTCGCATACGCGCGTTCCGCCCTTGCGCTTCCTGACGACAAGGCCATCATTCGCCAGTCCCTGAAGCGCGCGATTTATCGTCACCCGCGCGCAGCCATACTCGTCCGCCAGCATGGCTTCACCCGGAATGCGCTCGCCCAGCGCCCATTCGCCGCTCTGGATCCGCTCCAGTATGGACTGACGGATCGCGTGATGTGAATTGCCGCTCATAGGGCCTCTCTCAGCCGGTAGATTGTCTGCGTAAAATCGCGCGCGATCCGCTCGTGATGGATATGCCTGCCGCCGCTGACCATATGCCGCCCTGCAGCCCAGACATCGCTGACCACGCCATCTGATCCGGCAAAAATCCAGGCATCCAGCACCGTGTCCTGCTTCAGCGCGCAGATCGCAGGGTTAGCATCGTCAAGTGCCGTCAGGTCCGCCAGTGCGCCCACCTCGATCCGCCCCGCATTGCGCCCGATTGCCTGCGCACCCCCGCGCGCCGCGCGCTCATAGAGATACCGCCCATTCGACGGCACGGCCTGTTCCGTCAGGATCACCCGCTGCCGGTCGCGAAGCCGTTGCGACACTTCCAGCATGCGCAACTCTTCCGTCAGGGCGATCTTCACATTCGAATCCGAACCTATCCCGATCCGGCCACCCGCCTGCAGATACCGCGCCCCATCGAAGATGCCATCGCCCAGATTGGCCTCGGTAATCGGGCAGAGGCCCGCCACCGCGCCTGACCCTGCCAGATCAACCGTTTCTGCTGGATCCATCTGTGTCGCGTGGATGAAGCACCAGTGGTGATCGACCGGCATATTGTCCAGAAGCCACCGGACCGGGCGCGCGCCCAGCGCATCCACCACTTCCCGCACTTCGCCCACCTGTTCGGCCGCATGGATGTGCACCGGCCCGCCCTCTCCCAGCTGCACGGACGCGCGCAGCCCTTCTGCCGAAACAGCGCGCAGCGAATGCGGCGCAACACCTAGCACGAAATCATCCGGCAGGTCCGCGAAGTGGCCCGACAGTCTGGAATGCAGGGTCTGGAACGCGTCGAGGCTGCAGCCGAACCGTAACTGCCCGCCTTCGAGCGCGCTTCCGTCCAGGCCGCCCTGCATGTAAAGCACCGGCAGGTGCGTGAAGCCGATGCCCGTCAACCGGGCCGCCTCGATATGCCGGAGGGAGGTTTCCTCGACCTGCGCATAGGCCCGTCCGCCCGGCGCATGGTGCAGGTAATGGAATTCGGCCTGCGCGGCATAACCCGCTTCCAGCATCTCCATCTGAACCTGCGCGGCAATCACCTGGATATCGTCCGGCGACAGGATTTCGAGGAACCGGTACATGACCTGCCGCCAGGTCCAGAAATCATCAATCGCCGTCGGGCCGCGCGTTTCGGCCAGCCCCGCCATCGCCCTCTGGAAACTGTGACTGTGCACGTTCGAGAGTGCAGGCAGCAAAACACCGACTCGATGGTCGGCCCGCCCGTCGGTGTCCGACACACCGGAAATCAACCCGGCTTCATCTACTTCGACGGTCACATTCGCCCGCCAGCCATCTGCCATCAGCGCCTGTCTGGCAAAAATTCTGGTTGTCATCACGCTTGCGCCCGGATTATTATGTGCATACAAAATATCAAATCGAACGCGAATAACAAGGGCGATGACGAAAGCTGTTTTCTTCTCCGATTGCACTTTGGCCTCGATGAAATGGGGAGAGGCAGACTACGGCCTCATCCCCGACGCAGCCTTCGCCATTCGCGGCGGACGCATCGTCTGGACCGGCAAGGCAGAGCACAAGCCGGCGGAGTTCCAGGACACGCCAACTGAAAGCCTCGATGGCCGCCTCGTGACGCCCGCGCTCATCGATTGCCACACGCATATGGTTTTCGGCGGCAACCGCGCCCGCGAATTCGAACAGCGCCTGCGCGGCGCCAGCTATGAAGAGATCGCCCGCAGCGGTGGGGGCATAGCCTCAACCGTCGCTGCCACCCGGACAGCGAGCTTCGATCAACTGGTCGAGCAATCCCTGCGTCGCCTCGACAGCCTCATCGGCGAAGGCGTCGCCGTCGTCGAGATAAAATCCGGCTACGGACTGACCATTGATGATGAAATGCGCATGCTGCGTGTCGCGCGCCACCTGGAAACCCTGCGTCCGGTCAATGTCAGGACAACCTGGCTCGCCGCTCATGCCGTGCCAGCCAACTACTCCGGACGCCCCGACGCCTATATCGACGAGGTTGCAATCCCCGGCCTTGTGCAGGCATCTGCCGAAGGCCTCGTCGACGCCGTCGACGGGTTCTGCGAAACCTTCGCCTTTACACCCGGGCAGATCGAACGCGTCTTCCAGGCCGCGCATTCACTGGGCCTTCCCGTCAAGCTACATGCCGAACAGCTCTCCGACCAGAAGGGCGCGCTCCTGGCCGCCCGCTATTCGGCGCTTTCGGCTGATCATCTGGAATACCTGACCGACGCCGATGTCGAAGCCTTTGCCGCCGCCGGAACCGTTGCCGTGCTGCTTCCCGGCGCCTTCTACACGCTGAAGGAAACCAGGCTGCCGCCGGTCGCCGCCCTGCGTGACCATGGCGTCGCCATCGCCATTGCGACGGACTGCAATCCCGGCACCTCACCGATCTCGTCCATCCTGACCGCCATGAACATGGCCTGCACCGAATTCGCCCTCACACCTGAAGAAGCGCTGGCCGGCACGACCCGATGCGCCGCCAGGGCGCTGGGGCTGTCAGGCGAGTACGGCGAGATCACAATCAGCGCCCGTGCCGAACTCGCCGTCTGGGATGTCGAACACCCGTCCGAACTGTCATACTGGATCGGCGGCTCACCACTCCACAAGCGCCTCTCGACCGGGATCGCGGCATGATGATTTCACTTACGCCAGGCCACGTATCCCTCCGCGATCTGGAAACCCTCTATCGCGGCGGCAATGCCTTCCAGCTTGACCTGTCGGCTTACACGCGCGTCGCGGAATCGGCAGCCGCCCTGGTCGACCGGATCAGGAGCGGTGATGCAATCTACGGCGTCAACACGGGCTTTGGAAAACTCGCCTCCATCCGCATCGACGATCACAAGCTCAAGGCCCTCCAGAAAAACCTGGTCCGCTCCCATTGCGCAGGGGTCGGTGAGCCGCTCCCCTCCAATGTCGTCCGCCTCATCATGGCGCTCAAATGCATTTCCCTCGGGCGGGGCGCTTCAGGCGTTCGCCCCGAACTCATCGAGCATATCCAGAACATGGCGCGGGCCGGCATCCTGCCCGTCATTCCGGCCAAGGGATCGGTCGGTGCGTCGGGCGACCTTGCCCCGCTCGCCCACATGGCGGCCAGCCTGATCGGCGAAGGCGAAGTGTTTTATCGCGGCAAGCGGATGCCGTCGGGACAGGCCCTACAAAAAGCAGGACTCGTTCCCGTCGAGTTGCAGGCCAAGGAAGGGCTCGCACTTCTCAATGGCACCCAGGTATCAACCGCCCTCGCGCTCGCAGGATTGTTCGGCGCCTGGCGGCTGTCCGTGTCATCGCTCACGACAGCCGCCCTGTCGATTGACGCGGCCATGGGGTCCAGCGCACCGTTCAGCGACGAAATCCATCAGCTGCGCGGGCATCAGGGGCAGATCGACAGCGCCCGCCGCCTGCGCGAACTTCTTCAGGGATCGGAGATTCGGGAAAGCCACAAGAGTGGCGACGAGCGGGTGCAGGATCCCTATTGCCTCAGGTGCGCGCCCCAGGTGATCGGCGCCTGCCTCGACCAGCTCCGGCAGGTGGGCGTGACGCTGAAAATCGAGTCCAACGCAGCGACTGACAACCCGCTTGTCCTGTCCAGTGGCGAGATCGTCTCCGGCGGAAACTTCCATGCCGAGCCGGTCGCCCTCGCCGCCGACCAGGCCGCCATCGCCATCTCCGAGATCGGCAGTATCGCCCAGCGCCGGATCGCCATGCTGGTCGACCCCGCTCTCAGCTTCGGCCTTCCGGCCTTCCTTGCGCCGGACCCGGGCCTCAAGTCGGGCCTGATGATCGCAGAGGTGACGTCTGCAGCGCTGATGAGCGAAAACAAGTCGCTCTCGAATCCGCGCTCGGTGGATTCAACCCCGACCTCGGCCAACCAGGAAGACCATGTGTCCATGGCCTGCCATGCCGCGCGCCGGTTGCTGGAGATGAACACCAACCTGGCCGGCATTCTGGGCATCGAAGCCATGTGCGGCGCGCAGGGCATCGAGTTGCGCGCGCCCCTGAAAACCAGCGGCCGCCTCGCCGGCGTGATCGCCACCATCCGGAAACATTGCCCGCCGCTCGACGATGACCGCATGGTCAGCCCCGACATCGAAGCCCTTTCCCACCTTGTCCTCGAGACCGGCGCCCTTTGTGATCTGAACGGCGGAACCACTCCCATAGGACTGATGCCATGACCCCCGTCACTATCATCCCTGGCACAGGTCCCGTCATTCTCGGCCAGCCCCATTCAGGCACCTTCGTTCCGGACGACATTTTCGCCCGCCTGAACAGTCTCGGCCAGGAATTGCGCGATACGGACTGGCACGTGCCCCAGCTCTATGACGGCCTGCTGCCCAGCGCATCAATCGTCCGCGCCAATTTCAGCCGCTATGTCATCGACGCGAACCGCGACCCTGAGGGCACCAGCCTTTATCCCGGCCTGAATGTCACCGAACTCGTCCCAACCAGCACCTTCGACGGCGAGCTGATCTGGCATGCGAACCCGGCAAAGTCTGACATCGCGCAGCGCATCGGGTCTTTCCACCGCGTCTATCACGCGGCCCTGGAGGCTGAGATTGCGCGGGTAAAGGCGAAGCATGGCTTTGCGGTCCTCTATGACTGCCACTCCATCCGGTCTGAAATCCCGTACCTGTTCGACAACCAGCTGCCTGACCTGAATATCGGTGACAATAGCGGACGGTCCTGCGCGCCAGCCATCACCTCCGCAGTCGCCGCCATATGCGCGCAATCACCCGTATACAGCCATGTCGTGAATGGCCGCTTCAAGGGCGGATGGACCACCCGCCATTATGGCCGGCCGGAAACAGGCGTGCATGCGATCCAGATGGAACTGGTCCAGCGCTGCTACCTCGAATCCGAAACGCCGCCCTTTGCCTATTCCGCCAGCCACGCGGCCCCGCTCCGGGACCTGCTCGGCACGATCCTGAAGGCCGTCGAAGACACGGCAAGCTCAAGCCTAAAGACGGAGACCTGACATGGACACACCCTGCAAGAACAGACGCGACATCAAAAGCCCGACAGGCACCGAACTCAACTGCCTGTCCTGGACCACCGAGGCGCCCTTCCGGATGCTCCAGAACAATCTTGACCGGGACGTTGCCGAAAATCCCGACGAACTGGTCGTCTATGGCGGCATCGGCCGCGCCGCGCGGACATGGCCCGACTTCGACAAGATCATCGAAACCCTGAAAACCCTGACAGAAGAAGAGACCCTTCTGGTCCAGTCCGGCAAGCCTGTCGGCGTCTTCCGCACGCACAGGGATGCTCCGCGCGTCCTGATCGCCAACTCGAACCTGGTGCCGCACTGGGCGACCTGGGATCATTTCAACGAGCTCGATAAGAAGGGCCTGATGATGTACGGCCAAATGACAGCCGGCTCGTGGATTTATATCGGCACGCAGGGGATTGTTCAGGGCACGTATGAAACTTTTGTCGAGGCGGGGCGCCAGCATTATGATGGCAACCTCAAGGGAAAGTGGATTCTCACGGGCGGTCTCGGCGGCATGGGAGGTGCCCAGCCCCTTGCGGCGGCCATGGCAGGCGCTTGCTGCCTCGCCGTCGAGTGCAACCCGGACAGTATCGATTTCAGACTGCGCACCCGGTATCTCGACGAAAAGACCGACAGCCTCGACGAGGCCCTCGCCCTGATCGAACAGTGGACAGCGGCGGGCGAGGCCAAATCTGTCGGCCTTTGCGGCAATGCGGGCGACATCTTCCCGGAACTGGTCAGGCGCGGCGTTCGCCCGGACCTGGTGACAGACCAGACCTCGGCGCACGACCCCATCCACGGCTACCTGCCCATCGGCTGGACGATGGCAGAATGGAAAGAGAAGCAGGAAAGCGATCCGAAGGCTGTCGAACGCGCGGCCTGCGCGTCGATGAAAGTACAGGTCCAGGCCATGCTGGACTTCTGGAACACAGGCATTCCCACGCTCGACTATGGCAACAATATCCGGCAGGTCGCCTTTGATGCGGGCCTCGAAAACGCCTTCGACTTCCCGGGCTTTGTTCCGGCCTATATCCGCCCGCTGTTCTGCCGGGGCGTCGGCCCGTTCCGCTGGGTCGCGCTCTCGGGCGATCCGGAAGACATCTACAAGACGGACCGGAAGGTCAAGGAACTGCTGCCGGATGATGCCCACCTGCACAGGTGGCTCGACATGGCGCGCGACCGGATCGCATTCCAGGGCCTGCCGGCGCGCATCTGCTGGGTCGGGCTGGGCGACCGTGACCGCCTCGGGCTCGCCTTCAACGATATGGTCGCCAGCGGCGAATTGAGCGCCCCGATCGTGATTGGCCGCGATCACCTCGACAGCGGATCGGTTGCCAGCCCCAACAGGGAAACCGAAGCGATGAAAGACGGCTCAAGCGCGGTCTCCGACTGGCCGCTCCTGAATGCGCTGCTCAACACGGCGTCTGGCGCAACATGGGTCAGCCTGCATCATGGCGGAGGGGTCGGCATGGGCTATTCCCAGCATGCCGGAATGGTCATCGTCGCCGATGGCACCGCAGATGCTGCCCGCCGCATCGCGCGCGTTCTCTGGAACGATCCGGCATCTGGGGTCATGCGCCACGCCGACGCGGGATATGACGCCGCGCTCGATTGCGCCCGTGAGAAAGGCCTGAATCTGCCGGCGATCCTGTAACAGCCCCGAAGCAGGATCTGCGGGGGCTGATCTTCGGGAATGCGATCCATCCACATATTTTAGTCGACACAATAGAATTTGTTCTTGTTTTGTTCTTTGTGGTGTGGGCAAATGACCCCATGAGAACCGGACAGAAACTGAACTCCAAAGGGCGCGTCACACTGCTGGAAACCCGGCAAGCGGCCGAGCGCCTTGATCAGCGCGGACGCGGCGCCGTGTCCAACCAGACCGGCCGGTATGAGCCCGAAACACGGCACGCCTTTGACGATGGCTGGGACACGGTGGAGGAAGCGGCCGCCCGCCTGGAGACGACGCTTACGCAGGAATCGGCCAAGACGATCATCACGTTCAACAAGTCGCCCGACATATCCTTTGACCGGACAATCAATCCCTATCGGGGGTGCGAGCATGGCTGCAGCTATTGCTTTGCTCGGCCGAGCCATGCCTATGACGGCCTGTCGGCAGGCCTCGATTTCGAGAGCCGGCTTTTCTTCAAGCCGAACGCGCCAGAGCTGCTGAAGCGGGAATTGTCGCGGCCCGGCTATCGCCCGCGCCCGATTGCGCTCGGCATGAATACCGATGCCTTCCAGCCAGTGGAGCGGGATACGGGCCTGACGCGGGAAGTGTTGAAGATCCTGCTGGCCTACCGGCACCCGGTCAGCCTCCTGACCAAGTCATCCCTGATCGAGCGCGATATTGACATCATTGGCCCGATGGCCAGCATGGGCCTCGCCCGGGTTGGCGTGTCGGTCACCACGCTCGACCGCACCCTCGCCCGCAAGATGGAGCCGCGCGCAGCCACGCCCGCGCGCCGCCTCCAGACCATCCGTGTCCTGTCCGACGCGGGCATACCGGTCACGGTGATGACCGCACCCATCATTCCCGGGCTGACCGACCATGAAATCGAATCCCTGCTTGAAGCCGCAGCCGCACATGGCGCCAGCGGCGCCGGCTATGTGCTTCTGCGTCTGCCCTACGAGATCAAGGACCTCTTCCATGAATGGCTGGTCGCCCACGTGCCGGACCGGGCCGCGAAAGTGATCAACACGATCCGCGAAATGCGCAACGGGCGGGATTATGACGCCCGCTGGTTCGAACGCGGAACCGGACGCGGCCCGGTCGCCCAGATGATCGGCCAGCGATTTGCACGCGAGACAAAGCGACTCGGCCTGGACACTCCGCGCCCCGACCTGCGCACCGACCTGTTCCGCCCGCTCGACACGCCGGGAGGCCAGTTATCGCTGGGATTCTAACAGCCCGCCCCCAGCAAATTCATAAAGACGTCCACAGATCTATCCACAGGCCACGCATCCGCGACCGGGCTAGTCCTGGTGCCGACGGTCCCGCAATGAGCTCATCGCGGGACCGTGTTCGTATGCCTCGCCGCCGCTACTCAGGCCGTTTCATGCCCGTCACCATGGCCCGGACGAGATTTTCCCGGTGTGAGAGGCTCGAAAACACAACACCGCCGACATGCAGGGCCACCAGCGCAAGTGTGAGGTAGACGAAGGCACTGTGAAGCCCCTCCCACATCTCTTCCCCGCCCTCGTGCTCACCGGTCTCACCCTCGGCATCATCGTCATCATCGCCGCGCGCGCCCGTATAGGCCGGTTCAGCCTGTTGCGGGCTGGCTGTGATAATGCCCGCCAGCGGGCCCTTGTTGTCCTCGACGGCATACAGCGCCATACCCGTGCCGGCCGTGCCGGCCAGGCTGATGAGCAGCGCCAGGATCATCGCGCCTCCCGCCGGATTGTGCCCGACATGCCGCTTCGCCCGGCCTGTCATCAGCCCACCAAGATAGGCGCCGATGGCGGCCGGCGAGCGGACAAAACTGGAGAACCGCGCATGCTTCGGCCCGATGAAGCCCCACACGATCCGGATCGCAACCGTCGACGCGACCACATAGCCCGCCCACAAATGCTGCTGGAAAAACTCGTCGCCCGTGAAATAGGCGGTGAAGAATCCGGCCACCAGCACCCAATGGCCGATCCGCACAATCGGGTCCCATACGCGTATCGTCTTGTTGGTTTCGGTGTCGGTCATGCCACATTCCCTGTTCCAGACTTGGCGGTAAGGTCAGGCGCGTGGCCTTGCAGCGCAATTCGTCATGTGACGGGATCAGTCACAACAGGGAAGGCAGGAGGCTTCATATGTCGGATGACACAAGCGATCGGTGGCGCCTCATCGGCCCTGCGGCCCTGTTTGCCCTCATTGCCCTGCTGATCGCGGCAGACCTTGTGATGGACCGCGGCGAAGGCGCCGGCTTCCTCCACATCGCCGTGGAAAGCTTCGCCCTGCTCGTGGCCGCCACCGGCGCAGCCCTCTTGCTGCGGCAGTTCAGCCGGGTCCGGTCAGACCTGACCGTGGCGCGCAGTGAGGCCAATCAGTGGCGCGAGGCGAACCGGGAACTTGTGCTCGGGCTTGGTGCAGCAATCCAGAACCAGTTCACGCTCTGGGAACTGACGGCGGCCGAGGCTGAAATCGGCCTCTTCCTGCTCAAGGGGCTCAGCCACAAGGAAATCGCAGACCTGCGCCAGACCAGTGAGCGGACGGTGAGGGAGCAATCGCGTGCCCTGTACCGCAAGGCGGGCCTGTCCGGCCGCTCCGCTCTTTCCGCCTTCTTCCTCGAAGACCTGCTACCCGGCCTAGCGCCATCACCGGATGCCGGAAGCAGCGGCCATCATGTGTCCCAGGTCTCGTAGTTTTCCCGCATATAGGCGAGCCCATCGGTGACGATATGGGCCAGCACGTCCATGTCCACGTCCGACAACCTGTTGATGTACAGGCAGGATGACCCGATCCTGTGCTTGCCGAGTTTCGCGAGCAGCTCGGACATGTCGCGGTATCCGGGCATGATGTAGACGACCATCGACGCCTTGCGCGGCGAAAATCCGGTCATCAGGAAGTCGCCTTCCCGTCCGCTGGCATATTTGTAGTGATAACGCCCGAACCCGATGATCGACGGGCCCCACATCCGGGGCGGCAGGCCGGTGACCGCCTCGAACCAGGCCAGCAGCGTTTCGGCATCGGCCTTGCGCCCGGCATGGCCGAGACCGGCAATAAAGTCCCTGGGCGAAACGGCGGTCGGCTGGGTCTTGTTCTCTGCCTTCGCCATGCCGGCTTCCGCTTAGGTCTCGCTGGTCTTGAAGTTCTTTTCTGTGGACGCCAGTCCGAGCCGGACCAGTTCCTCCAGCGCCTCAAGGTTCACATCCTTCAGTGCCTTGATGAAGACGCAGGACTTGCCCTTCTCGTGCTTGCCGAGGATTTCCAGCGGCGCGGTGAAGTCCTCGAAGTCCGGCGAAAGGTAAACCACGACATGCTTCTTGGCCGGCTCGAAGCCCGCCATCATGAACTCGCTCTTGCGCCCGCCTGGCATCTCATAGGCATAACGGCCATAGCCGACCTTGCTGGTTCCCCAAATCGTGGCCGGAAGGTCCGTTGCGCGGCCAAACATGGCCAGCAACTCTTCGGCTTCGGCCTTGCGCTGAGGGTCGCTCAGGCTGGCAACATAGCGTTCAACACGGGTTTTCGGGGCTTTCAGGGCAGTATCTACTACGGTCATAAGGGGTGCGACTGAGTCCTTTATTGTGGGCGGAAAGCCCACCCTACACCCTTGGGACAAAAAGGTCCAAAGTATCCTGCACTTAGCCTATTTCGACCTGCGCGCCGAGGTCCAGCAGCAGGATCAGGACCACGGCCACGGCCAGGAAGAAGGCCGACAGGCCGGCATTCAGCCAAACCGCGCGTGTCGCATTCTTCTGCTCGATCCACTTGCGCGGCCGGATTTTGCACAGCCGGAACACGATCAGCGCCGACAGGATCAGGCTTGCCACGTTCAGTGCCAGCAGCAGCGCTGCGCGCAGGGCCAGCCCGTATTCCCCGCCGCCGGCAAACAGGCCCAGCGCCGCACCCGGCGGCAGAAGGGCGGCGGCAACCATCACGCCGACCAGCGCCTCGCCCTTTCCCTGTGTCAGGGACAGTGCCGCTGCGCTGCCCGCCGCCATGGCCAGCGCCAGTCCGTCGATACGCACCTCCGCCCGTGACATCAATTCATGACTCTCCAGGTTCAGCGGCAACAGGAAAGAGATCGCAAAGGCGGTCGCCAGCGCCGTTCCAATCCCGATGACCAGCGTCGCGCCGCCGCGCTTCAGAAGGTCGAAATCGCCCAGCGCCGCACCCATCGAAAAGCCGAGAATCGGACCCAGCAGCGGCGCGATCACCATCGCACCGATCACCGCCGCAATGCCGTTGGAGTTGAGGCCGATCGCCGCCACAATGGTCGACAGCACAACCATGATCAGGAAGTTGTGGCCAAACCGCGCGCCGTCGGAAACATCCGAGAACAATTCCTCGCGGGTCGCCTGGTCGGCGCGGACCGCCTTGTCTCCCTCGATTTCTTCCAGCTTCGGCGCAGTCGCTTCGATTGGCAGCACCGTGATGCGCCAGTCTTTGCGCCCCTCCAGCGCGGTCTGCAGATTGTCCATCAGAACCTGGTTGGTGCCTTCGCGCATGAACACCGAGATCAGGCAGCGGTCTTTCTGCTCTGTCTCCATCACGGCATAGTCAATCGGGTCCGCTGCCTTGATGGCACGGATGACCGTGTCACAGGCTGCATCCCTGGCGAGATGGATGTCGAGGCGCCGCACTGTCTATGCGTCCCGCTTCAGGCGGGCAATCAGGCTGCTCGTATCCCAGCGGGCGCCGCCCATCGCCTGAACGTCGGCATAATACTGGTCCACCGTCGCCGTCATCGGCAGGCTCGCGCCATTCTCGCGTGCTGCCTCCAGCGTGATGCGCAGGTCCTTGCGCATCCAGTCGACCGCAAAGCCATGCGTGAAGTGACCGGCAACCATCGTCTCCCAGCGGTTCTCCATCTGCCAGCTCTGGGCCGCACCGCCACTGATCGCCGCGATCACTTTCGCCGCGTCCAGTCCGGCTTTCTCGGCAAAGTGCAGCCCCTCGGCGAGGCCCTGCACGATTCCCGCAATGCAGATCTGGTTGACGGACTTGGCGAGTTGCCCTGCGCCGCTGTCACCGATCAGCGTCATCGACTTGCCGAACGCAGCCATCACCGGCTCGGCCGCCGCGAAGGCACGCTCGTCTCCGCCGCACATGATGGTCAGCTTGCCATTCACCGCGCCTGCTTCGCCGCCGGAGATCGGCGCGTCAATGAAATGCGCCCCCTTGGCCTTGCACCGCTCATACAGTTCACGCGCCAGCCCGGCCGACGCCGTCGTATGATCGACCACGATCATGCCGGCGCCGAGGCTCGGCTCCAGCGCGTCAAATACAGTGCGCACATCCGGGTCATCGCCGAGGCACAGGAACACGAATTCCGCGCCGAAGGCGGCGGTTGCCGGATCTTTCGCGACCTCGCCCTTGTGTGCCTTTTTCCAAGCCGCGCTCTTGGCACCGGTTCGGTTCCAGACGCTGACCTGATGCCCGGCCCGGGCCAGGTGCCCCGCCATGTGAAACCCCATCACGCCAAGTCCAAGGAATGCCGTCCGCGCCATGTCTCTGTCTCCTGTTATGCTAGGCGGATTAGATCAAATTTCATCTAAATCCTACCCTTGCCTTAGACCTGACCTTCACCATGGCCTGCTATGACTGGCACATCGGATCAGAAGGACCGGATTTCGAGCGCATGGCGATTGCCACTCACTCTCGGCGGTATGCGGGCAGAATGCCCGCCGCGCCTGCCCGCAAAACGGGCACCTGGAAGATGGCCTATGCCGACTTCCTCACCGCGCTCATGGCATTCTTTCTCCTGATGTGGATCATCAGCGGCGTCTCTCCCGAGGGCCGTGACGAAATCGCCAAACACTTCAACAGCAACACCTCTCCCACCGCCCAGTCAGCGGCGGCTGAAACCAGTTCGGCTGCAGGCCGCCTGTTCACGGCGCTCAGCCAGCAATCGGGCCTTGTCGCGGCGGGCGACAGTGTTGTCCTCGCCCGCGAAGCAGACGGCGTCCGCATCGACCTTGTCGATTCGGCGCGCAATCCGCTGTTTGATTCGGGCAGCGGTGCCTTCTCGCCAGCCGGCCTCGCCCTTGCCGAGACAACCGGTCATGTCCTGATGCAGTTTTCCGAACCTGTGTCCATCGAAGGTCATACCGATGCCTTCAGCGGTGCCAGCTCGACCTATTCCAACTGGGAACTCTCGTCAGACCGGGCCAATGAGGCCCGCCGCGCCCTGATCGCCGCCGGTCTGGCACCGGCCCGCATCCGCGCTGTCACAGGTCTGGCAGACACGCGGCCCTTGCAGGCGGGCCAACCGCACTTGTCAGCAAACCGCCGCGTCAGCATACTGGTTCACATTCACGACTGATAACCTGTATGGGGGACAGTGCGCGCTGAAGAACCGGAGCCTTGATGATCGCTGACTTCCTGGCCCACTGGCCCATGTGGGCAAGCCTCGCGGTTGTTCTCGCTGCAATTGGTTTCTACATGTCGGACCGCTGGCCGATGGAGCTTGTCTCTGTCGGGGTAATGGCGGCTTTGCTCCTGCTGTTCACAATTCCCGGCGCGCATGGCGCAGACGGTTCACCCATCAGCGCGGCAGAGCTTCTGTCCGGCTTCGGCAATCCGGCCCTGATCACCATCATGGCCCTGCTCGTCGTCGGCCAGGGCCTCTTCCAGACCGGCGCCCTCGACGGGCCGACAAAGGCGCTCGTCGCCGGCTATGAAAAGCGCCCGATTGCCACGCTCGTCCTCGCCTTTCTCGGCGTCTTCGTGACCAGCGCCTTCGTCAACAATACGCCTATCGTCATCATGTTCCTGCCGGTGATGAGCGCCATCGCCAAGCGGATGAATGCCTCGCAATCCAAGCTGATGATGCCGCTCAGCTTCGCCTCGATCTTTGCCGGCATGACCACACTGATCGGTACCTCGACCAACCTGCTCGCTGCCGAGGCCTTCCAGCGCATCGAAGGCCGCCAGCTCGGCTTCTTCGACCAGTCGCCCATGGGCCTCATCCTTGCCGGCGCGGGGTTTATCTACCTTGCCATCTTCTCGAAATTCCTCCTGCCCAATCGCCGCGGCCTCAGCGACGAGCTGGCCCAGCCCTCCGGCAAGCAGTTCGTCGCCCAGATCGAAGTCACCTTCGGCCACTTCCTGAAGGGCAAGAAGCCCGTCGCAGGCATGTTTGCCGACCTGCCCGACATGACCGTCCGCATGATCCAGCGCGGCGAACGCGCCTTCCTGCCGCCCTATGAGGACATCACCCTACAGCCGGGTGACCTCGTCATCGTCGCCGCCACCCGCGCCGCCCTCCAGAACGTCCTCGCCCGCCAGCCGGACTTCCTCCAGCAGGTCTGGGAATCGGCCGGCGGCGACCTCGACGATAACAGCCGTCCCGGCGCGCTCGCCCTCACCGAAGCCGTCATTGCGCCCGGCTCGCGCATGGTCGGGCGCACGGTCGAGATGCTGGGTTTCCGCCGTCTCACCCGCGCCGTCACCCTCGGCATCCAGCGCCGCAGCCGCATGATTCGCACCAAGCTCGGCGAAATCCGGCTCGAATCCGGCGACACGCTGCTGCTGTGCGGCCCGGTCGATGCCTTCCGGGAATTGCGGTCCAGCCGCGACATCATCCTGCTCGAATGGTCCCAGACCGAAATCCCGCTCACCACCCGCGCCGTCGCCGCCCGCCTCATCGCCCTCGCCATGGTCGCCCTCGCCGCCACCAGTGTCATCTCCATCCTTCACGCCTCGGTCCTGGCGGCCGTCGCCATGCTGGTTCTAGGCTGCGTCAACACCCGCCAGGCCAGCCGTTCGCTGGACCTGCGCATCTTCCTTGTCATCGGGGCGGCCCTCGCCATGGGCATGGCGCTTGAAAAGACTGGTGCTGCAGCAGCCATTGCACATGCGGTGGTGAACTTCGCGGCGCCGTACGGCACGCTGGCGGTCCTCTCGGCCCTGTTCATCAGCGTCGCCATCCTGACCAACCTGCTGACCAATGCCGCCACCGCGATCCTGTTCTCGCCGATTGCCCTGTCGGCGGCGTCCGAACTCGGCGTCAGCGACCCGTTACCCTTCCTTCTGGCCGTGATCTACGGGGCAAATTGCAGCTTCGCCACCCCCTTCGCCTACCAGACCAACATGCTCGTCATGGGCCCCGGACACTACAAATTCGGCGATTTCATGAAATTCGGCGCCCCGCTCGTTTTGGTACTTTGGTGTGTCTTTACGATCTTCGCCCCTTGGCGGTTTGATCTGTAAGTGTATCGTCTCAAACCATGAAGTTCACGGACTCCAACATTTTGCCTGCCGGGCTCGAGCGCTCGTTGCGTTTCTACGTGACGAACCCCAGCCCGTGCCCGTATCTGCCCGGCATGCGCGAGCGCAAAGCTTTCACCAATCTCGCCGTCTCTGACGCCGACTCGATCCACAATTCGCTCAGCCAGGCCGGCTTCCGACGCAGCCAGACCATCGCCTACCGGCCCGCCTGCCCGCGCTGCAATGCCTGCCGCAGCGTGCGCGTGCCGACGCGCGAATTCATCCAGTCCCGCAATGACCGCCGCGCCATCGCCCGCAATGCCTCGCTGGTGCGCTCGCCGGTCCAGGCCGTCGCCACGCGCGAACAGTTCCGCCTGCTTCGCGATTATGTGAAAACCCGCCACGACAAGGGCGGCATGTCCGAAATGACCTATCGCGACTATGTCACCATGGTCGGCGGCAGCCCGGTGCAGAGCCTGATCTTCGAGTATCGTGACGGCACCGATAGTGACGCGCCCCTGATCGCGGTGTCGATCACCGATGTCCTGCGCGACGGTTTCTCGATGGTCTACACCTTCTTCGACCCGGCGATGGAATCGCGCGGCCTCGGCCACTTCATGATCCTCGACCACATCCGGCACGCCCAGGACCTCGGCTTGCCGCACGTCTATCTCGGCTATTGGGTCAAAGGCAGCCCGAAGATGGACTACAAGCGTCGCTACAAGCCCCTCGAAGTGCTGGACGGCGACCAGTGGCGAACGCTAAGAGACGACGAATAGTCCCTGATTCATGACAGGGCGGGTCGCTGGGGAGGACCATGCATGATCAACCGACGCAATATGGTTGGCGCCGGCCTGCTCGGCGCAGCCGGAGCCGCCGCCGCGTTTGCCAACCCGGAAGCCGCGCAGGTTCTCGCCCCCGCGAAGATCAACCGCAGCCGCCGCAAGTTCAACATGGTCACCACCTGGCCCAAGGGCCTGCCGGGCCTCGGGCGCGCCGCCGAACGGGTGGCCGAGCGGGTCTTCGCCATGTCCGATGGCCTGATGGAGATCAAGGTTTTCGCCGCCGGCGAGCTGGTGCCCGCCTTTGAAAGCTTCGATGCCGTCGCCAATGGTTCGGCCGACATGTATCACGGCGCCGAATATTACTGGACGGCCAAGTCCACCGCCTTCCCCTTCTTTACCGCCGTGCCCTTCGGCATGACGGCCCAGGAGATCATGGGCTGGATCGATTTCGGCGGCGGCCAGCAACTCTGGGACGAACTCTCCGGCCAGTTCGGCGTCAAGGCCATTCAGGGCGCCAATACCGGCCACCAGATGGGCGGCTGGTTCCGCAAGGAAATCAACAGCCTGGATGATCTGGTCGGCCTCAAAATGCGCATTCCCGGCCAGGGCGGCGACGTGCTGCGGGCCCTCGGCGGATCGGCCATCTCACTGTCGGGCGGCGAAATCTATCAGGCCCTGCAGACCGGCTCCATCGACGCCACCGAATGGGTGGGCCCGTGGAACGACTACGCCCTCGGCTTCCACCGCGAAGCGCCTTACTATTACGGCCCCGGCTTCCACGAACCGGGCGCCAGCCTCGCCGTCGGCATCAATCTCAAAGTGTGGGAAGGCCTCACACCGGGCGAAAGGGCCATCATCACGGCGGCCTGCGAGGCGACCAACCACACATCGCTTGGCGAATTCACCTACCAGAACTCGGTCTATCTCGACCTGCTCGTGCGCGAACACGGCACGAAACTGCGGTCATTCCCGCCGGAAGTCGTTGCGCGTATGGCCGAAGCCGCCGCGGATGTCCGCGCCGCCAGCGGCCGGGATGGTATCGAAAGGCGCATCTATGAGAGCTTCGAGACAAGCCTGAAACTCATGCGCGGCTGGGCGTCGGTTTCCGACGGCGCCTATTATACTGCCCGCGAACTCGGCAAATAGGCTGGCGGGGCAGATGGTGGATCCCGGTGTTTTCCTGCTGATCGGTGACTGGCTGAAGGTCATCGGCATCCTGTGCCTGCCTTTCTTCCTCGTGCCCCTGATCGCCGTGGCCTTGCCGGGAAGGCTCGACGGTCTCGCCAAACGCATGATCGCGGGCCTTGATGCCCTGTCCGGCGCCGCGCTCAACGCCGCCATTTTCAGCGCCCTCCTGCTGGTCGTCTCACAGCTCGCGGTTGTCATTCTGCGCTATGCGTTCGGCCTCTCCTTCACCTGGCTCAGCGAGATCGTCATCTACGCCTTCGCCGCCATGTTCATGCTCGGCTCGGCCGCCGCCCTGCGCGATGATGCCCATGTCCGGGTCGACATCCTGCGTCCCCGCTTTGGCGAGTCAGGGCGCAACTGGATCGAGCTTGTCGGCACCTATCTCTTCCTCTTCCCCATCTGCCTGCGCCTCATCACCAATGGCGAACAGGGCCTGACCCGCTCATGGTCCTTGCTCGAAGGCTCCCGCGAATCCGATGGCCTGCCGATCCTCTTCCTGTTCAAGACGCTCGTGCCCGTTTTCGCGATCCTGCTGATGGGGGCGGGCCTCTCCGTGGCGCTGAAAGCGGCGCTCCGGCTGACGGGCGCGCTGGCGCCCGCCGCCACGCCCATCGAAGGCGAAACCGGGGGAGGCCATGATGGAGTTTGAGATCATCCTCGCCGTCGCCATGTTCGCCTGCGCCATCCTTGGCCTACTGGCGGGCTATTCCGTGGCGCTGACCCTTGGCGGCGTCGCCCTCCTCTTCGCCCTTGTCGGCATCGCCACCGGCACATTCTCCGCCTCTTTCCTGATCGCCTTCCCCAGCCGCATCCAGGGCGGCTCGATCATGCAGAGCCAGACACTGGTTGCCGTGCCCCTGTTCGTCCTGATGGGCGTCATCCTCGAACGCTCCCGCGTGGCGGAAGACCTGCTGCACATTGCCAGCCGCCTACTGGCGAAAGTGCGCGGCGGCCTCGGCTATGCCGTCATCCTCGTGGGCGCCCTGCTGGCCGCTTCCACCGGCATCGTCGGCGCCACCGTCATCACGATGACGCTGATCGCCCTGCCCACCATGCTGCGCCAGGGATACGACCCCAAACTCGCCACCGGCACCATTGCCGCCTCAGGCACGCTCGGCCAGATCATCCCGCCCTCCATCGTGCTGATCCTGCTCGCAGACGCCGTCTCCAATGCCGCCAGCCAGGCCAGCCTCAAGGGCGCAGGATCCGGCGTCGTCTCCGTCGGAGACCTCTTTGCTGGGGCGCTCATTCCCGGCATCCTGCTCGTCGTCTTCTACCTGCTCTACATCGCGGTAACCGCCTTCTTCCGCCCTGCCGCCTGCCCGACGGTCACGCTCGCCGAAGATACCGAACCGCTGACCGTCAAGGAAGTCGCCTTCGGCCTTGGCGCGCCGCTCCTGCTGATCGTGGCCGTGCTCGGCGCCATCCTCGGCGGTGTCGCCCCGCCCACTGAAGCCGCTGCAATCGGCGCAGCAGGCGCCGTCCTTCTCGCAGGGCTGCGCCTCTCGGAAGAGGCCAACAGCCGCCTCTCCCCGCTCCTCCTTGCCGGTCTCGTCAGCATCGCGGCGATCCTTCTGCTGCGCAATACGATGGACCTGCGCGCGGGGGTCGAAACCATCAGCGCCGGCAATGCCATCGGCATCGTGCTCACCCTGCTCGCCAGCCTTGTTTTCTTCGCCGGTTTCGCTGCGGGCCTGCTTGTCCTGCGCAAGGTGCGCCAGCTCCTGCCCGCCCTCACCAGCGCCACGCACATCACCAGCATGGTCTTCCTCATCCTGATCGGCGCCTCGCTGTTCAGCCTCGTCTTCCGCGGCTATGGCGGCGACGAAATGGTGGCGGAAATCCTCCACATGGCCCCCGGCGGCAAATGGGGGGCTCTCGCGCTCACCATGCTCGTCATGTTCATCCTCGGCTTCTTCCTCGACTTCATCGAGATCGTGTTCGTGGTCGTGCCCCTCGTGGCCCCGCCTTTGATCATTCTCGGCTTCGATCCGGTCTGGCTGGCCATCCTCATGGCGCTGAACCTGCAGACCAGCTTCCTCACGCCGCCCTTCGGCTTTGCGCTGTTCTACCTGCGCGGCGCAGCACCGGACGAGATCAGGACCACGGACATCTGGCGCGGTGCCGTGCCGTTCATCGGCCTTCAGGTCGCCATGATCATCCTCGTCGCCGCCGTTCCCGCCCTCGCCACCTGGCTGCCAGGCCTAGCAGCCCATTGAGCCAGGATGTCGCCCCCTTCCGCGCAATTGCCGTCAGCCGCCTTGCCCACGAGCTGCAGGCCGCAGGGCGCTCGGTCATCCATATGGAATTTGGCCAGCCATCGACGGGCGCGCCGAGACGCGCCGTTGAAACCGCGCACAGGATTCTCGACACTGAATCGATGGGCTATTGGGAAAGCCCGGCCCTCAAGGCACGCATCTGCCAGCACTATAGCGACACTTACGGGGTCGAGGTCACGCCCCGCCGCCTCGCCATCACCTGCGGCGCCTCGCCCGCCCTCGTGCTCGCCCTGTCGTCGGCCTTCGCGCCGGGTGACACGGTTGCCCTCGCCCGGCCGGGCTATGTCGCCTACCGCAACACGCTGCGCGCGCTGAACCTTGTCCCCGCCGAAATCGAATGCGGCGAGGAGACCCGCTTCCAGCTGACCGCCGCCCAGATCGCCGCGCTCGATCCCGCTCCCGCCGGCCTCATCATCGCCAGCCCCGCCAACCCGACCGGCACCATCCTGCCCGAGGCCGAACTCGCCGCCATCGTGGCCGTCTGCGCCGCGCGCGGCATCCGCATCATCTCCGACGAAATCTATCACGGCCTTTCCTATGGCCCGCGCACGGCCTCGATCCTCGAGCACACGGCCGATGCCTTCGTCATCAATTCCTTCTCGAAATATTTCTCGATGGCGGGCTGGCGCCTCGGCTGGATCGTTTCGCCGGACGACATGGCCAGCCGCGTCGCTGCGTATATCGGCAACATGTTCCTCACCGCGCCGTCCCTGTCCCAGCATGCCGGTCTCGTCGCCATGGATTGCCGCGACGAACTGGAAGGCCATGTGCAGACCTACACGCACAATCGCGACCTCATGCTCGCCGCCCTGCCCGCCCTCGGCCTCGAACGCATCGCCCCGCCGGACGGCGCCTTCTACATCTATGCTGACATTTCGCGCTTCACCGATGACAGCCTGGAATTCTGCATGCAGCTGCTGAAAGACACCGGCGTCGCCACCGCCCCCGGCGTCGATTTCGACCCGGTCGACGGCCACCGCTTCATGCGCTTCTCATTCGCCGTCTCCACACCGGAAGTCGAAGATGCCCTCGCCCGCATCACGCCCTGGTTCAAGGCGCGCGGCTGACTCCCGTCCCGCTTCCCAAACAAGCTCATCCTGAGCGAAGCCTGTCCCTGCGCAGGCAGGGATCGAAGGACGAGCCGGGCTGAACCCATGTCTCGCTCACGCCCATCCTTCGACTTCGCTCAGCGACTGTCTTGGGGGTCAAGCGGTCTGCCATGATTTTTTGTCCCTGATGATGGCGTTGAGGATGGTGAGTAGTTTTCTGGCGACGGCGATGAGGGCGAGCTTCTTTGGTTTTCCGCGGGCGATCAGATCGTCGCGGAAGGTTTTGAGGGTTGGGTTGTAGCGTGCGGCGACCATGGCCCCCATGAACAGGGCCGACCGGACGCTGGCGCGCCCGCCGCTGATGAAGCTTTGCCCGCGCCACTGGCCGGACTGGCGTGTGTAAGGCGCCAGTCCGGCCAGTGCCGCAATCTGACGTCTGTCCAGGCTGCCAAGTTCAGGCAGCTCCGCGATTAGTGTCCGGGCGATCTGATCCCCGATACCGGGCACCGAGGTCAGAAGGTCAAGGGTCTGTGCCCATACCGGCGAGTTGCGGACGGCCTCATCAATGCCGCCATCGACACTCGACAGCTCCTTCTCCAACGCCCGGACGAGCCGGGCAATCGACTTCTTCATGCGGGGAGAGGCACGATGCTCGCGTTGGCGTTCGGCGACAATCATCGCGATGATCTGGCGCCGGCGGCTGACCAGGTCGGCCAGTTCCCGCGCCTGTGCATCCGGCAGCGCCCGCACAGGCGGGCGGACCGCCTGTGCGAACAGCGCAATCACCCGGGCATCGACCTTGTCGGTCTTGGCCCGCTGTCCGAGACTGAACGCAAACGCCCGCACCTGAGCCGGGTTGACCGTGACAACGTCCAGACCGGCCGCCGCCAGACTGGCGGTCACCACCGCCTCGAGCCCGCCGGTCGCCTCCACCACCGCCAGGCAACGGCCCTGAGGCCGCAGGAACCCCGCCAACTCATCCAGCCCGTCCGCGTCGCGGCGAAAACGTACGGCCTGTCCCGATGGCTCGACACTCACATCCAGCCAATCCTTCGAAACGTCTATACCTGCATAAATGTCCATCGGATCCCATCCTTGCCTAAGCGGGCTCGCCTTGCGGCCCTGGCGACTGTTCGGGGTCGATGAACCGGCGGGTTGCGATCCTCGCTGAGCTGCGGGCTTCAAGGCCCAAGGATGAGACGGACTGCAACCCGCCGCCGCACCGCCAACAATAGCACATGTGCGAAGTGCTGAGTTACAAGGATGAGCACTTCGAAAGCGCGGCTCGACTACCCGCAATCATACTCCGCTTCCGCCCCTCCATCGGGCGTCATTTCCAGTGACACGAAGCTGCAGCCCTCCGGCGCTGCCGCAATCGCGGCCTCCTCCAGTTCGGCCTGAGTCGGCGGCCCGGCGCTGGCTACGCCAAAACTGCCATCCGTCTTTATCGTGAATTTCAGCTTGAAGCCCTGTCCGGCCATCGGCGCGGCAAGGAAGGCATAATTCTGCGTCCCAATGGTCTGCGGCACGAGGCCGTCCCATGCCGACGCGCTCCAGCCGCCGCCGGAACTCGCGCAGGCGCCCAGCCACATGGCCGCAGCCAGAATCGGAAATCTCATCTCATGTCCTTCCACGACAGGCATGGGAGGCACACTACATGCAAACAGGAAGGATTAGAACTTCACTTCAGGCGGTGTGCTGAGCGCCTCGCGGCCTTCAAGGCCGACATCGAAGAAGTCACGCGGCTCGAAGCTGAACATCCCGGCAATGATGGAGCCGGGGAACTGCTCGCGTGAGGTGTTGTAGTCCTGCACGGCGGAGTTGTAGAAACGCCGCGCCGCGGCCAGCTTGTCTTCGATCGCCGAGAGCTCGTTCTGCAGCTGGATGAAGTTCTGGTTCGCCTTGAGGTCCGGATAGGCTTCGGCCAGCGCGAACAGCTTGCCCAGCGCGCCGGTCAGCATGCCTTCGGCCGCAGACATCTCTGCAGGGGTCGATGCCGACTGCGCCGCACTGCGCGCCGCGATCACCTGCTGGAAGGTTTCCTGCTCGTGCTTGGCATAGCCCTTCACCGTCTCGACAAGGTTCGGGATCAGGTTCTGGCGCTGCTTCAGCTGAACGTCCACGTCGGCAAAGGCCTGATTGACCCGCTGGCGCTTCATCACCAGGCCGTTGTAGATCAGGATGACAAAGCCGACGACGGCGACCACTGCCGCCAGAACGATTAGAATGGGGCTCATGAGCCGTCCCTCCACAAAATCAGATACACATGGCCTAGCGGCCAGACGCGTTTTGCGCAAGTCAGGCCAACCCGCTGGCTCTTACCATTCAAGTTTGCTTAAACTGGCGCCATGTCCGACGCTGCCACCCTCGCGCGCATGATCAACGCGGCAACGCGCGTGATGGTTTTCACCGGTGCGGGCATCTCGACCGAGAGCGGCATTCCCGATTTCCGCAGCCCCGGCGGCGTCTGGTCCACGATGAAGCCGATCTACTTCCAGGATTTTGTCGCCTCGCGCGACCAGCGCCGCGAAGCCTGGACGCGCGTCTTCAACCGCTCGGCCGGCTGGGTCGGCGCCAGCCCCAATGCTGGCCACCGCGCCGTGGCGCGGCTCGTCGCCTCGGGCAAGGTCGGCGCGGTGGTGACGCAGAATGTCGACAACCTGCACCAGGAGTCCGGCGTGCCGCCAGAGCAGGTCATCGAGGTGCACGGCAACGCCACCTATGCGCGCTGCCTCACCTGCGGCAAGCGCTACGAGATCGAAAAGCTCAAGCCCCGCTGGGAAGCGGACGAGGACCTGACCTGCGTGTTCTGCACCGGCCTGATCAAGACCGCGACCATATCGTTCGGCCAGGCCATGCCGGAAGACAAGATGGAACGCGCCGCTGAAGAAGCCCTGCTCTGCGACCTCTGCCTTGTGCTTGGCTCGTCCCTCGTCGTCTACCCCGCCGCCGGCATCCCGCTGGAAGCCAAGCGCAACGGCGCCAAACTGGTCATCGTCAACCGCGAACCCACCGATCAGGATGCCTATGCGGACCTGGTGCTGAACACGGAGATCGGGCCGCTGATGAATGCCGTGCTGGAGCAGCTGTCCAACTGACCCAAGCATGAAGGGCTGACTGCGGGCAGTCCTTCATTGATTGCAGAAAATGCCGGACGCCTGCCTAGTCGGCCTTCTTGATTTCGACACGCCGGACCTTTTCGACCTTCTCCGGCGATTTCGGCAGCTCGACATGAATGACGCCGTTCTTGAAGGTCGCCTTGATGTCGCCCTCTTTCACGTCGTTCGGTAATTGCAGCGAACGCTTGAACATGCCGTAGGAACGCTCCGAATACTGGATGCCGTTTTCCTTCTTGTTTTCCGCATGTTTGCGCTCGCCCTCGATCGTCAGGATGCCATCGGCGACATTCACCTCGACTTCGTTTTCGCTCATGCCCGGCAGGTCAGCTTCAATCAGATATGCAGTGTCGGTTTCGGAAACCTCGATTTCCGGCATGCTGATTGCGCCATTGCCTGACGCAAAATGCCGCTCCAAGCCGTTGCTCTGCCAGACATCCTGAAACAGGCGGTCAATACCGCGATGCAGTGTTTCAAAGGGATCGTTCGACGGACCAAGAACCGGAAGGTTCGACCTGTTTCCGAAGGGAATCAAATCACGGAATGACATTTTAAGTTCCTTTCCAAACTGGTTATCGACGCGCGGCCCTCAGCCCCTGTCAGGACAGGGCCGCAGGGAAAAATTTAGTCACGCCCCGGCTGAACTCAATACGTGAGTTCACCTAAGCTCGGTCCATTAACGCTTATTCATGGCGCCCGCCGGACTGGTTGCCTGTCGCGGCCCTTGTGGCGTGTCAGCCGTTAAACGTGCCCGTCCGCGGGAAGCCCTTCGGCACGGTCTTGCCGGCCTGGGCCCGCTTGCCGATCCACTCTTCCCATTCCGGGAAGGCACGGTGGCGCCCGCCAGCCATCACGATCAGGCCGTCGCGCTTGTCGAACGTCATCAGGTCGGCCAGCGTGTCCTTGCCGCGATAGGCCTGCAGCTTGTTGCCCTTACCGCGCGCCATTTCGGGCAGCTCGTCGAGCGGGAAGATCAGCATCTTCCGGTTTGATCCGACCACGGCCAGCATGTCGCCCTCAACCGGCATGCAAACGTTCAGCGTACCCTCGCCGGTATTGACCGCCTGCTTGCCCGCCTTGCGGTTGGATTCCAGTTCCTTCTCGTCGACCACAAAACCATAGCCGACGGTCGAGGCCATGACGCGCTTGCGGCCCTCCTCCAGCTTGAACATCGCAACGATATCCACGCTGTCCTCCAGCTCGATCGAC
The DNA here is from genome assembly GCF_000961795.1 of Hyphomonas sp. BRH_c22. Taxonomy (GTDB): domain Bacteria; phylum Pseudomonadota; class Alphaproteobacteria; order Caulobacterales; family Hyphomonadaceae; genus Hyphomonas. The sequence continues at coordinate 39,784 of NZ_LADU01000019.1, forward strand.
AGGCGGATCGGCTCGCCATGCCCGCGCCCGCCCGGCAGCTTGTCGGCCATCAGCGTGAACGCCCGGCCATCCGACGCCATCAGGATGATCTTGTCCGTACTCATCACTTCTTCGCTCAGGTACAGCTCGTCGCCATCCTTGAACTTGGTCGCATCCGGGTCCAGGCCGTGGCCCTTCATCCCGCGTATCCAGCCCTGCGCCGACAGGACAACCGTCAGCGGCTCCTTCGGGCGCGAGGCTTCAAGGGCAGCGGCCAGGTCCACATCCGGCGCGTCTTCAAACTGCGCGCGGCGATCACCCAGCGCCGGGTCTTCGGTCAGCTGGTCACGCGCGGCCTTCAGCTGCTTGGAAACGCTCGTCCACTGGCGCGCGGTCGACCCGATCAGCTTGACCAGCTCGTCGCGCTCCTCGACCAGCTTGGTGTGCTCGCCACGGATTTCCATTTCTTCCAGCTTGCGCAAGGCCCGCAAACGCAGGTTCAGGATGGCTTCGGCCTGGATGTCGGAAATCCCGAACCGCGCCATCAATTCCTGCTTGGGCTCATCCTCTTCGCGGATGATGCGGATCACCTCGTCGATATTGAGATAGGCGATCAGGTAGCCGTCGAGCAGGTGCAGGCGCTTCTCGATCTTGTCGAGGCGAAACTCGGCGCGGCGCACGACCACTTCGCGGCGATGCTCCAGATAGGCCTTCAGCACGTCCTTCAGGCCCATGACCTGCGGCGCGCCCTTGTGCAGCACGTTCATGTTCATGCTGAAACGCGTTTCCAGGTCGCAGACCTTGAACAGGCTTTCCATCAGCACGTCGGGTTCCACCGTCTTGGCGCGCGGCACCAGCACGAGGCGCACGTCCTCGGCGCTCTCGTCGCGCACATCGTCCAGCAGCGGCAGTTTCTTCTGCTCCAACAGCTCGCCCAGCTTCTCCAGCAGGCGCGATTTCTGCACCTGGTAGGGAATCTGCGTCACGATGATCTGGTAGGTGCCCCGGCCGGTATCCTCGACCTCCCATTTCGCCCGCATGCGGAAGCTGCCCCGGCCCGTCTCATAGGCGTCGAGCATGGATTCACGGGATTCGACGATCACGCCGCCTGTCGGGAAATCCGGCCCCTTCACGAACTGCATCAGGTCAGCCGTCGTCGCCTTCGGCGTCTCGATCAGGAAGCGCGCGGCATCGATCACCTCGGCCGCATTGTGCGGCGGAATGCTGGTCGCCATGCCCACCGCGATACCCGTCGCACCATTGCAGAGCAGGTTCGGGAAGCCCGCCGGCAGCACGACCGGCTCTTCGTCATTCTCGGCATAGTTGGCGCGGAAATCGACGGCGTTCTCGCTGAGGCCATCCAGCAGCAGTTCCGCCGCATGGGTCATCCGCGCTTCGGTATAGCGATAGGCGGCTGCGCTATCCCCGTCGATATTGCCAAAGTTGCCCTGGCCATCGACCAGCGGGTAGCGGACGTTGAAATCCTGCGCCAGGCGCACCAGCGTGTCATAGATCGAGCTGTCGCCGTGCGGGTGCCAGTTACCCATCACGTCGCCGACAATCTTGGCGCACTTGCGGAAACCGCCTTCGGGATCCAGCTTCAGCTCCCGCATCCCATACAGGATGCGCCGCTGAACCGGCTTCAGGCCGTCACGCACATCCGGCAGCGCGCGGGAGGTAATGGTCGAGAGCGCATAGGCGAGATAGCGCTTCGACAGCGCCTCACTCATGGGTTCATTGATGATCCGGTCTTCCGGGCCACCGTCAAGCAGGTCGGTCATTCTGGCCTCTTTGCATCTCGTGCCACATTCTGGTGCAGGGGCCCGGTCTATACCGACTCGGGCCACTGCGCAGCATTAACAGAAACGGCGGTTTGGTTAAGGAATGGGTAAAACGCAAGCAAATGACTGAGTTTCGGGCCTGGCTCCTCCTTCTCGGCGTACCCGTGCTTGTGGTCGCCCTGCTCCTGTGGGTGGCGCCGCCGCGGCACAACCCGTTCGCGCCCATCGACCTGACAGACCGGATCGGCTTCGGCACCAAGGCCAAGCTGGAGCGCGCCCGTGACCAGCGGGACGTCTGTTTCGCGGCCCTCGATTCGGCATCCATCCTCTACACCCCGCTCGAAGACGACCCCAAAGGCCAGAAATGCAGCCTGCGGGGCGCCCTCACCCTCGACCGCACCCTCACCCCCTATTCCGCCACACTCAGCATGACCTGCGCCCAGACGGCCGCCCTCTACACCTGGGAACGCCATGTCGCCCGCCCGGCAGCAGTGGAAATCTTCGGCTCACCCCTCGCCCGGATCGAAACCTATGGCAGCTTCTCCTGTCGCAACATCGCCGGCAGCGGCCGCCTCTCCGAACATGCCCACGCCAATGCCGTCGACATTTCCGGCTTCCGCCTTGAGGATGGCCGCCTGATCGACGTGAAAACCCACTGGAAACAAGGCGGAAAGGAGGCGAAATTCCTCAAGCGCGTGCACGAAGGCGGCTGCGATATCTTCTCCGTCACCCTCGGCCCCGACTATAATGCCGCCCACGCGGACCATTTCCACTTCGACATGGGCAATGGCGGCATCTGCCGCTAAGGCACCTGCCGCAAGGACTCCCCTTCTGCACCCGGCAATCTTCGCTACACTGCTGAAAAACAAGAAGATCAGGGAGTTTCAAATGACCCATGCCATGCTTCTGCCCGTTGCCGTCCTTGCGGCCTGGTCACTGGTGATGTGGATATGGATGCTCAAGACGCGTGTCCCGGCGATGCAAAAGGCGCAGATGCACCCTGAAAAGGCCAAGCATACGCGCAGCGACGCCTTCAACGCCCTGCCCTCGGAAGTCCGCCAGATTTCGGACAACTACAACCATCTCATGGAACAGCCGACCATTTTCTATGCCTTGGCTCTGGCCCTCGCGCTCAGCGGATCTGCAGGCTTGGTTGATGTCGGCTTTGCGTGGGCGTACGTCGCCATCCGCATCGTACACTCGATCTGGCAGGCCACCGCCAACAAGGTCATGATCCGATTCTACATGTTCATCGCATCGACACTGATGCTCTTCCCGCTAGCAGGACGGGCGATCTACATCCTTGCGACAAGCTGAAAACAAGAATGATTCCAAAGGGAAGCACCTCATGAAACTCTACACATCCATCGGCCCCAACCCGCATGTCGTGCGCATGTTCATGGCCGAACGCGGCATCACCCTGCCCACGCAGGACGTCGACATCGTCAAGGGCGCGAATCTCGGCGAGCCCTATCTCTCGGTCAATCCGGCCGCCCAGTCGCCCGCGCTGGAACTCGACGATGGCAGCATCATCACCGAGATCTGGCCGATCTGCGAATATCTCGACGAGACCCATACCGGCGACAGCCTGTTCGGCGCGACGCCCGAGAAACGCGCCCAGACGCGCCGCTGGACGCGCTGGACAGACCTCAACGTGCTGGAACCGATGACCAATGGCTTCCGCTTTGCCGAGGGCCTCGCCATGTTCAAGGACCGCACACGCTGCCTGCCAGACGCCGCCCCCGGCCTGAAGGCCCGCGCGCAGGACAAGCTTGCCTTCCTCGACGGCCAGCTCGCCACCCGCGACCATATTGCCGGGGATGTCTTCAGTTTCGCCGACATCATGCTGTTCTGCTTCCAGGCCTTCGGCAACCAGATCGGCCAGCCGCTGAACCCGGAATTGAAGAACCTCACCGCCTGGTTCGAGCGCGTCGGCGCCCGCCCCAGCGCCAGCGTCTAGCCTCGCTTCAGCAGCCGCGCCACCAGCTGCGCCCTTTGCGCAGGCACGGCGCGGTTCATGCCGTTGAACACGCGCGTTTCGATGAAATGCCCCGTCAGGGCAAGGCCGTCGGCAATGTCGGTCACGCCCACCGGCGCCTCGGACGACACAAGAAAGCCCGGCAGGCGCAGAAGCCGGCTGACATAGTCTTCGGCCTCCGATCCGCGCACGGCACGCCCTGTCTTGGGTGACACATGGGTCAGCCCGTCATTCGCGCCGCTCAGGGCACAGGCCTCGAGATCAAGCCCGAAGCCGAGCGACGACAAAAGCCCGAGTTCCCAGCGGACATATAAAGCAGGCCAGACGTCCTGCGCCTCGATCTGGTCGAGCAGTAACGTCGTCGCCTCATAGAGCGCCGAACCCGCCGCATCGCCCTCGTCCAGCGCGCCGCGCAGCAATGTGGTCACCGCCGAAATCGCCGCCAAGGCCCCGGCATCATCCAGCACGCGCGCGGCCCTCTCGCGGCTCGCCTCGGCCACATCGAACCGGCCGAGCTGTTCCTCGAGCCGCCCGGTCCATGACAGGGACAGCGTATTTCCCGCCTCATACTGGCCGCGCCGCGCGCGCGATGCGCCGCCATAGACCAGGCCGGACCGCCGCCCCCGCGTCTTGGTCAGCACATCAAGGATCAGCCCGCCCTCACCAAACCGGCGTCCGCCAAGGATCAGTCCGTCATCGGTCCAGTTCATGCTGAAGCCCTCTCTCCCTCTGGGAGTGGGGGTTGATGGTGAGGGGTCACAGGCTTGCCCATTGGTATCTGGTTGCGGAGGCGAGTGGCATCATTCAGGTAATCCATCAAATCATGCTCCCGGGGACAACGCGGCGTCCCCTCACCCCAACCCCTCTCCCCAGAGGGAGGGGCTTCTAGACATCAAACTCCAGGCCGATGCCGGAATAACTGTCCCGCCGCTCCTGCCATTTTTCGTCCACTTTCACGAACAGGAATAGGTGCACGGGCCGGTCCAGCATCTCCGTCAGTTCCTTGCGCGCCATCCGCCCGATTTCCTTGATCGAGGCGCCATTCTTGCCCAGCACCATGGCCTTGTGGCCCTCCCGTCCGACCACGATCACCTGCTGCACACGGACAGATCCGTCCTTCCTCTCTTCCCAGCTCTCGGTCTCGACCATCAGCTGGTAGGGCAGTTCCTGGTGCATGCGCAGCAGCAGCTTCTCGCGCGTCACCTCCGCCGCCAGCAGGCGCATCGGCAGGTCGGCCGTCTGGTCCGGCGGATAGAGCGCCGTACCCGCAGGCATCCGCTCCGCGAGCGCAGCGGCCAGCCGGTCGACACCGTCACCGTTCTCGGCCGAGATCATGAAGATCTCGTCATAGACGCCGGTGTCGCTCAGCTCCGCCATGACAGGCAGTACCTGGTCATGCGGGAACAGGTCGATCTTGTTGAGGGCGAGGAAAGCGCGCTTTTCGGTCAGTTTCAGCTGGTCGATCACGCGGCGGTCATCGGCAATCGACATTTTCTGTGCGCCAGTGGCGTTGCCTGCCCGGTCAGCCACCCAGGCCGAACTGTCGATCAGGTGCACGATGGCATCGGCGTCCGCCGCGCCGCTCCAGGCCGCCTTGACCATGGCCCGGTCGAGCCGGCGCTTGGCCACGAAGATGCCGGGCGTATCGACCAGTACGATCTGCGCGTCGCCCACCTGCGCCACGCCGCGCACGGGAAAGCGCGTCGTCTGCACCTTGTGCGTGACGATCGCTACCTTGGCCCCGACAAGGCGGTTGGTCAGCGTGGACTTGCCCGCATTCGGCGCGCCGATAATGGCGGCAAAGCCAGCGCGGTTGATTTCGGTTTCAGTCATGGTGTTCCAGTCAGGCTGTCCAGCAGCAGGGCGGCTGCATTTCGCTCGGCGTCGCGTTTCGAAGAACCCTTCGCCTTGGCCGCCCCATGGGGCGGTACTTGCACTTCTATCTCGTAAACCGGCTCATGGTCAGGGCCGGACCGCTCAATCACATTGTATTTCGGCAGCGGCAGGCCCTGGCCCTGGGCCCATTCCTGCAGCAGAGTCTTCGGGTCACGGGTTTCGGCAGGCGCCGACGAGAACTGGTGCGTCCAGCCCGCTTCGACGAACTTGCGCGCTGCCGACAGGCCGCCATCCTGATAGATCGCACCGATCAGCGCTTCGCAGGCATCGCCCAGCGTGGACTCGCGATCGCGGCCTCCAGACGCCACTTCGCCGTCAGACAGTATGATGTGTTCCTGAAGGCCGAAATGCCGGAAGGCCTCCGCGCAGGCGCCCTTCTTCACGAACCGGTTGAGGCGCGGGGCCAGCTCGCCTTCACTCTCGGTCTTGCGCCGCTCGATCAGGCGCTCGGCAATCAGGAGGTTCAGCACGCGGTCGCCGAGGAATTCGAGCCTCTGGTTCGACAGGCGAACGGAATCGGCTGCCGCCACCGCGCTCGGATGGGTGAACGCCTGCACGAGCAGGCTCCTGTCCTTGAAATGATGGCCAATGCGCTCCTGGATCGCCTTGACCTGCGCATCGGCAAGGCCCGGCACGTTGGCCTTGGCTGCGGCGCGCAGGCGCGTACGCTTCGGACGGGCAGGCTTCATGGCTTCACCGGCAGCGCTTCGATGATAACCTGCGCCTCCGCCCACGGATGATCGTCCGTGATCGTCAGATGAATAACCGCCTCATGCCCTTCGGGAATCATTTTCGCCAGTCGCTCGGCCGCGCCGCCGGTCAGCGTCAGCGTCGGCCGGCCCGAGGGCAGGTTCACAACGCCCAGGTCTTTCCAGTGCACGCCGTGGCGCGGAACGCCCGTGCCAAGCGCCTTGGCGCAGGCCTCTTTGGCCGCAAACCGCTTGGCATAGGTCTCGGCCGTCAGGCGGCGGCGCCGCGCCAGGGCAATCTCGGTCTCGGTAAAGACGCGGTTTTCAAACCGCTCGCCAAACTTGGCCAGCGTCTTCGCGATCCGGTCAATATTGCAGAGGTCATTGCCGATGCCGATAATCATGCCCGGGCCTCATCCATCAGGCGGCGCATCTCGGCAATCGCCGCCGGCAGCCCGATAAAGATCGCCTCGCCCACAAGGAAGTGCCCAATATTGAGTTCGGTAATCTGCGCGATCGCTGCCACCGGCTTGACCGTATCAAAGGTCAGCCCGTGCCCCGCCTGCGGCTCGATCCCGATACGGACGGCCTCTTCGGCGCAGGTACGGATCCGGTCCAGTTCCAGCTCGGCCAGTTTCACCTCGCCCGACTGGATGAATTCGACATACCGCCCCGTATGGAACTCGCAAATCTGCACGCCCAGCGCCTGCGCCGCATGCAGCTGCACCATGTCGGGCTCGATAAAAAAGGACACGCGGCTGCCATTCTTGTTCAGCTGACGAACGAAATGCGCCAGATGGTTGTGCGCCCGCGCCGCATCAAGCCCGCCCTCGGTTGTCAGTTCGGCGCGCTCTTCCGGCACGAACATCGCCGTTTCCGGCTTGAACTTCAGTGCAATGTCGAGCATTTCCTCGGTCGCCGCCATTTCCATGTTGATCGGCAGCTGCGTCGCTGTGCGTATTTCCACAAGGTCGCCATCGCGGATATGCCGGCGGTCCTCGCGCAGGTGCAGCGTAATGCCATCAGCGCCCGCCTCCGTCGCCATCAGCGCCGCGCGCATGGGATCAGGGTGCGTCCCGCCGCGCGCATTGCGGATCGTTGCCACATGATCGATGTTGACGCCGAGGCGTATTCGCCCTGCCATCAGGCAAGGCCCCGCGAGCCCGGCTTTACGGCCTCCATCGCGGCCAGCTCAGGCGGCAGGTCATTGGCGTCATAGTCAGGAAAATCCACCGCCGCGAGCGAGACCAGTTCGCACCCGACATCGGCCTTGCCGTTCGACCGGTCGATAATGCACGCCCCGCCGACCACCTCGCCGGGCAGCCTGTCCAGCGCCTCCACGGTTTCCCGGAAGGACAGGCCCGTCGTCACGATATCTTCCGCGATCAGCACCTTCTCGCCTTCGGCAATCGCGAAACCGCGCCGGAATTGCAGCTTGCCATCCACGCGCTCGGCAAAGATCGCCCGCGCCTTCAGGTGCCGCGCCAGTTCATAGCCCGGAATGATCCCGCCCACGGCCGGCCCGGCCACCACGTCGATCCTGCCGAACCGCGCCGTCAGCTTTTCTGCCAGCGCCTTGCACAGCCGCTCCGACAGTTCGGGTTGCGAGAAGACCAGCGCCTTTTGCAGGAAGACCGGGCTGCGGCGCCCGGACGACAGGATGAAATGGCCCTCCAGCAAGGCTCCGGCCTCACGGAACACCGCGAGCACGTCTTCATTCGTCATCTTCGACCTCCTGATCGCGCACCGCCCGGTCCACCACGGCCAGGGATCGGAGCGCCGCGAGTATCTGCGACAGGCGCTTCAGGTCTTCAACCTCGATTTCCATCACCAGTTCGGTGAAATCGGCATGGCGCTCTTGCGTCGCGATGCGCGTGATATTGCCATTCGCCTGCGCCACGGCGGCGCACAGCTTGGCCAGGACGCCTTTTTCGTTCGACGCATTGACGCGGATCCGCCCCACGGCCACTGCGCCGGTCTTGGCGAGTTCCGTCCATTTCAGATCGACCCATAGCTCGGGATGGTCGTCATATTCGGCCAGTTTCGGGCAGCTCGCGACATGCACGACAAGGCCCTTGTCGGGCTCCTGCACGCCCATGATCCGGTCCCCCGGCAACGGGCAGCAGCACTGGCCCAGATGCAGCGTCACGCCGGGCATCAGGTCTTCCCCCGACACCAGCAGCCGCGCATGCTCATTGTCCAGTCGCAGCTTGTTCTCGTCGTCAAAGCGTTCGACGCGATAGCCGGGGAAGGCCGCTTCCATGATGTCCGCTGACGAGATCCGGCCACGCCCGACCGCCTCGGCCATTTCCTCGCGGGTCTGGAACCCGGCAAGCTGCGCCGTATGGGTCATCTTCACGTCGATCGGATCTATCCCCGCGCGCCGCAGCGCCATGTTGATCAAGCCTTCGCCAAGGCGCCGGAACTGCATCTGGTCACGCTCGCGCACAAGGCGGCGGATGGCAGAGCGCGCCCGCCCGGTGATCGTCATGGCTTCCCAGCCGACAACCGGCGCCGCCACCTTGCCGCGCAGGATATCCACCACGTCACCATTCTTCAGTGGGCGGCGCAGTGACTTCACCTCGCCATTTATCCGTGCACCAATCGCCGTATCCCCCACCGCCGAGTGAACGGCATAGGCAAAGTCCAGCGGCATGGCGCCTGCCGGCAGGATGATCAGCTTGCCCTTCGGGCTGAACGCGAACACATGCTCGCGGTACATTTCCAGCTTGGCATGTTCGAGAAACTCGCTTGCGTCGGCCCCGTCCTGGATCAGCTCGGCAAATGCTTCCAGGTTGGCGGCCGGGTCAAGGCCCGCCGCACGGGCGGACTCTGCATCAAAGCCATAGGACTTGTTCTTGTAGCCCCAGTGGGCCGCAACGCCGAACTCGGCAGTCTTGTCCATCGCTTCGGTGCGGATCTGCAGCTCCACGCGGCGATTGCCCGAGGCGCGCACCGTCGTGTGCAGCGAAGCATAGCCATTCGGCTTGGGCACCGAGATATAGTCGCGGAACCGGTCCGGAATGCAGGCCCACAGCGTGTGAACCTCGCCCAGCACGCGGTAGCAATCGTCGACATCCTTCACCACGATACGGAACGCAAACAGGTCAGCCACGTCGCGGAACGAAATCGACTTGCGCTCCAGCTTGCGCCACAGCGAATAGGGCTGCTTCCGGCGTCCCTTGATCTTGGCCTGGATGCCCGAAATGTCCATGAGTTGTTGCAGATCGCTCTCGATACGCCCGAGATCGTCGGCATTCTCGCGTTCCAGTTCTTCCTGGCGGTAGAGGATCGCACGCCGCGCTTCGGGATTGAGTTCCTCGAAGGCAAGGTCTTCCATTTCGGCGGCAAGCGAGTAGAGGCCCACACGACGCGCCAGCGGGGCATAAATGTCCATCGTTTCGCGCGCTGTGCGGTCGCGGCTCTCGGCCTTCTTGCGATGCTTGAGGGTGCGCATGTTGTGCAAACGGTCCGCCAGCTTCACCAGCAGCACGCGCAGGTCGCTCGTCGTGGCCAGGATGAATTTCTGGAAGTTCTCGGCCTGCGCCGATTCCTTGGACGAATATTCCAGCGCGTCCAGCTTGGTGACACCGTCGACCAGTTCGGCCACATCCGCGCCAAAGCGCACTTCGATGTCGCCAATGTCGATGCCGGTGTCTTCCACCACATCGTGCAGTAGGCCGGCCACGATGGTCACCTCGTCGAGGCGCACGTCGGCGAGCAGGCTGGCCACTTCCACGGGGTGGGAATAATAGGCATCGCCGGAATCGCGCGTCTGCGAGCCGTGATGCAGCTTGGCGAAATCATAGGCCGCGCCCAGCAGTTCGGATTTGACGCGGGGGTGATAGGCCCGCACTTTCGCGATCAGCTCTTCGCGTAACAGCACGTGGCGGTGCTCAGCCTGATTTTCAGTCGAAACTTCCGTGCCAGCCACCTCGCCAGCCCCTTTGTCCTTCGCGGAAAGGGCGCTGCCGTCCATGGAGCCTCCTAGAGCCGGTCGTCGCGTCCGGACTCGATTTCAGCCTGATAGGCGCGCATTACGTCGTCTTCGGTGGCTGCCGGGCCAGACATCAGGGCGATGCGATCGGCTTCGCGTTCGCTTTCCTCGCTCGGACGCACTTCCTGCAGGTTGGAGATCATCGCTTCCTTGACCAGCTTCAGGTCAACCGACTCTTCCGCAATCTCGCGCAGCGACACGACCGGATCCTTGTCATTGTCCCGATCCACCGTGAGGGGCGAGCCTTCGCGGATCATGCGTGCGCGGTGCGCGGCGAGCAGGACAAGCTCGAAACGGTTTGGCACTTTCTGGATGCAGTCTTCGACGGTCACTCGGGCCATGGGCAGTCAATCTCCTTGAAGCCGACCCTTATATGCAGTGCAGCAAGCTGGCGCAACCCGGCTATTGCGCCTGAAACGCAGCCTGAGTATGCCAGTCATATAAGAAATTTCGGCGTTTTATTAGCCGCAAGCCTAAATCATCGGAGGAATAATGCCAATGGCCTTTTACAAGGACGAGCGCATTGCACTGTTTATTGACGGGGCGAACCTGTATTCAGCCGCCCGCGCCGTGGGCCTGGAGATCGATTTCCGCAAGCTTTTGAAGGAATTCCAGGGCAAGGGCCGCCTGCTCAGGGCCAATTACTACACCGCCCTGGTCGAAACCGACGAATACAGCCCGATCCGGCCCCTCGTCGACTGGCTGGCCTATAATGGCTACACAGTCATCAAGAAGCCCGCGCGGGAGTTCACCGACCGCGAAGGCCGCAAACGCGTTCGCGGCAGCATGGATGTCGAACTGGCCGTCGACATGCTCGAAACCGCCCGCAATATCGATCACATCGTCCTGTTCAGCGGAAACGGTGATTTCCGCCGCGCTGTCGAGGCGGTGAAGGCGCGCGGCGTGCGTGTGTCTGTCGTTTCCACAGTTGCCTCCAATCCGCCGATGATCTCGGACGACCTGCGCCGCGAAGCCGACAATTTCATCGACCTGGAAGACCTCGGCGAACTCGTCGCCCGCCCCCGGCAGGGATTTTCCGGCGATGAACAGGGCGACGACGAGGACTGATCCCCACGCCCGAAGGCTCATCCGGAGCGAAGCCTGTCCCTGCGCAGGCAGGGATCGAAGGACGAGCCGGGCGAATCCCGCCCTCCCCGCGTCCGTCTCCACCACGATAGCCCAAGGCGCACAGCAGATCCCGCCCCGCTTGTCCCACAGGCCCCCGGCCGGGCGTATAATGGCCGGGCCGCGCGGGTGCCCGCCTGCGCGGTCACCTGTAACTGGCGCGGGATGAAGGGCAGAAGGTGCGCACCTTCCAACCTTTCAGACCAACAGACTGAAAACGCGTGCCCGGAGCTTTCCTCCCGCGCACTTTTTCCCGAGGAAACCGGATGGCTCCCGCCAGTCCGGCTTTTCCTGCTGCGCCTAACCCGCCTTGATGCCGAGTGCAAGCCTGTCGGCCTCACCCATGAGGCGCGCCCGGACCTGTTCAGAATCTGCGCCGAAATAGGCATCTGAAACCATGTTCAGGCCATTGAGAAAATCGGTCGCGACGCGAGTCATGTCTGCCGGACTGGCAGTATCGCCAGGGTCACGTGATGCCAGCGCCGTCAGCCCAGCCAGCACGATCCGCTCATGAACGGCCGGTGGCCAGGCATCCTTGTTCGCGATCAGGTACTGGCTGCAGAAGTCTGCAAACGCCGTCTGGCTGAACAGCCACTTCTCGTTCACCTCCCAGAAATAGTCCGCCGTATGGACCAGTTCCGGATCGGCGCCGCGCGGCACCACGGCCGCGGCAACCCGCTCCAGCCATTTTGCCCGCGATGCCGACGGAATGGACGCCGTGATGATGTGCGCGACGGCATAGACCGGCACATCGTCCAGCTGCTCGGGCGTATGGTCGGCGAGATACTGATCGAAGGCGGGCTGCGAATGGGCTTTCGTCACGATATGCGACATCACTGTCTGCATACCGGCCGCATCAGGGCCCGGCTGCGAAGGTGACGCGGACGCCGGCGCATTGGCAGCGCCCTGTCCGGTTCCCCGTTTCCTGACGGAATTATAGATGATCACAACTGCAACAAGTACCGCGGCAGCGATTGCGGCGACCACGCCAAAGCCAGGATTTTCCATGCCTGTTCTCCTCTTTCAACCACCTTCGGCAGCTAACGGAGGAATCTTAACATAGGAAAAACCTATCGGCCCGAACGCGGCCTGATATAAACCACGCCCGGCTTGCGCCACGCCTGCACCACGGTCAGCAGTCCCCACACCCAGTCCGCGACCAGCACAAGGAAGCCGATCCCGCTGAACGGGATAAGGAGCACGCCAATGGGCAGCAGGACGAGCTGTATGATTGCCGTGCCGAAGCGTCCCACGAAAAACGTGCCGACGCCCGGGATCAGGAAATTCAGGATGAACGCAATGAACTTGAACGTGCCCTTGGTCGCGCCCACTGCGACACGACCTGCCACCTGGCCAACACCTGGACGCTGCGCAATCAACTGGTCTCTCTCATATTCGCTTGTTGGATAATCACTCATAAAGCCCATGTGGCCCCGTTAACCCAGTCCTTCAATGCCTGCGCGAGATGAAATCACCGCGCGGGCACATGTGCCGCAATCAGCTGCGGCCCCTCCGCCGCAAAGGCCCGCGCCAGCGCCGCGTCAAAGGCCTCCGCCGTGTCCACCGCCACCGCCGGCACACCCATGCTTTGCGACAGGGCCACCCAGTCGATTTCCGGCTGGTCGAGTTCCAGCATGCTCTTCGCCGTGGGGCCCGGATTGCCGGCGCCCGTGCGCGCCAGCTCGATATTCAGGATACGGTAGGAATGGTTGACGAACACGACCGTCACCACATTGGCCCCCTCCCGCGCCATGCTCCACAGCGCCTGGTTGGTGTACATGGCCGCGCCGTCCCCGGTCAGGCACAGCACTTTCCTCTCCTTCGCCGCCAGCGCCGCCCCCAGCGCCAGCGGCATGCCCTGCCCGATGGCACCGCCCGTCAGCATCATCCAGTCATGCGGCCTGGCCTTCTGCGTCATCAGGAAGGCGGGCAGTCCGTTCGACACGCCATCATCCGACACGAAACTCCCCTCCGGCAGGTGGCGCGCAATCGACGCGCCCACACTTGCCGCATTCAGCGCCCCGGCTGGCGTGCCCGGCTGCTCCAGCGCGGCAAACGGCGCCGCCTCCTTTGCGCCCAGCCCGTCAGCCAGCGCGCCAAGGATGGCTGCGCTGTCGCTTTCCGGTCCGCCCACAATCATCGTGGCGCACCCTTCCGGCACCAGCACGCTCGGCTTGCCCGGATAGGCAAAGAAGGCCACCGGCACCTGCGTGCCCGCCACCAGCATCAGGTCACAGCCTTCAAGGTCGGCCATCGCGCCCTCGGCAAAATACTGCATCCGGTCGGGAATGAACCGCCCCGCCCCGCGCGCCTGGCGCGGGAAGAACGTGTCGGTCATCACGCGCACACCGGCCGCCTTCAGCCGCGCGGCAATCGCAAGTCCGCCTTCCGTCAGCGCCGTGCCGCTGATCAGCACCATCGGCTTCTTCGCGGCCCTGATCGCCGCCACCGCCGCATCGACCCGCTGGGCATCCGGCTTGCGCAGCATCGGCCGCGCGCGTTTCGTCCCTGGCTTGCCGCCTTCCAGCCAGGCCGTGTCCGCCGGCAGGATCAGCGCCGCAGGCCCGGTAACCGGCGACAGGCTCGCCTCCCACGCCTCAGCGGCCAGCTCGCCCGCCGTTTCCGCCCGGTCAGCCGATTTGATCCACACCGAATTTGGCCCCGCCATGCCCCTTATGTCGGACGCAAGCGGCGCATCGTAACGCTGGTGGGGCACCGCATGGTCGCCGATCACGTTGACCATGGGCGTCCAGGCCCGGCGCGCATTGTGGATGTTCGCCCCAGCGTTCAGGTAACCCGCGCCAAGGTGCAGCAGCGTCATCGCCGGTCCGCCCGCCACACGTGCAAACCCGTCCGCCGCCCCCGTCGCCACGCCTTCGAACAGGCACAGGACGGAATGGATCCGCGGCTCATGGTCCAGCGCCGTCACGAGATGCATCTCGGACGTGCCGGGATTGGCGAAACACGCCGAGACGCCATGATCAGCCAGGGTCGAGACCAGGGCTTCCGCGCCCGTCATGTTACGTTCAGCCGAATTGCGCATTATTGTCCTGCCCTTTATTGTTTCAGCGCTTGTCTAGCGCGTTCGCCCAGAGGGTCAAAGCGGGACGGATCGCAAAGGCCGTGGCAGACGTGGTGTTCTTGGCGGCAACTTTGCGATCCGTCCCTCAGCCAGAGGGGATCTGGCTGAAGCCGCCGGGATGGACGGGCGACTCCAGAGTCAGTCTAGGAAAAGGTAAACAGAATTGCGACGCCCGAATCGCAAAAAATGAGACAAGAGTCACAAATTTTCGGGATTAATCGCCAATAGATACTACAGGATCAGATACAGAACCCCCATAAAGCATCTCAACCTGATCTCTTCTCAGGTCCAGCGTGCGCCCCTGGTTCATGTAGCCCTTTTCGGTGATTTCGCCCGCGTCCGCCTGGGGCGCTGTTTCCTGCAGCAGAATCCTGGCGATTCGCGCCGATGGCTTCGGATTGGCCGCATTGTGCTTCTGCAGGCCCGCCTTCACGGCCGCGATGACTTTCGGATGCCGTGACAATTCGGCCATCGGCAGGGCCTCACCGACAAGGCGCTGGCACCAGGCCTCGTTGAGAAAACCGAGCAGGCAGATTTCGTCCCGGTTGAGGCCGCAGACGACCGCATCGGACAAGGCGCCCCCCGTCGCCGCCACCGCCTGCACCCGCACCGTGCCCGCCGACACCCAGGTCCCGCTCGCCAGCTTGAATTCCTCGGCAGTGCGCCCGTCGAACGCGAGGCCCTTTTCGGGATGTTCTGGATCGACGAACCGCACTGCATCGCCCAGCCGGTAATAGCCTTCCTCATCGAACGCCGCAGCGGTCTGCGCCGGATTGCGGTAATAGCCAGGCGTCACGTTCACGCCCTTTACGCGCAGCTCCAGCTTCCCGGCATTCGGCACCAGTTTGAATGTATTGCCCGGCAGCGGCAGCCCAATCAGGCCCATCACATCATTCGGCCAGTGAACGTTCGAGGCCGTCGGCGACGTCTCGGTCGCGCCATACCCGGCTGACAGCGAGATCCGCTCGCCGGTCACCCGCACGGCCACCGCCTGGATACGCTCATAGATATCCTGCCCCATTGCGGCGCCGCCATAGGCCATGCAGATCAGGCGTTTGAAGAAGGCCTCGGCGAGGGCGTCATCCCGTTCCAGTTCCGTCGCAAGGGCCGCCCAGGCGGCCGGAACGGTCGTGTGCTGCGTCGTGGAAATTTCCTTCAGGTTCCGGATCATTTCCGGCAGGCGGGCCGGCGTCGGCGCGCCCTGGTCAAGATACAGCGTGCCGCCCCAGTCCAGCATGTTGTGCAGGATGGAATGCGCGCCATAGGTGTGGCTCCACGGCAGGAAATTGCACATCACCTGCGGCCCGCCGGTGATCTCGTCGAGGCGCGCCTCGTCCCAGACCGACCGGATCATCTTCGCATTGGACGCCACCATGCCGTGCAGGTTGATCACGGCCTTCGGCTCGCCTGTCGAACCGGACGTCAGCATGTATTTCGCCACCGTCTCCGGCGTCAGCGCCGCATAGGCCGCATCGACAGCTTCGGTCGGCTCCCTGGCAAAGCGGCCGATATTGGCGCAGTCGCAGCCTTTCGGCTCATGCCGGCTGTACAGCACCAGCCGGTTGCCCACGCCCATGCCGTCCAGTCCGCGCTGATACTCGGCGCCATCCTCGACATAGATGAATTTCGGCTCGGTCAGCTGGTCGATATATTTCAGGCGCGCGAAGTCCTGGCTCAGCAGCGCATAGGCCGGTGTCACCGGCACGACCGGGCTGCCCGCCCACATCGCGGCATACATGACCAGCGCATGGTCAATGGCATTCGACGACAGGATCATTACCGGCGCGTCCGGCCCCGCGCCCGCATCGATAAAGCCCTGCGCCAGCCGCCGCACGCGCTCCAGCCCCTCGGCATAGGTCATCTCCCGCCAGCCTTCGGATGCCGGGTCTTCCGGCACCCGCTCGGCCAGCCAGACGCGGCCTGGTGCCTCGGCCGCCCACTTCACCAATGGCGCCAGCATGTGCGGCGGGCAGGGCTTCAGGGGATGCCCGTTATTCAGGTAAATTGTCCCGTCTGCGCGGCGGTCGACGTTCAGCCTGAGCGGAAGATAAGGCACTTCGCGGAACGGGATATGAGCTGTATCGGCCACGCGGGGCCCCCCTGTCTTCTTGTTGATGGCGGCTTAAACAAGCCCGCGGGTGGGAATGTGAATCACGTGACCGCAATGTTTGCAATGCACCGCATCACGGTCATGCATCATGAGTCCACACTCCTGGCATTCATGTTCCAGCTTGTCGTTGGGCTCGATAATGGCCCGCAGCAGCTGCAGGAACAGGGTGAGGCCCAGCACCATGATCATGATCGACAGGATCCGCCCGCCCTGTCCGATCATCAGGATGTCGCCATAGCCCGTGGTCGTCAGGCTGGTGACGGTAAAATAGAGCGCGTCGAGATAGGATTCGATGCTCGGATTGGTACCGATCTGCGTCGCATAGACAAGCGCCGCCATGATGAAGACAAACACGACGAGGTTCACCACCTTGTCGATCACGCGCTCATGGCGCTGGAAGAAAGGCGTCAGCACCTTCACCCGGCGCACGAACGTGAAGGCGCGTATGGCGCGAACCGCGCGCAGCACCCGCAGGAAGGCGAAGTTGGAGACGAACAGCGGCGCAAACATGGTGATCACCACAACCAGGTCGGCAATGTTCACAGGCCGGAAAAAGAAGTTGGTCCGGTGCCGGGCAATATAAAACCGGGCGAGATAGTCCAATGCGATCACCGCGCCAATCGCATAATCAAGCCCCACATGCGTGCGCCCCCGCATGCTGAACGGCGCCCACAGGAAATAGGCAATCGTTACGAAATCGAAGATCAGCATCGCCCAGCGGAACGTGAAGGGCCATTTCCCATGCCCCTCATACAGCCAGAACAGGCTCCGGTTCAGCCCCTTGCGATGACTCAATCTTGAGGCTCCAGCGTCTCGTTGAAGCGCACCGGCTTGCCGCCGCCCTTGGCGACAATCTCGCCGTCGCGCATCACAAAGCCGCCGCGCACTATGGTCGCCACCGGCCAGCCGGTCGCTTCGAACCCGTCAAACTGGGTCCAGCCGCATTTCGACTTCGACCATTCCGCCGTGATGGTTTCCTTGCGCTTCAGGTCCACGACCGTGAAGTCGGCATGATAGCCTTCGGCGATGCGGCCCTTGTCGGCGAGGCCGAACACGCGCTGCGGCCCGGCGCTGGTCAGCTCCACGAAACGCTGCAGGCTCAGCTTGCCGTCATTCACATGGGTCAGCATCACCGGCACCAGCGTCTGGACACCCGGCATGCCGCTGGGGCTGGCCGGATAGGGAAGCTGCTTTTCCTCAATCGTGTGCGGCGCATGGTCGGTCGCCAGCACGTCCACGATACCCGCGTTCAAGGCCCGCCACAGCGCCTCGCGGTGGCGCGCTTCGCGGACCGGCGGGTTCTGCTGCGCAAAGCCCTTGAGGCGCTCGTAGCAATCGGGCGCCGCCAGCGTCAGGTGGTTGGGAAGCACTTCCACGCTGGCCACATCCTTGGCGTCGCGCAGCAATTCCATTTCTTCGGCCGTGGAAATGTGCAGCACATGGATACGCTTGCCGCAGGCCCGCGCGATGCGCAGCAGGCGCCGCGTCGACGACACCGCCGCTTCCACGTCGCGCACCACAATATGGCTCTGCCAGTCGCCCGTCACCGCCAGCTCGCGGCGTTCGGCCAGCCGGTATTCGTCTTCGGAATGGAACGCGGCCCGGCGCTTGATCGCACGCAGCACGGCCTCGACGCCTTCATCATCCTGCACCAGAAGGTCACCCGTGGACGCCCCCATGAACACCTTGACACCGCAACAGCCCGGCGTAGCCTCCATTTCAGCGAGCACGCCGACATTGTGGTGTGTCGCGCCAGCATAGAAGGCATGGTCTATGTCCATGCGCCCCTTGGCGCGGGCCAGCTTGTCGGCCAGCATTTCGGGGCTGGTTGTCGATGGATTGGTGTTCGGCATCTCGAACACCGCCACCACGCCGCCCAGCGCGGCAGAGCGCGCCCCGGTCTCAAGGTCTTCCTTCCAGTCCAGCCCCGGCTCGCGGAAATGCACCTGGCTGTCGATCACGCCCGGCAATATGTGCAGCCCGGTGGCGTCATAGGTCTCGCCCGCGCTGGCGCCTGACAGGTCGCCAATCGCAACGATCCGCTCGCCCCGCACGCCAATATCCGTGCGGGCCTCGCCGCCGGGTGTGACAATGGTGCCGCCACGCAGGATCAGGTCAAATGTCTTGCTCATGGCCCCCCTTATGCTACTGCGCGCGGCGCCTGTCATCCCGTACAAGTGCAGCGGCGCGCAGGCGCGGCACGAAAGACACTGACAAACCCGTCAGCGCCCACTAGGTTGCCCCCATGTCAAAACGCATCATTCCCAACCGATCCATCATCCGCCTGTCCGGCCCGGACATGCTGGCCCTGCTCGAGCGCACGGTCACGCACTCCGTCGACAACTGGAACACCGGCGAGATGCGTTATGGCGCGCTGCTGACCCCCCAGGGCAAGATTGTCGCCGATTACCTGGCCATGCTGTCGCTCGACAACATCTATCTCGATGTGCACAGCGGCGCGGCGGATGACCTGGAAAAGCGGCTCAAGCTGTTCCGCCTGCGCTCCGACGTGGTGATCGAGCGCCTGACGGATGATGTCGTCACCGAAGGCAGCTGGGCCGATGTCCGCTCCGCCCAGCTCCCCCACCGCGCCATATCGCCGAAGGCCGAGATCGGCCTCGAAATGCCCCGCGAGGAATGGCACGCCGCCCGAATCGCCGCCGGCGTGCCCGAATGGGGCGCCGATTACCGCGCATCGGAAGTCTTCCCCACGGACGTCAACCTCGACGTCATGGGCGGTATCGACTACAAGAAAGGCTGCTTTGTCGGCCAGGAAGTGGCCAGCCGCATGAAGCGCAAGGGCAAGATCCGCAAGCGCACCCTGCCGGTTCACGGCGAGGGCCTGAAAGTGGGCGCTGACGTGCTGGCAGGTTCCTCCATCGGCACCATTTCCAGCGTGTCAGGCACGCATGGCCTGGCGCTCCTGCGCACCGACCGGCTCGTCTCGGCCGAAGCCGCCGGCCACGCATTCACCTGCGGCGGCCGCCCCATCACCATCGACCGTCCGGCCTGGCTGGACCTCGAACTCATCGCCCTGTCGGCCGCCAATGACTGACACCCTCCACTGTGCCTGGGCCCCGCTCGATGACCCCCTCTACCGCGGTTACCATGACACGGAATGGGGCGTGCCGGAGCGCGACCCGCGCGCGCTGTGGGAAAAACTCCAGCTCGACGGCATGCAGGCCGGGCTGTCCTGGATCACGATCCTGCGCAAACGCGACTCCATCCGCGCGGAATTCGACGGCTTCGACCCCGAGCGCCTTGTCCGCTGGACACCGGCCCGCATCGCCAAAGCACTTGAGAATCCGGGCATCATCCGCAGTCCGAAAAAGATCGACGCCACGATCGGCAATGCGCGCGCCTTCCTGGACATGGCCGAAGCGGGAGAGGATTTCTCGGACTATTGCTGGAACTGGGTGGGCGGCCAGCCCATCGTCAATCGCTGGAAAAGTTTCCGGCAGGCCCCGACATTCACCGACTGGTCGGCCGCCATGTCCAAGGACCTGAAGAAACGGGGTTTCAAGTTTGTCGGTCCCACGATTGTCTACGCATGGGCGCAGGCGGTCGGCATGGTGAATGACCATGATGTAACTTGCCCGCGTCATAAAGCTGTACAGAAGTCCCGATCATGAAACGCCTTGTCATCATTACACTCGCCAGCCTGCCGCTGCTCGCGGCCTGCACCGCCACATCCGGCGCGGACTACCGCAAGCAGGTCGCCTGGAACCGGTGCGCCAACTCTCCGGGGCCTGACGCCCGCGAGTCCTGCATCACGACACAGATCGCGCTGATGGAAGCCGCCGACCGGGCCGAAGCCGAGAGCCTCCAGGCCCGGCGGCAGGAGGCCGAGGACCGCCAGGCGCAGGCCGAAGCCCACGGCGTTCCGCCCGAGGCGGCCCGGCAGACAACTGATTCCGGCCTGACTTGGCCGAAATGACCGTCTGCAAGTCATCTCTCGACCCTGAGCCCAACGCGGTTTAAACCTAGTACATTGAATTAGCGACCATTCGAGGCGCAGACCCCGCTGCGCTCACCCTGAGGGCAAGATGAAAACTGCAGTCATATCGGCGACCGGCCTGTGGACGCCACCGCATTCGATTTCCAACGAAGAACTCGTCAAAAGCTACAATGCCTGGGCCGACAGCTGGAATGTCGCCTATGCCGCCGAGATCGGGGCGGGCACCGTTGATCCGAAAACCCATTCCTCCGTCGAGTTCATCGAAAAGGCGTCCGGCATCAAGTCGCGCTTCGTGATCGACAAGGAAGGCATCATCGACCCTGAAACGATGGCCCCGCGGATCGATGAGCGCCCCAATGACCAGATTTCGGTCATGGCCGAAATGGCCGTTCTGGCAGCGCGCGATGCGCTTGAGCGCGCCGGCCGCAAGCCGGAAGACATTGACGCCGTCATCTGCGCTGCGTCGAACATGCAGCGCGCCTATCCGGCCATGGCCGTCGAGATCCAGAACGCGCTCGGATGCGGCGGCTTCGCCTTCGACATGAATGTCGCCTGCTCGTCGGCCACGTTCGGCATCCAGACGGCGGCAGACTTCATCCGCAGCGGCAGCGCCCGGTCTGTCCTGATGGTCAATCCGGAAATCTGCTCCGGCCACCTCAACTTCACCGACCGCGACAGCCACTTCATCTTCGGTGACGTGGCAACGGCTGTTCTGGTCGAGGAAGAAAGCATTGCGCCGGCAGGGCACTGGAAAATCCTCGGCACGAAACTGAAGACCGAGTTCTCGAACAATATCCGCAACAATTTCGGCTTCCTCAACCGCGCTGCCCCGGAAGGCATCGGCGCGCCCGACAAGCTGTTCATGCAGGAAGGCCGAAAGGTGTTCCGCGAAGTGGTGCCGATGGTGGCCAACATGATTGCCGAGCATCTCGGCGAGCTTGGCTTGCAGGGCTCTGACCTGCGCCGCATGTGGCTGCACCAGGCGAATGCCAACATGAACCGCCTGATCGCGTCAAAGGTCCTCGGGCACGAAGCGACAGAAGATGAAAGCCCCACCGTGCTCGACACCTATGCCAATACGTCCTCGGCAGGGTCTATCATCGCCTTTCACAAGCATTCAGGCGACTTAAAGCCCGGTGAAAAGGGCCTGATCTGTTCGTTCGGTGCAGGGTATTCAGCCGGATCGGTCTTCGTCGAAAAGACGGCCTGAGGCGCCAGCCTATTCTTCGAGGTCTTCGGCGAACATGTCGCCCCACAGGGCGCGCCGGCTGGCACGGAAGGCTTCGACGACAACGATGATACAGCCGCCGAGCAATACGCAGAATGGCAGCGTCTGGCCGGAAACGAACTGGGTCATCATGTCGATCATGTCTGGTCCTTGCCCGGCCGGAATTTGAGAAGCGGCCTGCTGCCTGTGATATGCAATGCTTATGCCGCAAAGGACTTAACACCGCATTTGCCAATCAAGGCAGAAATGGGGTCACTTCGTAACCGGCACGCCTCCGTTTCTTTACCCTTGCTACCAATAGCTTAAAGATGGCCCTGATGAGCACTCCCCTGAAGCGTTCTGTTAAACCTCCTCGCGTCTGGCAGCGCATGCTGTCGGGGCGACGGCTCGACCTTGCCCACCCCTCTCCCGTCGATGTCGAGATCGAGGACATCGCACACGGCCTCGCCCGCGTCGCTCGCTGGAACGGGCAGACCAAAGGCGGCCATGCCTTTTCGGTGGCCGAGCATTCCGTCGTCGTGGAATCGCTGTGCCGTCACCTTCAGCCCGGCCTCAATCCGCGCGACTGCCTCACGGCCCTGCTGCATGACAGCCCCGAATACGTTATCGGTGACATGATCTCGCCCTTCAAGGCTCTGCTCGGCGAAAGCTACAAGTCAATCGAGGCGCGCCTGCAGGAAGCCATCCATATCCGGTTCGAACTGGCACCGGTGACGCCGGTCCGGCTCAAGAAGCTGATCAAGAAGGCCGACCATATCTCGGCCTGGTTCGAGGCGGTCCAGCTGGCGGGCTTTTCCGAACAGGAATCCAACAAGCTGTTCGGCACGCCGCCGGAAGGCATCCGCCTCAAGCTGAAACCGCTCGCCGTGCCCGACGCGCAGGCCGCCTTCCTTGCCCGCTACAGCCAACTCCACAATGAATTTGAAATGAGCAAACGGCGATGACCTATTCCGTACTGATTGGCCTATCGGCCGTGATGGTCGCCGTGCAGGACGACACGCCGCTGGTGCTCGTGACGCAGCGGGAAACCGGTGAAGACGCCCTGCCCTTCGGACCGTTCGACCCTGAGCGCCACCGCACGTTCGATCTGTCCCTTCGCGGATGGGTACGCGAACAGACCGGGTTCGAACTCGGCTATGTCGAACAGCTCTATACGTTCGGTGACAAGGATCGCGAGACACCCGAAGCCACGCTCGCCGACGCCCCGCCATCTGCCCGGGTCATCTCCGTCGGCTACCTGGCGCTGATGCCGGAAGCGGCACCAACCGGCGACCCGTTCGAAGCCCGCTGGCAGGGCTGGTACCGCTACTTCCCGTGGGAAGACCATCGCAACGGCCGCCCCGCCATTATCGACGCCGAGCTCGCCCCCCACCTCTACACATGGGCCGCCGGCAACCAGCAACGGCTCGACCGTGCCCGCATCGCCTTCGGGCTTGACGGCGCTCGCTGGGTCGAGGAACGGGTGCTGGAACGCTATGAGCTTCTCTACGAGGCCGGGCTTGTGGCGGAATGCACGCGTGACGCCGACCTCCCCCACCACGACACCCACCTCGGCGCCACCATGGCCTCCGACCACCGCCGCATCCTCGCAACAGCACTCGCCCGCCTGCGCGGAAAGGTGAAATACCGGCCCGTCGTGTTCGAATTGCTGCCCGAGCGTTTCACGCTCTCAGCGCTGCAGCGCACCGTGGAAGCCATTCTCGGCCTGTCACTGCACACGCAGAATTTCAGGCGGGCACTGGACAAGACAGACCTTGTCGCCGGCACGGGACGCCTGGAAACCAGTACGGGCGGACGTCCGGCAGAACTCTATGAATTCCGCCGGGATTATGTCCGCGGCATCGCCGCACCGGGTCTTGCCACACCGCGCAAGACCCAGGACTGATTACTCAAGGCCTTCCGGCTGCCCGACGATGACATAGGTGAATGCTTCGGGTGACAGGTATGCCTTCGCCACACGGTTCACGTCATCCAGCGTCACGGCATTGATGTTGGCGTTGCGCGTGTCGAAATAGTCGATGCCGAGTTCTTCCTGGCGCACGCCCATCATCTGGTCCGCAATCTTCGCGTTCGAATCGAAGCCCAGCGCATAGGAGCCCGTCAGATAGGCCTTGGCATCGGACAGTTCTTCTTCCGTCACGCCATCGGTGGCGAACTGGCCGAGTTCATCCTTGATGCCCGCGAGGAACTCGCTGGCGCTTTCATTCTTTGTCTGTCCGCCACCGCTCCACGTGTTGAGGTGTTCGGATGTGGACAGGCTGGTGTACACGCCATAGGTGAGCCCCTTCTCGACCCGCAATGTCTTCATCAGGCGGCTTTCAAAGCCGCCACCGCCGACCGTGTAGTTCAACGCATAGGCCGTGAAGAAATCGGGATGGTCCCGCGCCAGGCCCGGCGCCGTGAAGGAGACGAGGCTCTGCGGTTGCGGCAGGTCGACAACGACCGGATCGGCCAGGGAGGCTGGCAGAATAACATCGGCAACGGTTCCGATTTCGCTCGTGTCCGGCAAACCCGCCATGGCCTTGTCGAGCATCGGCGCCAGTGCTTCCGGCGTCACGGCTCCGACCGCCGTCACCAGCAGCCGGTCCTTCACCATCAGCTTGCGCATCTGCTCGCGCGCAAGTTCCGGCGTCAGCGCAGCAATGCTTTCGGCGCTCGTTTGCCGCGCATAAGGGTGTTCGGGATACATCGCATCGGTCAGCGCCTTGCGCGCCAGCCAGTTCGCGCTAGTCTCGCGCTGCTTGATGGCGATCAGGTTCTCGCGCTGGAACCGCTCGAACGGGCCGGTGTCAAAACGCGGTTCCGCGAATGCCGTGGCAATCAGGTCCATGGCCTCGCTGGCATTCTCGGTCAGCATCGAGCTTGAGCAGCTTGTCCAGTCATTGCCGGTCGAGCAGCCGAAACTCATGTTCAGCTCTTCCATCCGGGTCTGGAACCCCAGCGAGTCGAGATCGCCCGCGCCTTCGTTCATGCTGTAGACAACGGAATCGGACAGGCCTTCCAGTCCCTCAGGGTCTGACGTCTCCCCGCCTTTCCATGCCATCTCCAGCGAGATGATGGGAATGGACGGTTCGGAAACCAGCCAGACGGACACGCCGCCGGGCGTCACGAATTGCTGGATCTCGGCAAAGTCGCCCTTGTGGACATCGACCTGCAAAGCCGGTTCGGCGACGACGTCGGTCAGTGTCTCAGGGGCCGGTTCCGGCAGCGGCCGGGTCGCACAGGCGCCGAGTACCAGCGCGGCTGCAGCCCCCATCATCAGCTTCAGGCAGGTCATGCTACTGGTCTCCTTCGGCTGGAACGAGTTCGGATTCGATATAGTGCCGGTCCTCGCCGAACACTTTGCGAACGGCCGCAAGGGCCTCGTCTGTCGTGATCGAGCGGACCGCATCAGGATAGTTCAGGATGTCATCCACCGTGCCGCCAAGGGCCAGCGTGGAGCCGAACGTATTGGCCATCGCAGACTGGCTGTCGCGGCCATAGATCGCCTCGGCCGCCAGGGAATTGCGCGCCCGCACCACTTCGGCATCGGTGAAGCCTTCGGCGAGCACCTCACGCACCTTCGCGATGACCGCCGCGTCCAGTTCATCCAGTGACACGCCATCGACCGGGCTGGCGCTGATGACGGCCGGGCCTTCATCATGCAGCGTTGTCCAGGCATATGTGTTCACGTCTATGGCGATCTGCTTGTCCTCGACCAGCGCCTGGTAGAGCCGGCTGGTCATCCCGCCGCCCAGCACCGCCAGACCAACGTCCAGGGCATAGGATTCGCGCCGCTGCCGGGTCTGTGACAGGCCGGTATAATACCGGCTCCAGATCGGCTGGCGCACTTTGGGATCGGCATGCACGATCAGCTGCGTCTCTGACAGCAGCGGAACCGGCGCCCATTTGCGCGTGCCGTCCACCGTGCCGGTGGGTTCGATCTGGCCGTACGTCGCCTCGGCAAGCGTGCGGACCTCATCGCTCGTCACATCGCCCGCAACCACGAGGATCGCGTTTTCCGGCGAATAATACTTGCGGTAAAACGCCATGCCGTCTTCCGGCGTCAGGGCGGCGACCTCGTCCATCTTGCCGATGACGGTAATCTCGTAGGGATGCCCCTTCCAGAGTTCCGACAGCACCTGTTCCTGCAGGATCGCACCGGGATTGTTCTCGATGCGCTGGCGGCGTTCTTCCTTGACGACATCGCGCTCGGAAATGAACGGCCCCTTCGGGTCGTCATTGATCTTGAGGTTGCGCATGCGCTCGGCCTCAAGTTCCATCATCTTGCCAAGCTGCGGCTTGGCCACGCGCTCGAAATAGGCCGTATAGTCCCAGCTGGTGAAGGCGTTCAGCTGGCCGCCATTGCGCTGCACGATGGTCGTGAATTCCTCGGGCCCGAGTTTCTCGGTCTCCTTGAACATCACATGCTCGAACAGGTGTGCGAGGCCGGATTTGCCTGACGCTTCGTCAACCGCGCCGACCTTGTACCACACCATGTGCGTGACAACAGGGGCCCGGTGATCGGGCACGACCACGACCTCCATGCCATTGCCGAGCGTGAACGTTTCCGGCGCCCAAGCGGCGTCGTCCGCCAGCGCAACCGGGAACAGGAGAGCGACCGCGAGCAGCCCCCCGGTGATAATCCGTTTCATGGGCGTACTCCATCTCGTCATCTCGGGTATTCCGCGTTCGGTGTGATCAGGTTCCCGGCAGCTTCAGGCGGGCCGATCCGGTCGACCGCTCGATGACGATCTCGCCGCCGCCCGTGGCATTGTCAGTGCGGGCCGCTTCAAGGTCTTCCGCATTGTCCTTGCGCCAGAAAAGCAGCGTATCGACAACACCGGTCGATTTCCGGATCGTCTTGGTCTCTTCATAGTCGACCTGCGACCGGACCATCGGGTTGACGGCATTGGCGCCAGCCGCTGCGACAAGCGCGCGTTCAGACTTGCTGGCATCCTTGCCGATGGTCGAGCCAAAGGCGGTCGCGATTTCCGTGCGGGAAGGATCGACTTCCGCTGGCAGCGAGCCGCCAGCCTGCGGCGGACGCAGCGCATATTCCGGCGGCACGATCAGTGGCGCCTTGGTCACCACGCGGAATTCGTCAGGCGTGCGGGCACCGCTGCTGCCGGAGCTGCACGCTGTGGTCACGGCTATGGCAGCCCCGGCTGCAATCAAAAGAACAGGTTTCATCATGATAGGGCGTCCTCGCCTTGGTTTGGCATCGGTTTGATCATTAATTTTCAAGCTTTAGCCTGCTTTCGGCCCGACAGTAAGAACTGGTCGACAAACAGCAAGACTGCACCAACACTTATTGCAGCATCGGCGACGTTGAAGACCCATGGAAAAAACAGGTCATTGGCGTTGATAAAATCAACAACGGCGCCGAAACGCACCCGGTCGATCAGGTTTCCGAACGCACCGCCCACAACCATGGCGAGCGACAGTTTCAGCAGCCGTCCCTCCGCGCGCATCAGCCAGACCAGGAATCCGAGGGCGATCACAAGCATGACCGCGCTCAGCACCCAGCGCATGATGCCTTCAGATTGCAGGAATCCATAGCTCATCCCCCGGTTCCACAGCATGCTGAAATCGATCGGTCCGGGCAAGGGGATCGTTCCGCACATAGTGGGCGCATCCAGGCACGCCAGCGCGTTGAATCTCGGCTCTGACAGGACCAGCCATTTCGCCACCTGGTCGGCCAGGACGACGACAGGCACGAGGGCCAGCGCCCAGATATTTGCCGGATTGAACTTCATCGTCAGCAGATTGCAGACCCCGCCCGGCCAATCAAGCGATTCTCATCAGTCATGTGTCGCATCCCAGGCCTTCACCGTCAGGGCATCGCGCGGCGTGATATCCGGGAAAGCCGTGTCTGCGGTTGCCGGATCGAAGTATTTCCAGCTGCGGCGGCATTTCACGCCGCTGGCCTTGACCGGGTACACGATCACGCCCGGCGTATCGTCCAGCGTGAACCCGCCGCCTTCGCCTGCGGCCGAGTGCATGAGCTCTGCACCCGACGTGATGAACAGGTCGCCCGCATCCTCGCCCTTGAAGGCCTCGATCAGCGCCTCGTCCGCAACCAGCACGCGCGGCGTGGATTCCAGCGAAGCGCCGATACGCTTCTCGCGGCGTTCCACCTCGAGCGCCCCCGTCACCACGCGCCGCACGGTGAAGATCTTCTCCCACCGCGCAGCAAGACCATCATCCCGCCAGCCGTCCGGCGTGTCCGGGAATTGCAGCAGGTGCACGGAGGCCGCGCGGTCCTTCAGGTGGCTCTCTAGGAAAGCCTCCTCCATCGTGAACGGCATGACCGGCGCGAGCCATGTCAGCAGCCGTTCCAGCACCGCCGCCATGACGGTGCGCGCGGCGCGGCGGCGATTGCCGAATGCGGCCGTGGCCTCGTCCCAGGCATCTGCTGTCTCGAAACGCGGGTCGCAATAGAGGCTGTCCTTGCGGATATCGAAATAGACGGCCGACAGGTCCACGCCGCAGAAATTGATGAGCAGGCTCATCACCTTCTTGAAGTCGTAGACTTTGTAGGCGGCGCGCACCTGTGCATCGAGTTCGGACAGGCGGTGCAGCACCCAACGTTCGAGACCGGGCATCTTGTCCGCCGCAATCGCTTCATCCGCCGTGTAGCCATCCAGCGCGCCCAGCATGTAGCGCACCGTGTTGCGAAGCTTGCGATAGGATTCCACCGAACCCTTGATGATCTCGTCGGAGATGCGCAGGTCCTCGGTATAGTCGCCGGACGCCGTCCAGATGCGCAGGATCTCGATGCCGTATTGCTTTGCAATCTGTTCCGGCTCGATCGTGTTGCCGATCGATTTCGACATTTTCTTGCCTTCGGAATCGACGATGAAGCCGTGCGTCAGCACCTGCTTGTAGGGCGCAATGCCGCGCGTGGCGCAGCATTCCAGAAGGGATGACTGGAACCAGCCGCGATGCTGGTCAGAGCCTTCCATGTAGAGGTCGGCCTGGCCGGTCTCGGCGTCGATGATGCCGCGCTCGCGCAGGGCGAAGGCATGCGTCGTGCCGCTATCGAACCAGACGTCCAGCACGTCCGTCACCTTGTCCCAGTCAGCGGCGGCAAGGCCGTGCGGCGACAGGAAGTCTTCGGCAGGCGTGCTGAACCAGGCCTCGACGCCGCCCTTGGCAATGGCAGCCTTGATCGTCTCGTTGAGGGCCTGCGCCGTGTCGGCGGGCAGCGCCGCCGTGTGCGGCTGGCCGCTCTTGTCGACAAAGATCGTGATCGGCACGCCCCAGTTGCGCTGGCGGCTGATCAGCCAGTCCGGCCGGCCTTCCACCATGCTGCGCAGACGGTTGCGGCCTACGGCGGGGAAGAATTCGGTATCGTCGATGGCCTTCAGCGCATTCTCGCGCAGCGACTTGCCGTTCGGGCCCGGCTTGTCCATCGAGATGAACCATTGCGGCGTCGCCCGGCGGATGACCGGCGCCTTGGAGCGCCACGAGTGGGCATCGCGGATCGTCGTGATGCCGCGCGCCAGCAGGTTGCCGCTCTCGGCGAGGGCCGTGATCACTTCCTGATTGGCCTTGCCCGGCTCGCCGCGCTTCTTGCCGCTGGTGCGGATGATATCCATACCGCCAAAGCGCGGCACGTCCGGCGTGTAGCAGCCATCGGCATCGACGATCTGGCGGATATCCTGCGTCGTGCGGCCGGAACCCACCCAGACATTGAAGTCATCCTCACCATGCGCAGGCGCCGTGTGCACGAAGCCCGTACCGGCATCGGCGGTGACGTGATCGCCTGCAAGCATGGGGATTGAGTGAGTGAAAAACTCATCCATTTCAAACAATGGATGAAGCAACCGAAGCCCTTCCGGATCGACCTGATCAACACGAGTGAAGGACTTCACTTTTGCGTCACGCATGACACTTTCAGCAAGATCATCTGCCAATAGCATACGCTCGCCTGACTTAGCATATGGAGGAAAGCCCAGTTCCTCTTCCGTCATCACCTCGTCAATTTGGTAAACACCGTAATTGATGTCTCGACTAAAACTCACAGCTTGGTTTGCCGGAATTGTCCAAGGCGTCGTTGTCCAGATCACCACTGAGGCGTTTTTCACAAGGTCGCTCTTGGCCTGCTCGGCAGCCACATCTTCAGCGCGGCCAGACGTGCGCTGAATTATGCCGATCACCGGAAACTTCACCCAGATCACCGGCACCTTGCGGTCGTAATATTCCACTTCGGCTTCAGCGAGCGCGGTGCGCTCCACCGGGCTCCACATGATCGGTTTGGCGCCGCGCACCAGCGCGCCCTGCATGGCCATGCGCAGGAATTCGGCGACAATGGTCGCCTCGCTCTCGAACTTCATGGTGAGGTAGGGATTGTCCCACTCGCCCTCGATGCCGAGGGCGCGGAATTCCCGGCCCTGGATCTCGACCCATTTTTCGGCATAGGCGCGGCAGGCGGCGCGGAACTCCTCGCCCGGCACATCATCCTTGCCGCGATTCTTGGCGCGGAATTCTTCTTCCACTTTCCACTCGATGGGCAGACCATGGCAGTCCCAGCCCGGCAGGTAGGAGGCATCGTGGCCCGTCATCTGGTGGCTGCGCACGATGATGTCCTTGACGATCTTGTTCATCGCCGTGCCGAGGTGGATGTGCCCGTTCGCATAGGGCGGGCCGTCATGCAGGATCCATTGCTTCGCGCCGCGCGCCTTCGCGTCGGCCCGCAGCTCGTCATAGAGTTTCATCGCGTCCCAGCGCTTGATCCATTCCGGCTCGCGCTGCGGCAGGCCGCCGCGCATCGGGAAATCGGTTGTCGGCAGGAACAGCGTGTCGCGGTAATCGCGGTCAGTCAGGGAATCGGTCATGGGGTCTGTATGGCTTCTTGCGGTATCTGTGGGCTTGATACGGTTTTCCCGCGGGATTGCCACGGGTTTCTGGATATTTTCTGCAGCATGAATTCCCGGCTTCGCCCGCCCCGTCAAACCGGGTCAGTGCGCCGCCGGGTGTCTAATTCGAATGCAGCCTATCCGTGCCATGTTTTCCGCCTAGCAGGCGGGAGAAGCCCTGTCACTATCTGACGCTATCCTGGGCGGGCTGGGCGACCTGCGCCGAGACGTGCCCGCTGACCTCGGCAGCGACTTTAGCGCTGAGCACTTCGAACACTTCGGCATTCTCCAGAAGGTTCGCCCATGACACGCCATGGTCCAGGATGACATAGCGCGAGACGTGGACGGTGTTGTCATCGGTCTTGTAAACCGAGACCGCTGCGTAGGACTGGTCGATCGCGCTGATATCCTCGATTGATCGCGCTGAATCGAGCACAGCGAGGAATTCAATACCTCGGCAATCGGTCCCGTCAGGATTGGCGCAGGCAGTATAAATCCCGAAAGACATGCCGTCCTTGCTGATGGCAAAAACATAGGGTGCCTGCTGGGCGTTCACGCCCGTCAATGTCAGCGTGGCGCCCATGCCATCCAGTATCATGTGCAGATCGCCGGCGCTGACCGATCCGATCGTCATGTCGGGCGATCTGGCACCCGGCGACTGGGCGATGGCGCCAAGCGGTATCGCGAGGCACAAGGCGAGAGGCGCGAGAAATTTCTGCATGGAACTCCCAACGTCGGAACCCTTGAAGCGTTCCGGCTGACAGTATCAGTCTTGCGGGTAAATCGGGCCCTAATTGGGCGAGACTGCAGCGTCTTTCAGCCTGATGCGCGCTTCTGAGGCATCCTTGTGCATCTGCGTGATCATCGCATCGACGCCGTCAAACTTCAGTTCCGGCCTCAGGTAGGCGATCAGCTGCACCTCGAGCCATTCGCCGTAAATGTCCTTGTCGAAGTCAAAGATGAAGGTCTCGAGCAGCGGGTCACGCAGGCCCGTGGTGGGCGTGCGCCCGAAATTCGCCACGCCGTCATGCCAGTCTGTTTCCCCGCGCGTGCGTGCTCGCACGGCATAGACACCATGCCGGGGATGAATCAGGTCGTTGAGATGAACATTTGCCGTCGGGAAGCCGAACGTGCGCCCGTTCTTCTCGCCGGGCTCGACAGGACCGTCAGCAATCCACCAGTCTCCGAGAATACTCGCCGCCACTTCCGGCTCACCCGCCATCAGCGCCTGCCTGATCGCCGTGGACGATGCCTTGGCGCCATATTCCAGCACTTCCTCGACAATGGTGACGCCAAAACCGAGCGCCCGCCCAAGGCTGGACAAGCGCGCCGCATGGCCCATCCGTCCGCGTCCGAAGCGGAAGTCGAACCCGACCGAAACGTGGGACACGCCCAGCCCTTCAACCAGCACTGTCCGCACAAAGGCCTCGTCGGTCATGGCCGCCATCTCGCCATTGAACGGCAGCTCGAAAACCGTGCTGGCGCCCTCGGCCAGGATGCAGGCATTGCGCCTTTCAGGCCGGAAGATACGGAATGGCGGGTCGGTCGGCCTGAAATAGGCGCGCGGCGGCGGCTCGAACGTCGCGACCGCGAACGTCCCCTGACCGGCCTTGCGGGCCGCGTCGATCACCGCCCGGTGGCCCACATGCAGCCCGTCAAAGTTGCCGAGGGCGACAGACGCGCCCCGGGCGCTTTGCGGCAGTCCGCGATAATCGGCGAAAACGGCCATCAGGCCTCCCGGCGCGGCGCAACCACTTCGGCTTCGCCTGTAATCACGCGCTTGCCGTCAACCGTGCAATCAACCTTCAGCGTCACGCGATTGCCGCGATCCTGCTTCTCGGCGACTTCAGCGCGGACAGTGACCGTATCGCCGATATGGACCGGGCGCTTGAACCGCATGGACAGGCCGATGAAAATCGCGCCGGGTCCGGGCAGATTGTTGCCGAGAATGCCGGAGATATAGCTGGCGGTGAGCGCACCATGGGCGATGCGGCGTCCGAAAACCGTTTTGGCGGCGAATTCATCATCCATGTGCAGGGGATTGTAGTCGCCAGACACTTCAGCGAATCGCTGGATATCCTGTTCCGTGATCGTGTGCACGGTCTCGTGCGCCATGCCGATCTCCAGGTCTTCGTACTTAAAGCCGTTGAACTCGCTCATTCTTTTCGGGTCTCCGATATTGGTCTGAAAAGCTCGATACACGGGCACACAGCCCACGTCACCATCTTAGACCGGACATGGCATAGGTGGCCTGCTCGCCATAATCTGCCAGCAGGTCGATGACTTCGCGCTCGAAATCGGCGCCGTGCTCCTTCAGGCCGGTTCCAACATAGAGGCTGTCAAATCCCTGTAACCGTGCGCCGCGCACGTCGGTCGCCGGGCTGTCGCCGATGCACAGGATGCGGGATGGGTCCGTGCCGTGCTCGCCAAGCCGCTCGACGGCCAGTCTGTAAATCGCCGCGTGCGGCTTGCCGGGATAGATGACCTTGCCGCCAAGCTCTTCGTAGATCTCAGCCAGAGCACCGGCGCACCAGTAGAGTTTCCCGCCAACGCGCACCTGCTTGTCGGGATTGGCACAGATCATCGGCAGGTTCTGGTCGATGCCCTGCTGCAGCTCGGCGCGATAATCGTCCGGGCGGTCATTCACCTGGTCGCGCAGGCCGATGCACAGCAACAGGTCCGCCCGGGCGCTGTCGTCAAACGTCAGGTCGAGGCCATCATACAGGTACCTGTCATGCTCGAAGCCCTCGTCCGATCCGAGCCGCCAGACCGTCTGGTCGCGGCGCAGCATCAGTTCGGCGCGGGTGGCATCGCCGGAGGACACGCAATCGTCAAAGGCCTCCGCCGGCACGCCCAGTGGCTCGAAATACCGGATGACCTGGGCCTTAGGCACAGGCGCATTGGTGATCAGGCAGACACGCCCGCCCTGCTGGCGGAACGCGACCAGCGCGGCGCAGGCCTCGGAAAAGGCCGCCCGGCCATTATGGATTACGCCCCACACATCACACAGGATGGAGTCGTAGGCTCCGCGAATTGCGGAAAGGCCCGCAGGGAATTGAAGTTCGCTCATGCGGCGCGACCTAGGCTGCGCCGCAGCGGGGGTCAATCGGAACCGGGCCTATTGCGTCAGCCCGCACGCGCTCGCCGGCAAGGGATTCAGCATGAGCAGCCGGGCTGTCGGAATGGCATGGTCGTTGGCCAGGTAACAGCCGCGGACGGTGACAACCTGGCCGATATTCTCGCCAAGCTGCAGACTGTGCATGTATTCGCAGGTCACGCCATTGGCTGCAAACCGGGCCGGATCACCCGGGCGGATATACATCAGCAGATGATTCGAGCCGGTTGGGATCGACATCATCCGGACGT
The DNA here is from genome assembly GCF_000961795.1 of Hyphomonas sp. BRH_c22. GTDB lineage: Bacteria > Pseudomonadota > Alphaproteobacteria > Caulobacterales > Hyphomonadaceae > Hyphomonas. The sequence continues at coordinate 73,816 of NZ_LADU01000019.1, forward strand.
CTTCCAAGAGGCCGAAGTCGCAATCACCTTCCAGCCTGGAATATGTGCCGTCTTCATTTTCGAACGACGGGTAGGCCTCAACCGACAATGTCAGGTCCAGCAGGACGACCGAATGGTCCTCAATGGCCTCAAGGGCTGGCGGCGCTTCGAATTCCTGCGGACCGGGGAGTATCGCGCTGACGGTCATCACATCCGGCGGCGTCCAGGCAGCGGCGGCAGAGGCCGAACAAAGTGCGATAAAAGCCAATGTAATCATGCGCATGAAGCCGCTCCTGTCATCACCGGACAGGTGCAATAGGCATGACGATTAGGGCAAAAAGATGCCGGCCGGGCTCAGCCGAAGCTGGACAGGCGTTCCATCAGGGCGAGTGGCGGCGCGGTCTCTTCCATGAGCGAGGCCTTGATCGGGCGCGGCGCTCCGAAGATGTGGCCCTGGCCATATGGAATATCATATTCGAGGATCTCGACCACGCTGGCCTCGTCCTCGATCTTTTCGGCGACCATCGTGATGCCATACCGGGAGAAGACGGCGCTGACTTCTTCGCCATCGACACGCCGGTTGATGGACGAAACCGGACGCGCGCCATGCGGGTCGCGCAACTGGTCGATCAGCGTCGCGCCATTCATCTTGACGAAGCGTACACCGGCTGCCTGCAGGCGCGGCAGGTCGAGCGACAGGTCAGTGGCGTGATCGATCGAGAAGCGGAAGCCGAGCGCCGTGAGGCGGTCCATATTGTCCCGCATTGTCCGCGACCGCGTTTCAAAGCGATCCGCGCGGATTTCAAAGATGACCGCGCCCGACAGGTCGCGATTCTCGGTCATGAACTGCAGGAACATGGGGAAGAAGGCCGTGTCCTCCAGCGAGGACGCCGAGATATTGCAGAACACGCCGACACGGCGGTCGCGCTCGGCGAGGCGGCGGACGATCTGGACGCAGCGGAACAGCGTAAAATTGTCGATGATTCCCATCAGGTTGGCGCGGCGGCCGGCATCCAGGAACTCTGCCGGCAGGATGAGCGATCCGTCGGGCCGGCGAAGGCGCGTGAAGCCTTCGTAGAACGACACACGCCGCTGGGGCAGCGAGACGATGGGCTGAAGGTGCAGGTCAACCCGGCCATCCCTCAGGGCGTCCTTCACATCGCGCAGAATGGCATCTTCCTGCGGCGCGACAGAGGAAACGATCGAGGGTTCGGCCAGTTTCGATTCGAAGCTTCGCGACAGGCGGTCGATCAGGCCCTCGAGCTGTTTCATCTCTGTCACCAGCGCATCGCGGCGCTCGGTCAGCTCATGCTTGACGGTCGCCTCGACGGCGTCGGTGCGTGCATCGATGACATCGACCCGCTCTGCCGTGTCGCGGGTCCGGCGTTCGACCTGATCCATGCGCTCGTCGAGCTGGCGGCTGGAACGGCTGCTGGCGGTCAGGACATGAATCTGGGCGAGAATCACCGAAACGATTGCCCCGCTGGCGATCGACAGCGGCAGGCTCAAACCCGCATAGGTATTAACGCCATAGCCGACGCCGCTGCCTATTGCGATGTACAGCAGGAACAGGACAAATGTCATACGTTCAGCACCCAATTCATTCCATCAACCTTAACAAATAAGCCCCATTGGTTAACGAATTGCGTGGAAATGGCCTGATTTGGCATCTCCGACAATCCCGGCACAGTCCAGCGTTGCGGTTAGGTCACAGACTTTTTTATGTCACAGTCATGGCACGTCTCACGGCACTAGACAAAGGTTTAGGACGTCGGCATCCGTGCGTGCCAGTCCCTGGACATTCGATTGGCCGAAACGAGGGAGCGCGCGGCTCTGCAGCAAGGCGGCGGGCGGTTGTCTTACGGGGCCTTGCTGCCCTTTTTCCGCTTTCCCTGATCGATAAAAACCACGTCCGAAACGGGCCAGGAGAGATCGGCGCCCGGACAGCCGACGGCGAGGTGCGCCTCCCCTGCAAACTGCGACGCCTGGGTCATGCCGCACGGCTCGATCACGAGGCGAATCCCATTGTAATCAACCCAGTATCCGACCCGGTCCTTGTCATTCACGAGGTGGGTCACGACCAGGTCTCCGGTGTTGAATACGCTGGCCTTCGTGTCCCGTTCCCCCGGTAGCGGCTTGAGGATTGCCGCGTTGAATCCGCCGGCCGGTGACTGTTCGACAAAGGTGAAGGCGTCGGACGCTTCATAGGCCTTGTTGATGGCGGCGAGAACGTCGCTCGTGCCCCCCGGGCCGGACACGCGGAGCTGGGATTCATGCCCTGCCCGCCAGCTGGCATTGCGCACATCGTCAAGGCCTTCAAGATCCTCGCCGCGCAGCGAGAACAGCATGACGGCATCGAGATTCCGAAGATGTTCGGGGCTCATGTCATGCACGACACCGGCAGGTGTTCCAAAAAGGACACGCTTGCCGCCCGCCATCACGAGAACGCAGGGATTCGGGGCGGTGGCAGGGGCGCAAGGCAGCAGGGCGAAGTCGGTGCTGGTGATGGTGCGGGGGGTGTCAGGGGGTGTCAGGGGTGCGGCAGGGCCGCTGCAGGCCGCCGTCACAAGACCGGCCAGCAGAAACAGGATGCGCATGCGTGGAAACTCCGGACTAGGCGATGATGGTCTCACCCGGTTCCCTTACGATTTCGTTTTCGATGAAACCCAGCCCGTCGATTTCGACGCGTACGCGATCACCCGCCTTCAGCCATTTGGGCGGCGTGTGGCCGGCGCCGACCCCGGCCGGCGTTCCGGTGAAGATCACGTCGCCCGGCTCGAGCGTGAACGCGGCGGTGAGGTGGGCGATCTGTGCGGCGATGTCATGAATCTGGTCGCGGACATAACCCACCTGCCGCGGCTCGCCGTTGACGAAGGTGCGCAGTTCCAGTGACGGCAGGTCGGTAATCTCGTTCAGCGTGACGATGGCCGGACCGAACACGGCATGCGTATCGAACCCCTTGCCCATGATCATGGTCTGGCTGGCACGCTGCCAGTCACGCACCGAATAGTCGCAGCCAACGGTGAGACCGGCGACAATCTCGAAGGCGCGCTCGGGCGGGACGTGGCGCCCCCGCTTGCCGATGATGACCACCAGCTCGCCTTCATAGTCGAGCTGCTCTGACACTTTCGGCAGGTGCACGGCGTCATAGGGGCCATTGACCGCCGTCACCTGCTTGTTGAACCATTTCTGGACCTCTGGCTTCTTCGTGTCGACGAAGCTGACGCTCTCAGCGGCGTGCGCCGCGTAGTTGACGCCGATTCCAAGAATCTTGCCCGGCTTTGGCACCGGCGCGAGGAGCGTCACGGCTTTCAAGGGGATTGGGTCGCCGCACGGCGCCGCCTTCAGCGCGGCATCAAACGTGTCACCTGCAAGCGGCACAACGGAGTCGGCCTTCAATGCACCAAAATGCACCTCGTCATCAAATTGGAACCTCACCAGACGCATACCGTTACTCTCCCGTCACACTTTTGACCAAACACATTGCCAACCGTTCATCCCGCGTTGTGATGGTCTTTGGCAAGGGCTAGTGATGTGGGCTGTATAGGGGAATTGAGATGAGCCTAGGCGTACGAGCTCAGGAGAGCTCGCTTAGCGGCATATTCGGACAGGGAGAACGCCTGTGCATGCCGCCATATCAGCGTAGTTATTCGTGGGGAGAGCGTGAAGCACTCGACTTGCTCGGCGACCTCGCTGAAGCAACCGACAGCAGCATACCTCACTTCATTGGCGCGATCGTTCTCGTGAACGGCGCCGAAACCGGCATGGTCGAAATCGTTGATGGGCAGCAGCGGCTGACCACGCTGACCATCCTTCTGGCCGTGCTGCGCGACCTGGAAACGGACGCGGAGCGCGCCGCCGCGCTGCACGCCATGATCGCTGACGAAGCCCGCCCCATGCTGGGCGAAGCTGCCAATTGGCGGCTGACGCTGAACTATATGGATGGCGCGTTTTTCCGCGACACGATCCAGCGGCTCGGCGCCACGAAATCCCTTGAGAACGAGCCTGGCGAGAGCGACAGCCAGCAACGCATGGTTGGAAATGCCACCGCCATCCTCAAGGAATTGAAAAAGATGACCGACGAGCGGCGGCGCGCGCTGACCGATACGGTCGTCGCTGGCTGCGCGCTTGTGAGGGTTGTGGTGAACGACAAGGATCAGGGGTTCAAGGTGTTCCGGGTTCTCAATACACGCGGCAAGGAACCTGACGCGCACGACATCATCAAGACCGAACTGTTCCAGAAGGCCAAGTTTTCCGTCAGGGAGGCGAACGCCTATGCCGAACGCTGGGCCGAGCATGAAGCGGTTCTGGGCGGCGGCGCCTTTGACGATCTGCTTCGGCAGATCCGCGCGATCCATGACCGGTCACCGAAGGGCGACCTTGTTGCCGGTTTCCAGAAAGCCGTCCTGTCGAAAATCGATCCGCGCAAATTCCTCGATGACCTGCTGCCGAACTATGTCGCTGCCTATCGCCAGATCACGACGGCAAAGGTGAGTGATGGCCCGAATGCCGCGCTCGTGTCCGATAAGCTGAACCAGCTGCGCGCGCTTGAGCAGCAGAGCTGGCGTGCCCCTGCCCTCAAATTCCTGGTCGAGCGCGGGATCGATTCGCCGATTGCTCCGCAATTCTTCACGGGCCTGGAACGGCTCGGCTACGTGATCCAGCTGATCCTCCACGACAAGGACCAGCGCAACAAGCGTTTCAGCAAGGTCAGCGAAGCCGTTACCAATGAACGCACGCTGCTGGCCAAGAACGGGCCATTTGCCATCACGAAGGATGAGGCCCGCAAGGTGCACGAACGCCTGCTGGGACGTTTCGCGACCTTCGGCCAGCGCCGGGCCATGGCCTTGCGCCTGAATGCGGCGCTGGACGACGGCTTTACCATCCCCCCGGAATCCGATGCGACCGTCGAGCATGTGCTGCCCCGCAGTGTGCAGGAAGACAGCCACTGGATGATCACCTGGCCGGACCCCGCCAAACGCCGCGAACAATGTGACACGCTCGGTAATTTCGTGCTGCTGACCCACAAGGTGAACCAGAAGGCCGACCGGCACGACTATCGCGCCAAGAAAGAGGTTTACTTCAATGGCGGCGGCGGCGCCGATTTCGCATTGACGCGCGACTTGATGGACCAGGATGCCTGGACGCCGGAAGTGGTGCGCAAACGTACAGAGGGCCTGGCGGAAATTCTGATCAACGAGTGGCAGCTGGCCGTCTGAGTTAACGCCCTGCCAAAGCGCCCGTGCCCGTCTATTCGCGACTTTTCGCTAGGTGACCCCTAGCCGCTGCGCAAGGCAGGCCTTACGCTCCCGCTCAAAGCAAAACACGAGGGAGCGGCGCCATGAGCCTGTTTGATCTATCCGGAAAATCAGCCATCATTACAGGATCATCGCGCGGCATCGGCCGGGCGATTGCCGAGGCCATGGCCGACCAGGGTGCGAAAGTGACGATTTCGTCGCGCAAGCCCGGCCCGTGCCAGGAAGTGGCCGCCGCCATCAATGAAAAGCACGGTGACGGCACCGCGATTGCCGTGCCCGCGAACATCTCTTCCAAGGAAGAGCTGCAGGCCATGGTCGATGCAACAAACAAGGCCTTCGGCAAGATTGACGTGGTGGTCTGCAACGCCGCCGCCAACCCTTATTACGGCCCGATGGAAGGCATTACCGACGACCAGTTCGAAAAAGTGCTGCAGAACAACATCATCTCCAACCACTGGCTGATCCAGATGTGCATGCCGCAGATGCGGGAACGCAAGGACGGCGCGATCATCCTGGTGTCGTCGATTGGCGGCCTGCGCGGTTCGCCGATCATTGGCGCCTATAACATCTCCAAGGCCGCGGACTTCCAGCTTGCCCGCAACCTGGCCACCGAATACGGCAAGGACAATATCCGCGTGAACTGCATTGCGCCCGGACTGATCCGCACCGACTTCGCCCGCGCCCTGTGGGAAGACCCGCAGAACCTGAAGCGCGCCCTTTCCGGCACGCCGATGGCACGGATTGGCGAGCCGGAAGAAATCGCCGGCGCGGCCTGCTATCTCGCGTCGAAAGCCGGCAGCTACATGACTGGCCAGATGATGGTCGTCGACGGCGGAGCGACATGCTGAGCCGGCAATGCACCTGACCGACGAACCGGGCTCCCCGGCTGCGGCACAAACTGACTTCGCGACGTTCCGCGAAATCGACATCCGCATCGGGACCATCATCGAAGCGGCACCGCTTGATGGCGCGCGCAAGCCTGCCTGGCGCCTGGTCATCGATTTCGGGCCCGGCGTGGGCCTGAAGAAGAGCTCGGCCCAGGTGACGGAGCACTACTCGCCGGATGCCCTCATCGGAAAGCAGGCTGCCGCCGTGGTCAACTTTCCGCCCCGCCAGATCGGCAAGTTCATGTCGGAAGTCCTGACGCTTGGATTTCCGGATGCTGACAATTCGATTGTATTGTTCTCACCAGATTTTCCAGTCCCGAACGGAGCCCGACTCGCATGAGCCGCACTGACATGTCTGCCCAGCAGACCGAATTCTTTGACCGCCTGAAAAATGGCTTGTGGGACTTTCCCGCCGGGATCAGGAATCTCGGCATCCGGCCCGATCTCTGGCTGAAGGAGGTCTCCTACGGGCACACCCTGTATGAGTGGCCGAATGACGGCTCGCGCGACATCGGCGAGCAAAGGGTGTTTGGCGGCTGGGTTGCCGGCCTGTCGGACCATATCGTGTCGATGACAATGGCCAGCGCGCTGGAGGATGGCGAGTGGTTCACGACGATGGAGCTGCAGACGCGCATCCTGCGGCCCGTGCCGCACGGCCTGATCACGATTGAAGGCCGCCTGGTGAGCCGGGGCAGGACGACCGGTCTGGTCGAAGCGGACTGGCGCGACGAGAAGGGCCGCCACTTGGCACGCATCACCGCAGCCAAGGCGATCCGCTCGATGGAAGAGTTGCGCGGGCCGGCCGCGCAGTCGGTTTCCTAGGGCAGCAACAGGCAGGCGTCGCCATAGGAATAGAAGCGATAGTCTGATGCGATCGCATGCGCATAGGCCGCCTGCATCACGTCCGTTCCCATCAGTGCGCAGACCAGCATGAAAAGGCTGGAACCCGGCAGGTGGAAATTGGTGACGATGGCATCGGTGGCGCTCACGGCATCGCCGGGCTTGAGGAAGATGTCGGTGGGCCCGGTGGCAGGGACGAGGGTGCCGGAGGGGGTGGCGCAGCTTTCAAGCGTGCGCATCGCCGTGGTTCCGACGGGGACGCAGCGGTGGCCTGCGGCGCGTGCGGCGTTGAGCCGGCCAGCGGTTTCCGGCGTCAGGCGGCGCCATTCGGCGTGGAGGCGGTTGGCTTCCAGCTGTGCCGCTTCGAGTGGCTTGAATGTTCCAAGGCCAACATGAAGGCGAACGGTCTCGCGTTGCAGGCCGGCCGCGTCCAGTTCCGACAGGAGGCGCGG